>NZ_JBHLWE010000049.1:0-16800 GCF_042432925.1 Paracoccus niistensis | reverse complement strand
ATCTTCCAGGTCGCCGATTACGGACTGGTCGGCGATATCTTCACCGTCCTGCCGGAACTGACGGAGAAGCTGGAGAAATAGGCTATCGCGCTGGGTTCGGGAGATCAGCTTTCAGCATGGCTCGTGAAGAGCTCGTAGCGGCAATCTTCGTATCCCCAGATCCGCAGTAACACCGCTCCCGCTCCATCGAGCGGGAGCGTCCAGTCAGAGACCGTGTGCTCTTCAGGAAAGTCTCCTTTATCGCGCAGTGCGGTTTCGGCTGCCGAATAGAAGTGAATGTAACAGGCGCTGCCCTGCAAGGAACGTAGCCGAACATTCAGCGTCGTTTCATTGGCATTCACTGGAACGGCGAACCAGTCCTCGTTCCTGTTCTGGACCTCGCCGGCGACCGATCTGCCTGCGGCGATCAGGTTGGCGCTCTCGTAGTCGTTGTTCGGCTCGACCTCGCGGGCAGTCGCGCGCGCTCTGGCCGGTATGATGTCGGTCGGGATGGGGACGGGTGTGACTCGGCCGTCCTTCTTCTCGGCTGGCCCGGCGCCGGTGGCTGGCTGCCCGGAAACGCCGACTTGGGGTGCATCCGGCGAAGCGCGTGGCGCAGGAACCGACTCGCGTTCAGGGACGAAGACCGGCACGGCGATGAATCCCGCACCGGTCAGGAAGACCAGCAGGCCCGCCGAGGCCGCCTCGAACTTCAGGCCAAACAATTCGATCTTGGCGGCCCCGGTCTCGGGCTTCGGGCGCAGCATCAACCATAGACCGGCTGCCGCGAAGGCGGCTCCGGCGAGCATCAGGACAACCAGCTTCGTCGTGTCAAGCGTGGCGGTTATCATCCATTCACGCCTTTTCCCGCCTCGCGAATCTAGCGCATAACAGGTCGTCCAGAAACCTTGTTGATGGCCCACGGGCCTCCGCCTATGGTGGCGGCGGTTTCGGCCCGGATGGATGATGAGGACGGCGATGGCGATTGACAGCGTGGGCATCGTGGGCGCCGGGCAGATGGGCAATGGCATCGCCCATGTCTTCGCGCTGGCGGGCTATGACGTGCTGCTGAACGACATCTCGCCCGAGGCAATGGCCAAGGCAGTGGCCACCGTGGACCGCAACCTCGAACGTCAGGTCGGCCGCGGCAAGATCTCGGCCGAGGACAAGGCCGCCGCCATGGCGCGCATCCGCACCACCACCGCCGTCGAGGAGATCGGCCAGACCGACCTGGTGATCGAGGCCGCGACCGAGCGCGAGGACGTCAAGAACCGCATCTTCGAGTCGATCGTCCCGCATCTGAAGCCGGAAACGATCCTGACCTCGAACACCTCGTCGATCTCGATCACGCGGCTGGCCTCGCGCACCGACCGGCCCGAACGCTTCATGGGCTTCCACTTCATGAACCCCGTGCCGGTGATGCAGCTGGTGGAACTGATCCGCGGCATTGCCACGGACGAGCCGACCTATCGCACCCTCTGCCATGTGGTCGAGAGCCTGGGAAAGATCCCCGCCAGCGCCGAGGATTTCCCCGCCTTCATCGTGAACCGCATCCTGGTCCCGATGATCAACGAGGCGGTCTATGTGCTGTACGAGGGTGTGGGCAACGTCCGGTCCATCGACCAGTCGCTGAAGCTGGGCGCGAATCATCCGATGGGTCCGCTGGAGCTGGCCGACTTCATCGGGCTGGATACCTGTCTTGCCATCATGAACGTGCTGCATGACGGATTGGCGGACACGAAATACCGCCCCTGCCCGCTCCTGGTGAAATATGTCGAGGCCGGCTGGCTGGGCCGCAAGACGGGCCGGGGCTTCTACGATTATCGCGGCGAGGAACCCGTCCCGACGAGGTGACGGAACCGGGGCGGGCGGGCGTCGGTTCCCCTTTCCGGCGACCCGCGCCGCGAGGGCCAACCCGTGACCGTCCGACCCGTCCTGCCCGCCCCCCTTCCCTCTGCCGTCCCGCATTCCTCGGATACCGAGGTCCGCCTGCTGGGGCTTTCAACTGCCCTGCCGCCCCATGTGCTGCGCCAGACGGAGGTCGTCGCCCGCGCGCGCGAGCTGCTCGCCCCCCGCTATCCCCAGTTCGAGCGGATCGTTTCGGCCTTCGAGAACGCGGGGATCGACCAGCGCGCCTCGGTCGTGCCGATGGACTGGTTCGCCGGGCCGCATGGCTGGAAGGCCCGCAACGACGCCTATCTGGCGGGTGCGACCGCGCTGTTCCGCGATGCCGCCGAAGGCGCGCTGCAGGCAGCGGGCCTGCGGGCAGGCGACATCGACACGATCGTCACCATCTCCTCGACCGGCGTCGCCACGCCGACGCTGGAAGCGCGGGTCGCGCGCGAGATGGGCTTCCGCCCGGACGTGCAGCGGGTGCCGGTCTTCGGCCTCGGCTGCGCGGGTGGGGTGACTGGAATGGCCATCGCGCGCGAGCTTGCCGCGGCCCGGCCCGGCTCGCGGGTGCTGATGGTGGCCGTGGAAACCTGCACGCTGCTGTTCCGCATGGACCGGATGGACAAGGCCGACATCATCGCCACGGCCCTGTTCGGCGACGGCGCGGCGGCGGTCGTGCTGGGGTCCGGCGCGGGCGACGGTCCCCTGGTCGGGCGCGGCGTCCAGCACATGTGGCCCGAGACGCTGGACATCATGGGCTGGGACGTGGACGACGCAGGGCTCGGGGTGATCTTCGACCGCTCGATCCCCGGCTTCGCGACCGAGAACCTCGCCGCCGCCTACGCTGCGATGCGCCCCGCCCTGGGGTTTGAGCCCATCGCCCGCATGGTCTGCCATCCCGGCGGCGCCAAGGTCGTCACGGCCATCGAGGAGGCACTGCAGCTTGGCCCCGGCACGCTGGACGCCGAGCGCGAGGTGCTGCGGATGGCCGGCAACATGTCCGCCCCCACGGTGCTGTTCGTGCTGGCCGAGGTGCTGGCGCGCAGGCCCGAAGGCCGGCTGATGCTGTCGGCCTTGGGCCCCGGCTTCACCCTGTCCATGCTGCCGCTGGATCTCTGACCCGTGGCCGCTGCGCTGTTCATCGCCTTTCTGGTTCTGCAACGTCTGGCCGAGCTGGTCATCGCCCGCCGCAACACGCGCCGCCTGCTGGCGCGCGGGGCGGTGGAACATGGGGCGGCGCATTATCCGCTGATCGTGGCGCTGCACGCGGCCTGGCTGGTGTCGATCGCCGTATTCGGTTGGGGCCAGCCGATCCAGCCGGCATGGCTCGCGGCCTTCGCGCTTCTGCAACTGTTCCGGCTGTGGATTCTCTCCACATTGGGGCCGCGCTGGACCACCCGCATCATCGTGCTGGACGAGCCCTTGGTCAGGCGCGGGCCGTTCCGAGTGCTGCGCCACCCGAACTACACCCTTGTCGTGCTGGAGATCGCCGTGGCACCGATGGTGCTGGGGCTGACGGGGGTCGCCTTGGCCTTTTCCGTCCTGAACGCCGCTGTCCTGATGATCCGCATCCGGGCCGAGAACGCGGCGCTGGCGCCCCTGCGCTAGGTCTTGCGGCCGATGCGCGGCTCGGTCCCCGCGGCCAGCCGGGCGATATTGGCGCGGTGGCGCAGGAAGATCAGCGCCGCCATGAACAGCGCCGTCAGGGCAAGGCCGCGCGCGCCGAAGCCCAGCGCCAGCACCGGCGCCCCCGCCGCCGCGACCAGCGCCGAAAGGGACGAGATGCGGGTCATGGCCGCCGTCAGCAGCCAAAGCCCGCAGGCCATCAGCCCGATGGGCCAGGAGAGTGCAATCAGCGTGCCAAGGAAGGTGGCGACCCCCTTGCCGCCCCGGAAGCCCAGAAAGACCGGGAACAGATGGCCCAGGAAGGCCGCAGCCCCCGCGACCAGCGCCGCGCCCTCGCCGCCCAAGGCACGGGCCAGCAGCACCGCAATGGCGCCCTTGCCGCTGTCCAGAGCCAGCGTCGCCAGCGCCGCGCCCTTGTGGCCCGTCCGCAGCACGTTGGTCGCGCCGATGTTGCCCGATCCGATCTTGCGCAGGTCGCCCAAGCCCAGCGCCCGCGTAATCACGACGCCGAAAGGCACCGAGCCCAGCAGATAGCCCAAACCTGCCGCGAGGATCATCGCGCCCGCTCCGCTCGGCTCAAGCATCCTCACCCCCGAAGACGCGGCGGCCCTCTACCCAGGTGCCCAGCACCCGCCCCTCCATCCGGGCGCCGTCGAAGGGCGTGTTCTTCGACTTTGACCGCAGCGCGAAGCGGTCGAGGATGAAGGGCGCGTCGGGATCGAACAGCACCAGGTCCGCCGGCGCCCCGATGGCCAGCCGCCCGCCGTCGAGCCCCAAGCGCTTCGCCGGGTTCAGCGACATGGCCCGCCACAGCTGCGCCAGCCCCACGCCGCCCTGATGATACAACCGCATCGCGGCAGGCAGCAGCGTTTCCAGCCCCACCGCGCCCGGCGCCGCGACCTCGAAGGGCAGGCGCTTGGCTTCCTCGTCCTGGGGCGTGTGGAAGCTGCCGATGACGTCGATGCGCCCTTCGGCCACCGCCTCGACCAGCGCCAGCCGGTCGTCCTCGGACCGCAGCGGAGGCGTCAGGCGGAAGAAGGTGCGGTAATCCCCCACGTCGAATTCGTTCAGCGTCAGGTGATGGATCGAGGTTCCCGCCGTCACGTCCAGCCCCGCCGCCCGCGCCCGGTCCAGCACCGCCAGCGCGCCCGCCGTGGTGATCTGGTCGGCGTGCCAGCGCACGCCTGTCGCCTCGACCAGCGCGAGGTCGCGTTCCAGCCCCATCCGCTCGGCCAGGGGCGTCACCGAGGGCAGACCGTAGAGCGAGGCGAACTTGCCCGAGGTCGCCGCTGCGCCCCTTGAAAGTCCCGCATCCTGCGGATGCCCCACGATCAGCGCCCCGATCCCCCGCGCATAGGTCATGCAGCGCGACAGAAGCTTGGTGTTCTCGACCACCCGCACCCCGTCGGTGAAGGCGACGGCGCCCGCGTCCTGCAGGAAGCCCATCTCGACCATCTCGCGGCCCTCGCGCCCGCGCGTCAGCGCCGCCTGGTGGCGGATGCGGACGGGCTGTTCCGAGGCGCGGCGGGTCACGAACTCCAGTGATTCCGGCGCGTCGATGGCGGGCTTGGTATCGGGCCGGGCCACGATAGTCGTGACCCCGCCCGCCGCCGCCGCCAGCGCCGCCGAGCGCATGGATTCCTTGTGCCGCTCGCCCGGCTCGCCGATCTTGACGCCCCAGTCCACGATCCCCGGCGCAAGGCAGCGCCCCGCGCAATCAACGATCCGCGCCCCTTCCGGCGCATCGTCATCCACCGCGACGATCAGGCCGTCCTGAACGGTCAGGCTGCCAGGCTCGTCCGTCAGCGCCTCGGGGTCGATCAGGCGGGCGTTCTGGAAATGCAGGATCATGACAGCGCCCGGAGTTCTTCCTGATGCAAATACCCATGCGGCCGCGACGAAGGCGGCAAGGCCTCAGACATAGGTCCCCTCCCCCGCAGCCTTGGCGCCACGCTCGGCGCGCAGGTTGCGCGCCAGCAGGTCCATGGCGGCCATGCGGACAGCCACGCCCATCTCGACCTGGTCCTGGATCACGCTGCAGTTGATGTCATCGGCGATGGTGCCGTCGATCTCGACGCCCCGGTTCATCGGCCCCGGATGCATGACGATGGCGTCCGGCTTTGCCAGCGCCAGCTTTGCCGCATCAAGGCCCCAGCGATGGAAATACTCTCGTTCAGACGGAATGAAGCCGCCGTCCATGCGCTCCTTCTGAAGCCGCAGCATCATGACCACGTCGGCGTCCTTCAGGCCCTCGGCCATGTCCTCGCAGACCTCGCAGCCAAGCTCGCCCACGCCCGAGGGCATCAGCGTGGCCGGACCCACCAGCCGCACGCGGTTTTCCATCTTGCCCAGCAGGATCAGGTTGGACCGGGCCACGCGGCTATGCGCGATGTCACCGCAGATGGCGACGGTCAGCCGGTGCAGCCGCCCCTTGGCGCGGCGGATCGTCAACGCGTCCAGCAGCGCCTGCGTCGGGTGCTCGTGACGCCCGTCGCCCGCGTTGATGACGGCGCAGTTCACCTTTTCCGCCAGCAGGTTCACCGCGCCGGAATGGGGATGGCGGACCACCAGCAGGTCAGGCTGCATCGCGTTCAGCGTCAGCGCCGTGTCGATCAGCGTCTCGCCCTTCTTCACGCTCGACTGCGCCACGGCCATGTTCATCACATCCGCGCCCAGACGCTTGCCGGCCAGCTCAAAGCTCGACTGCGTGCGGGTCGAGTTCTCGAAGAACAGGTTGATCTGGGTCAGCCCCTCCAGCGCGTCGCCATGCTTCACCGTGCGCCGGTTCAGGGCGACATAACTTTCGGCGAGATCGAGAAGGGTCGTGATCTCGGGGGGCGAAAGCTGTTCGACGCCAAGCAGGTGGCGGGCGCGGAACGTCATGTACGGGCCTCCGGGATCGCGGGTCTCGCCTCTATCGCAAAGCGGCGCGGCCCGGGCAACCCGCCGGGCGTCTTGCTGACCCAAATACCCCTTGGCCCGCCCAAAGGCAGGAGCGGCGGCGCCCCTGTTCGGTTCAGGCGTGGCCGGCGGCGGTGGACAGGGCCAGCGGATCGACGCCCAGCGACTTCAGGGCCTGGTGCCACTTGCGGGCGTTGTCGGTGCCGAAGATCAGCTCGTCCCCGGCCTCGGCGACCAGCCAGCCGTTCGCCAGCACCTCGGCTTCCAGTTGGCCCGCGTCCCAGCCCGCGTAACCCAGCGACAGCACCGCCCGGTCCGGCCCTCGGCCGCTGGCGATGTCTTCCAGGATGTTGCGCGTCGTGGTCATGCCCAGCCGCAGGCCGGGGATGCGCAGCACGCCCTCGTCCTCGCCTTCCGCGCCTTCGGGCAGGGGATGCAGGACAAAGCCGCGCCCCGGCTCGACGGGGCCGCCGAAATGAACGGGAACCGCGGGCGCGCGTCCTTCGGCGTCGATGCCGAGCTGGCCCAGCAGGTCGGCGAAGCCCACGCCCGGCAGGGGCTTGTTCAGCACGATGCCCATCGCGCCCTCGTCGCCATGGGCGCAGATCAGCACCACGGAATGGGAAAAGCGCGGATCGCTCATCCCGGGCATGGCGATCAGCACCTTGCCGGTCAGGTTGTCGGGACGGCGGCCATGGACGCGGCCAGTGTCCCCGGTGGGATGGTGTTGGTCGGAGCGGGTCATTGGACTTCCTTTCCGGTAAAAGATCGGTATCCGCGGCCCGCCCTGCAAGACTGCACGAACCCGTGGCGCAGATGTGACTTCCTTGCGGGCCATCCGCGACCTACAGCAGAAGGCATGACCCGCCTGGCCCTGCCCCTGATCGCCCTTCTGGCCCTGCCCGCCGCCGCAGGAACGCAGGACCTGCCGCAGGGGCTCGAAACGGCCGCGCTGCTGCCCCCCTACCGGACCGAGGCGGGGACCTGGATGACCGCGCTGCGGCTGGAGCTTGCGCCGGGGTGGAAGACCTACTGGCGCAGTCCCGGCGACAGCGGTGTGCCGCCCCGCTTCGACTGGGCCGGCCTGGCGAACCTGGACCATGCGCGCGCCCACTGGCCGCGCCCCGAGGTGATCGACTCGGCGGGCGAACGGACGCTGGGCTATCACGGGGCGCTGGTGCTGCCGATCGAGCTTGCGCCCGCCGCCCCCGGCCAGTCCGTTGCGGGCCGCGTCGAGGTCGAACTGGGCCTCTGCCTGAACGTCTGCGTGCCTGCCGACCTGACGCTGGACATGCCCCCGGCCGCCACAAGCCCCGACCCGGCCATCCTCGCCGCGCTGGCGCAGGTGCCCGAACCGGTCGAGGCGGCGCTGACCTGCACCCTGACCGACATCGCCGACGGCGTGCGGGTCGCGGCCTCGGTCGGCGCCCGCCTGTCGGCCGACACCGCCGCCGCGCTGGAGCTCGGCCGGCCCGAGGTCTGGGTCTCGGCGCCCGTGGTCACGGCCAAGGACGACGAGCTGACGGCCACCGCGGATTTCGTGCCGCCTGCCGCCAGGCCCTTTCCGCTGGACCCGGCCGAGGTGCGCCTGACGCTGATCGGCCCCGAGGGCGCGGTCGAGTATCAGGGCTGCGACCCGGCCTGAAGCCGCGCGGACAGGGACAAGAGGTCCGCCCAAGCCTCGCGTTTGGCGACGGGATTCCGCAGCAGGTAGGCGGGATGGGTCATCGGCAGGGCGGGGCGGCCGAAAGCCTCGGCCCAGCGTCCCCGCAGCCGCAGGATGCCGTCGCGGCCCAGCGCCGCCTTGCAGGGCGTGTTCCCCATCAGGACCAGGATGTCGGGCGACGCGAGTTCGACATGGCGCGCGACAAAGGGCAGCATCGCGTCGATCTCGGCCTGTTCCGGGCGGCGATTGCCGGGGGGGCGCCAGGGCAGGACATTGGTGATGTAAAGCGCGCGCTCTGCGTCCACGGCGTTGCGGGACAGTCCGATGGCGTCGAACATCATGTCCAGAAGCTGCCCTGCCCGACCGACGAAGGGGCGGCCCTGTCGGTCCTCCTCCTCTCCGGGTGCCTCACCCAGGATCATCACCCGTGCGCCGGGGTGACCATCGGCAAAGACGAAGTTGCGCGCCCCACGGCGGATCTCGAGGCCGTCGAAGCCGCTCTGGATCTCGGACAGTTCCGCCAGCGTCCGCGCGCGGGCGGCCATGGCCTGCGCCTGGCCCATCAGCGGCTCGGCCGCGGGTGTCGGGGGCGCAGCGGCAGGGGCGGGTTCGGGCGCGGTGGTGGCCGGGCGCAGCGGCTCGGCATAGCGGTCCACCGGCGCGTCCCCGATGGCCTCGTCCACGCCCATCTCGCGCTGCCATTCCAGCAGCGCCAGCGCGGTCTCGGCGTCGAGGGGCATCCCCTTCCAGGTCGGGTCGGCGGTCATGGGATGAGGCTAAGGATGCGGCGGGCGCGGGGCAACCGCTCAGCGCGGCGCGGCGGCACGCGCCAGGCGGTCGTTGATCGCCAGCCCCAGCCCGTGGCGCGGGACCGGCGCGACCGCGATGGGCTGCCCCAGCCGGTCGGCGGCCCGCAGGGTGTCGAACAGGCGCGCGGCGGCCTCCGTCAGGTCGCCCGAGGCCGACAGGCTCAGATCGCCCGCGACCGGGCCGAAGCCGATCAGCGTCTCGCCCGGCCGCGCCTCGGCCGCGTCCAGCCGGACAGAGGCGGCGGGGGCATAATGGCTGGACAACTGCCCCGGTGCGTCGGGGGCGGCAAGGTCGGCGCCGCGCGCAAGCGGGCGGCCCAGCACGGCTTCGATGGCCTCGGCGGGAACCCCGCCCGGACGCAGCAGCAGGGGCTCGCCTTCGCGCCAGCCGACGATGGTCGATTCGACCCCGACAGGGCAGGCGCCGCCGTCCACCACCGCCGCGATCCGCCCCGCAAGGCCCCCGTCCGGGTCCAGCACATGCGCCGCCGTCGTCGGGCTGATCCGCCCCGAGCGATTCGCCGAAGGTGCGGCCAGCGGGCCGCCGAAGGCCCGCAGCAGCGCATGGGCCACAGGATGCGCGGGCACCCGCAGCCCCACGCTGTCCAGCCCCGCCGTCACGATCCCCGCGATCCCTGCCCCGTCCCGCAGCGGCACCACCAGCGTCAGCGGGCCGGGCCAGAAGGCTTCCGCCAGCCGCCGGGCGTCCCCGTCCAGCACGCCGATGCGCCCGGCGGCTTCGGCATCGGCCAGGTGCACGATCAGCGGATTGAACGAAGGCCGGCCCTTCGCCGCGTAGATGCGCGCCACCGCCTCGCCGTTCCGTGCATCGGCGGCCAGGCCGTAGACCGTCTCGGTCGGCAGGGCGACGGCCTGCCCTTCGGCCAGCAGGCGCGCGGCGCGGGCGATGCCGGGGGCATCGGGACGCAAGGTCAGGGTGGAATGGCTGGTCATTGCGCCTCTGCGGGGTTGCGGCGGGCCGGGCGAGAGTTAACCTTCATGGCCAGCATGGGAAATACGCGCCGGGCGGCGGAATGCAACGCCCGCGCCGCCACGGGGGAACAGTTACATGGCCTATCGCGCGCCGGTCGAGGACATCGCCTTCATCCTGCAATCGGTCGTGCCGCTGGCACCTGTCGCCGCGACCGCGCGCTTCGCCGAGGCGACGCCCGACACCGTGGCCGCGATCCTGTCCGAAGCGGGCCGCATGGCGACCGAGGTGCTGGCGCCGCTGAACCGCGCAGGCGACCTGACGCCCGCCCGTCTGGAAAACGGCGCGGTCCGGTCGTCGCCCGGCTATGCCGAGGGTTTCGCGGCCATTGCCGAGGGCGGCTGGATCGGGCTGTCGGCCGATCCCGAGCATGGCGGCGCTGGCCTGCCCCAGACGCTGAACGTCGCGGTCAGCGAGATGATGGCGGGTGCCTGCCTTGCGCTGCAGCTGAACCCGCTGCTGACCCAGGGCCAGATCGAGGCGCTGCAGCACCACGGCGACGAGGCGATGAAGCAGCTTTACCTGCCCAAGCTGATCTCGGGCGAATGGAATGGCACCATGAACCTGACCGAGCCGCAGGCCGGGTCCGACGTGGGCGCGCTGACGACGCGGGCCGAGCCGGACGGCGAAGGCACCTATCGCATCACCGGGCAGAAGATCTTCATCACCTGGGGCGACAGCGACGTGAACGAGAACACCTGCCACCTGGTGCTGGCGCGCCTGCCCGACGGGGCAAAGGGCACGCGCGGGATCAGCCTGTTCATGGTGCCGAAATACCTGCCCGACGGGAATGGCAGGCCGGGGCTGGCCAACAGCCTCAAGGTCGTGTCGCTGGAACACAAGATGGGCATCCACGGCTCGCCCACCTGCGTGATGAGCTTCGAGGGCGCCAAGGGCTGGCTGGTCGGCGGGGAACACAAGGGCATGGCCGCGATGTTCACCATGATGAACGCGGCGCGGCTGGGCGTGGGGATGCAGGGCGTGGCCGTGGCCGAGGCCGCGCTGCAACAGGCGGCCGCCTATGCGGGCGAGCGGGCGCAGATGGGTGCCATTGCCCGCCACCCCGACGTGCGCCGGATGCTGGCCTGCGGCCGGGCCGAGGTCTTCGCCGCCCGCGCCATCGGGCTGGCCTGCGCGCAGGCGCTGGACATGGCGGCGGCCACAGGCGACCCCGAATGCGCGGCCCGTGCGGCCTTCCTGACGCCCATTGCCAAGTCCTATGGCACCGATGTCGGCTGCCGCGTGGCCGACATGGGCGTGCAGGTCCACGGCGGCATGGGCTATATCGAGGAAACCGGCGCCGCCCAGTTCCTGCGCGATGTCCGCATCACCCCCATCTACGAAGGCACCAACGGCATCCAGGCCATCGATCTGGTGCTGCGCAAGATGTCGGACGGGGGCGAGATGGCCTTCCGCCTGATCGACGAGATCATGGACGGCGCCAAGGCCGCGCAGGCCGAGATGCCCGAACTGGCCCGCGCGGTGTGGGACGCTGCCGAGACGCTGCGCGAGGCCACCGCCGCCCTGATCGAGTCCGGCCAGACCGACCGGCTTGCGGGCGCGATGCCCTATCTCAACGCCTTCGCCCGGGTGCTGGGCGCGCATTACCACCTGATCGCCGCCCGCAAGGGCGACGAGGCCCGCAAGCGCCTGGCCAGCATCTTCGTGACCCGCGTCCTGCCCCGCAACACGGGCGACCTGGCCGAGGCACGGGCGGGCTGGGCCGACCTCGACGCCCTGCCCGACGCGGCCTTCGCCGGGGCCGCATGACCGCTGCCCCTCGCCCCGAGGGCATCCGCCATCCCTGGCCAGAGCCTCCGCCCGAGGGCGAGGCGGTCAAGGTGGCGGAAGGCGTCCTGTGGATGCGCCTGCCGCTGCCGATGCGGCTGGATCACGTCAACGCCTATGCCCTGGCCGACGCGGATGGCTGGACGATCGTGGACACCGGCTTCGACACGAAGCGCACGCGCGAGATCTGGCGGCGCCTGCTTTCGGGACCCCTGGCGGGGGCACCGGTCGCGCGGGTGCTGGCCACGCACCAGCATCCTGATCACATCGGCCTTGCGGGCTGGTTCGTCGAGGAACACGGGGCCGAGCTTCTCACCAGCCGCACGGCCTGGCTGTTTGCGCGGATGCTGGCGCTGGACGTGCAGGACCGGGCCACGCCGCAGCAGATCGACTTCTGGCGCCGCGCGGGCATGGAAGAGGCGCGGCTGGAGCAGCGCGCCGCCGAACGGCCCTGGAACACCGCCGACGTGGTCCATCCCCTGCCGCTGGGCTATCGCCGCCTCCGCGATGGCCAGACCCTGCGCCTGGGCGGGCGCGACTGGAGGGTCGTGACGGGCGAGGGCCATGCGGCCGAGCACCTGACCCTGTGGTCGGACAGCGACGACCTGGTGATCGGGGGCGACCAGCTTCTGCCCGGCATCTCGCCCAACCTCGGCGTCTATCCGACCGAGCCGGGCGCGGACCCCGTCGGCGACTGGCTGGACAGCTGCGCCCGGATGGCCGCGCGGGCCGAGCCGCGCCACCTCGTCCTGCCGGGCCACAAGCTGCCCTTCACCGGCCTGCCGCAGCGGCTTGTGCAACTGGCCGAGAACCATGAATCCGCTCTGCGCCGGCTGGCCGAGGCGCTGGCAGTCGCGCCCCGCACCGCCGTGCAATGCTTCGACCTGCTGTTCGGGCGGCGGATCGGGGACGGGGAATACGGCCTCGCGCTGGTCGAGGCGGTGGCGCATCTGAATGCGCTTGAAGCGCGGGGGCTCGCGTGGCCGGCGGGCACCGACGCGCAGGGCGGCGTGCTGTGGAGGGCGTGACAGCGCCTGCGCTTTCCGCTAGCGATGCCCGGAACAGGACCGAACGCCGCGACCAGGGGACAAGACAACAGATGGCCACGACGCACACGCAGCACTCCACCCATCACCAGGATCATGCCGTCGCGCATCACGACCATGGCACGATGGACGTGACCGATCACCAGCGCACCTTCGACGGCTTCATCCGCCTGATGACCTGGTTCGCGGTCGGGGTCGTCGTCATCCTGATCTTCCTGGCCCTGGCCAACGCCTGACCGACACCGGCCGACTCTCCGATGAAGGGGGCGGCGCGAGGGAACGTGACATCATGCCGATGAAAAGGCGCGCCTTTCTGGCGCTTACTCTGACGGCCGCGCTGGCCGCCTGCGCCGAGCCGCGCTGGGCGGATGACGAGGCCCTGCGCCGGGCGCGCTTCGTGTCGAACGAGCCGCCCTCGATCACGCTGTTCACCGTGATCGGCATCCCGCGCGGCGAAGGCGGCCATTCGGCGGTGATGATCAACGGCAGCCAGCGGGTGATCTATGATCCCGCGGGCAGCTGGGAACACCCGCAGATCCCCGAGCGCAACGACGTGCTTTACGGGATCACCGACAACTTCAAGCGCTTCTACATCGACTACCACGCGCGCGAGACCTACTGGGTCGCCGAGGACACCGTCTTCGTCAGCCGCGAGGTGGCGGACGCCGCGATCCGCGCGGTCGAGGCGCAGGGGGCGTCGCCGAAAAGCTACTGCGCCGTCAACAGCGGGCAGGCGCTGCAGAACGTGCCGGGGTTCGAGGGCGCGCCGGGCGGCTTCAGCCCGCTGAAGCTGCGGCAATGGTTCCTGACCCGGCCGGGCGTGCAGTCCAAGCGCCACCAGGACGGCGACCCGGCCAACAACCACGACGTCCTGCTGCGCCAGAAGGACGGCTCGATCGAGGGCTACCGGAACGGCCAGCTGGTGCGCGCGCCGGGCTGAGGACACAGGGGGCCCTGCCCCCGCCTTCGGCTCCCCCGGGATATTTGGGGACAGAAGATCGGTCTTTCAGGCGAGCCAGGTCCCGAGGCCCAGTACCGTCCCGCCCGCCAGGATCGCGGACAACGTGCTGCGGGTCAGAAGCCCCACCGCCAGCGTCGCCGCGGCCGAAGACAGCCGCACGGGATCGGGCTGGCCGCCGGTGGCGGCGGGCCACATGACAAGGGGCGCGATCAGCCCGGGCAGCACCGAGACGGCCGTATAGCGCAGCACGCGCTGCGCCCAGTCAGGCACCGGCCGGTCGCCCACCGCCCCCAGGAAGGACCAGCGGATCAGGTAGGTGCCGATCCCGAGGGCCAGGATCACCAGCCAGATCGTCGCGTCGGAATAGCCCGGCATCAGCCGTTTCCTTGAATGCGGCGGCGGGACTGCCAGGCTTCGGCTGCGGCGCCTGCGGCCATGCCCAGGGGGCCAGCGATCAGCACGCCCGTTCCGGAAGGCAGGCCGGACAGGGCCAGCGCCGACAGAACCGCGACCAGCGCCGCCGCGACATGGGGCAGCGTGCGCATCATCGGCGCGGTCATGGCCAGGAAGGTGATCGGCACGGCGAAGTCCAGCGGCCAGGCGGCCGGGATCATCTGCCCGGCCGTCGCGCCGACATAGGTGAACAGCATCCAGGGCAGGCACAGCACCGGGGTCGCGCCCGCCAGATAGGCCACGCGCTCGGGCACGGTCAGGCGCGGCTGACGCTCGAACCGCTGGACCGCCATGCCGTAGGTCTGGTCGATCAGCACGTAGGCGATCAGCGCCCGCTGCCAGGCCGGCGCCCGTCCCAGCCAGGGCGTCAGCGAGGCCGAATACATCGCCATCCTGAGGTTGATCGCCAACGACGAGGCCAGCACCACCAGCACCGGCGCATGGTCGCTCAGCAACTGCACCGCGCTGAACTGCGAGGCGCCCGCCAGCACCAGGACCGAGAAGCCCATGGTCTGTGCAAGGTCCAGCCCGGCGGCGGTCGCCACGACCCCGAAAAGCAGCGCGAAGGGCACCAGCACCAGCAGGAAGGGCAACGCCTGCAGGAAGCCCGTGCGGAAGGAGCGCGCCACCGAGGGAGAATCGGAGCCCGAGGCCAGCGGCACGGGCCGGGAAAGCTGCGTCATGCGAAGGGTTCCGGAACGGTTGCGGGCCGCAGCTTCCGCGGGGGCGCGGCCCAAGGCAAGGGACTCAGCCGAACATCCCCATGACCTGCGCCAGAAGGGCGAAGGCCCGGCCCGAGCGGGTCGAGGCTAGGGCCAGGATGCCCTCGTCGCCCAGTTCGTCGGCCGAGCGCGCAAGGGTGCGGTCGAACTGGCGCATGAAATGCTGGGCCGCATCGCGGAAGACCTCGTCGGCGCGCATGGCCCGCGCGATGACCTCGGCCGAATCGGGGTCGGCGGCGGCCAGATCGGCCAGCGCCGGGCCGCGCTGGCCCGCAATGAAGCGCCGCCAGGGCGTGGCGGAAGCCACGGAGGCCCGCAGGTCGTCGGTATAGACTCCCTGCTGCGCCAGCAGCGTGACGATGTCCTGGGCGGCGCGGATCACCTTGGCGGCCTCAGGATCGGCCAGCGCGGTCCGCAGCGCCGAGATGACCTCGTGGTCGTCCGGCCCGTCGGGGAAGTTCAGCGCGATGATCAGCGTGGCGGGCTCGGCCTGCACGGGCGGCGGCGGGGGTTCGGGCGGCAGGTCGCTCGGGCGCGGGGCGGCCGGGCGGGTTGCAGGCGCACGGGCCGCGGCGGGCCGGGCCTGGGCTGGGGGCCGCGGCTCGGCCCGCGGGCGCGGCTCGGCGGCCGGGCGGACGCCGAGAGCCTCGGGCTCGTCCTCGCGTCCCGAGCCGCGCAGCATGTCCATCCGGGCGCGCAGCAGCGCGGCCTCGGTCCGCAGTTCCTCGATGGCGCGGGCCAGGCCCACGGCGATCCAGATCAGCGCCAGGGGCAGGATGACGCCCGCCAGCGCCAGAAGCCGGCCCAGGCCCGAGGCGGGCGAGCCCTCGGGTCCCAGCAGCCAGAACAGCAGCACCAGGGCCACCCAGGCGGCGGATGCCGCAAGCCCCACCAGCGCCGCCGGGTCGCGGCCCTCGGTCATCCGGCGCAGCCGTTCGGTCACTTCATTCATAGCGGATCGACAGGATCTCGTAGGACTTCTGGCCGCCGGGAGTCGTGACCTCGACGCTGTCGCCCTCGTCCTTGCCGATCAGCGCGCGGGCGAGCGGCGAGCGGACGTTCAGCAGGCCCCGTTCCAGGTCCGCCTCCTGCTCGCCCACCAGCTGGAAGGTCTTTTCCTCATCGGTGTCCTCGTCCACGACGGTCACCTTCGCCCCGAACTTGACGCTGCCCGACAGCTTGGCGGGGTCGATCACCTCGGCGCGCGAGATGATCATCTCGAGTTCCTTGATCCGGCCCTCGATAAAGGACTGCTTCTCGCGCGCGGCATGGTATTCGGCGTTCTCGGACAGGTCGCCATGCTCGCGCGCCTCGGCGATGGCGCGGATCACGGCCGGACGCTCGACCGCCTTCAGGTCGCGCAGCTCGGCGTCGAGCTGGTCGAACCCCGCACGGGTCATCGGTATCTTTTCCATCGCTTCCTCGTGTGCAAACGCCCCCGGCCAAGGGCGGGGGCGTCGTCAGATGCAGTCCGCATCGTGCCCCGGCCGACCCGCCGACGCAAGCGCCCGCCCGCGTGGCAATGCACGTCACGTCATGTTGTGCAAGGGGGCAAACCCCCTTATGTCGATGCAGACCCGCGATCCAGCCACGCCAGAGGGGGCCCAGCCATGAGCACGATCGAACGCGAATCGATGGAATTCGACGTGGTGATCGTCGGGGCGGGGCCTGCGGGCCTGTCGGCGGCGATCCGCCTGAAGCAGATCGACCCCGACCTGAACGTCGTGGTGCTGGAAAAGGGCTCCGAGGTCGGGGCCCATATCCTGTCGGGCGCGGTGCTGGACCCGGTGGGCCTGAATGCCCTGATCCCCGACTGGAAGGACAAGGGCGCGCCGGTGAAGACGGCCGTCACCTCGGACAGCTTCGTGGTGCTGGGCCCGGCGGGCTCGGCGCGCATCCCGAACTGGCCGATGCCGCGGCTGATGTCGAACCACGGCAACTACATCGTCAGCATGGGCAACGTCT
>NZ_JBHLWE010000048.1:0-9791 GCF_042432925.1 Paracoccus niistensis | reverse complement strand
GTCGTGGACACCGACGAGAGAAACTCTCACGGGATCCGAAGTCGCATCTGGGGTAGCGCGTCCACCGATATTCAGACGGGTTTCGTCCTGCCTGGCGTTGCCCTAATCTGCCGCAACCAGATCAGGAGTTTTGTTAGGTTTTGTCAGTCTTGGCTGAGCAAGCCCAGATTGCGCGCTCGGTCGACCAGCATCTTCACGCTCGAGGGCTGCCACTTGTCCCGGCCGCGCGGTGTGCGTTCCCGCATCTCTTCCAGGCGCTGGCCGATCCCCTGCAGCGTGATTTCCGGATCCGCCCCCTTGATCGCAGCGACGATCGCGAGAAGCCGGTCACTGGTCGCCGCGGGGCTCGCCCGTTCAAGGACGCTCTTCGGCAGCAGGCCCTCACGCACAAAGCGGGCAACAGCGCGGCGGAGCCGCTCGACGGTCCAGGCCGGTGCGCCTTGGTCGCGCCGGGCGTTGATAATGCGGACGAGGTCCTGCCAGGGCATGTCCGGACGATGGCGCCGCACCAGGGGGACCCACTCCTGGGCACTAGCCTCGAGCTTTGCGAAATAGCTCTCGTCCCGAGCGCGGGCGACCTTGCGCCGGGCCACGCTGTCACCGCGCCGCAGCCCCGGGTTCCCGCCGACCCGGCCGGCGGCCCGGGCAGAAGCAAGTCCGGCCAGTGTCCGCTCGCGGATCAGCGCCCGCTCCAACTCAGCCGCGGCCCCCAGCACCTGGAGGGTGAACTTGCCCTGCGGGCTGGCTGTGTCGATCGGGTCATGGAGCGAGCGAAAGTAGGCGCCGCGCGCTTCGACCGCTTCGATCACCTCAAGAAGATGCGACAGGGAGCGCGCCAAGCGATCGATCCTGACCACGACCAGCGTGTCCCCGACCTGGATCTCGCGCACCAGCCGCGCGAGGGCAGGGCGGGCACGTGAGCCGCCTGATCCCGTCTCCGAGCGGATGTCCATGCAACCCGCCGCTCGCAGTTCCGTGATCTGCGGATCCGTCGTCTGCTCGCCAGTCGAGACGCGGGCGTAGCCGATCAGCATGAGGCGCTCTCGGGTTTCATGCCGCCAGACGCGGCAACTCGGTTGCCCTTGGACCTGCTGCCGCGATGCAGGCCTGGGGCGAGGCGGCTAACGCTGCCACCGGACAGCTGATGGCTGCCTTGAGGAGGCCCGCTGGCATCTCATTGCCGACTTGGCCTGATCTCGTCTGGTCTTCATCGCCCATCGTCACCTTCGATGCCCGTCCTGCGGCTTGGGTTTCAGTGATGATAGCGGTACCGCAGTGATTTGCAATTCGACAAGGCACCACGAAACGACCGTTTGTAAACGGCGGTAGCCTCCTGCTGCCAGGCGACATTCGTCCCGCACCGCTCCCGAAAGCCCGGCAGGGCAGGGGGCTCAGCCTTCCTCGCCCGCCATGTGCCGGAGCCAGGTCACCTTGTCAGACACGCTCCGCCAGCTTGCTGGTACGGCACCAGATCTCAAAATATGAAAAACCACTATCCAAGTGGAGATAAGAGTGCTTAAGAGGAACCGTTGAACGTAAGAGTACGTGATTTCAGTTGGATGTCGGTTCACTCCTGCTTCGCTCCGAAGCCCTCGCCGGAAGGCTCGAGGGCATCCTGCTGGCAGACCCCGCCCTGGCGCGCCTCTGGCGCATGGAGGCAAGCCTGCTGGAAGCGGCAGCATCGGTGGGCCTGGAGGGGGAGAGGATCTCGACGCCAGGGATGGTGCTGCGCCTGACCGGCAACATGGCCATCGGGGAAGATGCGCGGGCGACCGAGATGGCGCTGCGGATCCTCGCTGTCGCCAAGCGGCCGGGTGATCCCTTCAACATGCCCATCGAAACAATCCGGCGCATCGAAGCCGCGGCCACGCCTTTCGGCCAGCCGATCGACGAGACTGACATGCTGGAGGATTCCGAGCTGCCACGGGTGGTCGAGGCCGGTCGTTCCTGGGCCCATGTCCCGATCCTGGCGGGCTGGCGCGCGGCGGCGAACTATGCCTTCCGATCGCGCCGCACGAGCCCTGCGGCCGAGCGGCTCGTCTTCATGACTGTCGAGGGGGCCGCGCGCCATTTGCGGGGGCTTTCGCCGGAAGGTCGCGGAGGCTGGCCGGAGGAAGACGCCGCCGATAGGGCGATCCTCATGCCGGCAGAGGCGGGGTGGATCGTTGCTCCTTCGGTGGCGCTCACCCGCAACGGCTTCCGCCTATGGTCACCCCTTTCCGGGCTGGGGACCTTCCTGGAAGCGGCCACCCGAAGCCTTTCCCAGGATCTCGGCCATCTCGGCACCCTTCGTCATGAGCTGGCGCGGCTTCAATCTAAGACCACGGCCGCCTCCGGCCGGTCGCGGCTACCTGATCTCGTCGAGCTCCTGAAGGCGCAGCCCGTCGTCAACTCGGCCATGGTCATCGATCGCCTGGGTGTGACGCGCCGGACGGCGCTCGCGCTGATCGGCGAGCTTGTGGAGGCCGGCTGTCTCGTCAACCTGACGGGCAGGCGCACCGCGCGCTTCTGGGCGCTGCCCTCACTGGCGGCGCGCATGACCCCCGCGGCCAGCGCACGCCAGTTCCGCAGAACCGAACATCCGGCGACTGCTGCGCAGGATAGCAAGGATGCCCTGGAGATCGAGGCTCGGCTCAGAAGGCTCCGCGAGCAGTTCGACGAAGAGAGGCTCGACCGCATCATGTCGGACCTGGATGCAGCGATGGCAGGGTTGAACGAAGTGGTCCGGAAGGCGGGCGGGCCCCAAGGGCAGACGGAATAAGGAAGCCGGACGCGTTCAGGGCCGAGACCACGCAGCACGTGCAGGCGCGCCATGGCTCATCGAGAGAGAGGGTGCAGGATGTCGAAGAAGGCCTGGACCGGCCAGGTGCGGGTGCTACGGTCCTCCCGGCTGTCCTCCCGGGAAAGCCAGAGATGCGGACGTTGCAGCCGGTATGGATCATGGCCGCATCGACTGAGCGCCACAGGCCAACGCGGCCCGCACGATGTTACCGATCCCGGCGGACGGCTCCAGCGCAGGCGCTCTGGGGTGACGTGCAGCCGGTCAGAATACGCGCTCACAGTTGCCATGGGGGAGGGGGAGAAGGCCGCAACCTGACCGGATTAAGGTTGCGGCGAGATGGGCAGACCAGAACCCCCGTGGTCCAGCCCGAGGGGTTCACTCCACGGCTGGGATCATGTCCGGGGGAAGGCGTGGGCGAGCTAGTCCCCGATGGCTTCGGGAGCCTCGGGATCACTGGCGATCATGCGCTGGATGCCCGGCAAATTCGCGTTCTGCCACTTGATGCCGGAGCTATACACCAGGGTGGCTTCCTATCAGTCCTTATTTGCCTCGGAGCCGATTCGGGTCTAGACTATCGAAGCTATTCTCTATGCTCGAACATTATGCAGCGCGATCATAGGAATTGAGGTTAGAGGACCTCCGCTCTCCGACCACGGCTGCCCAACCGGAGTGATCAGAATGCGACATAACTATTTACGGATCAGAAGCGCTTTGCTGGTCGCGTTCACGTATGCTGTCGCCGCAGCGGCAAACGCGGATACCCCGGTCTACGCAGTCCAGCAGAATGGCGACATGCTGTTCTATAAGCATGCCGGTGACACAAATGGCTCAGCCAGCTGGCCCATCCAAGCTGCGAATATCGGCAACGGTTGGGACTTTCGTCAGGTGTTTGCTGGTGACGCGGGCTCCGTCTACGCAGTCGCACAAAATGGCGACATGCTGTTCTACAAGCACGCCGGCTACGAGACTGGTTCAGCCGATTGGCCCGTTCAAGCAACAAAGATCGGCAATGGCTGGGATTTCCGCCAAGTCTTTGCGGGAGACAACGGCGCCATCTATGCAATCACCCGCAATGGTGACATGCTGTTCTATCAGCATGCCGGTTTTCGCGATGGATCGGCGGATTGGCCCATTCAGGCCGTGAAGATCGGCAGCGGTTGGAACTTCCGCCAAGTCTTTGCCGGAAGCGAGGGTGCGATCTATGCCGTCACCCAAAGCGGCGATATGCTGTTCTACAAGCACGCTGGCTATGAAACCGGATCGGCGGATTGGCCCATCCAGGCCGTGAAGATCGGCAATGGCTGGGATTTCCGCCAAGTCTTTGCGGGAGACAACGGCGCCATCTATGCAATCACCCAGAATGGTGACATGTTATTCTATCAGCACGCCGGTTTTCGCGATGGGTCGGCGGATTGGCCCATTCAGGCCGTGAAGATTGGCAGCGGTTGGAACTTCAAAGAGGTCTTCGCTGGCGGGCGCTAGCTGTCGAGCCGGATGTTGTGGTGGAGGTAGCGGCTTACCGACGGCCATCTGCAAGAACTCCAAGATCAGGCTGAATCCCAGTATGTCCCGGCAGAAAGCGACCGAGTGCGAAATGGTGGATACGGACAAACAGATGTAGCCGACCCCGGCGGCGGTGGGTTCGAGCGGAGATCTATGCCGTCTTTTCAGTGCCAGCAAGAATAAGCATGGTTCATAGGCGGTCCCTTCTCTGCTGGAATCGTCTGCGGCGCTCGCGCCATCGGCTCGCATTGGCTATTCCATCCAGACAATGCTCATAAGTTGGTCCTGAAGCAGAGAGGTGAGCATGCCGATGTCGCTCTTCCGGCGAACTGAGCCGAGGGTGGTGAGAGGCGTGAGCCGCACCCTCCTCCAGACGGTGCCTCTTGCAAGAATGCGCTTGCTTCTTATGGTGGCAGGTCTTTCCATTACAACTGGTACCCCCCTTCTCGGCGGGCCTGTCGTCGAGGCCTGTCCCGCCCCGATGGCGCCGCGTCGCGCCGTCCCTTACGATGGGGTTTGTGTGGCGCCCGAGAGCGTCCGCCGCGTTGGGGCCGAGAACGCTCGCGCGGCGCTTTTGTGGGTTTCTGGCCCCTTTGGTCCCAAGACCTGCGCGTCCGGCTTCGTCTGGCGCGCCGCCACTCCGGACGACTACACCTGCGTCACGCCCGCCATCCGCAGCTTGGTTTCGGGCGAGCAGTCTAACCCACAGTTGGCGCCTGGCAAATGATCAGGACCCTCCTGGCAACCCTGGTTGCGGTCCTCCTGACCTACGCCGGGTGCCCGACGGCCAGGGCGCAAGCCAGCGCCGATCTGGGGCCCGCCGCCATGACCGGCCTAGACGCTTTCAACGGGATTCCGGATCGCTCGCTACGGCTCCATGTGGCCATGGCCTGCGGCAACGAGCTCGTATTCAACCGCCGCTATGTCGTGGCGAAGTTCCTCGGGAAAGGTTATAAGGATCCCGGGCGTCCGGAGGACAACGGGTTCAATACTTGGCCCATCGATCTCATGATCGGCAAAGCTGCAATCCTCCAGGATCCGGAGTTTGAGCCGGAGGACTGTATCAGCCGCCTAGGCATCGAAGACGAGGTCAAGCGGGATTGGGCCCGCCTAGCCAGCGACGGGATGGCTCGCGAGGACGAAACTGCAGCCCAACTCGTTAGCCGGGTCTACCGGGAACTCTACGACGACCCACTTGGGGCGAACGGCCCAGCCTGCGACGATGTCGCCAGTTCAGGCGGTCCGGGAGAGGTCTGGCTAGTCCTGACTAGGTCCTGCATGGCGAGGCAGATCCATGTGGTCATGAACCATCCTCTTCACGGTCCCTGGACTTGGGATGATGGCGATCCTGGCGCTCAGAAGGTGCTCACCGAGCTGCCGGGAACCGAGGCCAAAACCCTGCCTTGCCTCTCGGAATGGACTATCGAACCCGACGGAGTGAAGGGCGACTGGGACATGGCTGTGACCCTTTACACGCGTCTCGCTCATCTGCTTTATCGCGTGGGTGACCCTGATCTCATGCTGAACGTGGGCGCGGCGGTCGACGTGCTGAACAACCGGTTCCTCACGCTCCGCTCGAGCCCGGAGCAGGGGGCCACGGCCAGGGACAGCTTCAATCTGCTCTTCAGTTGCGGCAACTACCCCAACCAGTTCGGGACCGCCGCCGATACCATGAGCGGAAGTGGATCCGACCCGAACCTGGGGCGCTACCCGGAAGATGGCCGGGATGCCGTGGAAGAGACCTCCTTCTGGGAGGATCTCGCACGCTTCTTCTTGGCGCTGCTTTTGATTGCGGGTGTTGTTCTAGCTGGGGCGCTGGCCGGAAGCATCCTCTGGGCTGCTGGAGCCGGAACTGCGGCAGCTGTGGCCATCGCGGCCGTGGTTTCCACGACCGTCATCGTCGTCGGTCTTGGCACGCTCATGACGGCAAGCATCGAGGAAACCGAGAACCACCTGCTCATGCAGAACTCGGCCCGCTACCTCAAGAACAAGCTAATGATGGCGGAACTGAGCCAGCAGGGACTGAGAAAAGAGTTCGACGAGCTCTCGGTCCTGAACGAGGATCTGCGCGTTTGGCTCCTGGAGCGGATGCAGGGGATCGTCGAGGACGACTTCGTGGAATACAACTCCAAGCCCTATGGCCGGCTCAGCCACTTCGCCATCCTCAACCTGCTCGATTATGCCTGCGACATCCAGTGGGACTACAACCTCAGCTCCCTAATGCTGAACGCCGATGCGCGTTGCGACCCCAAGGACCAAGCCGTCGTCACCGCGGCTGCGGCCGTTCTCGACCTCTCGGCCGTGAAGGCCGCCGTAGGCTCGCTGGACGGGCGGCGGCTCATCCCTTACCGGCGATTGGTCGTGACGAACCAGGCTTACTACAACGGGAGCCCTCTCCTCGAACTCGTCCAGGGGGCTGACACCATGCTGGCAGCCTTGCAGGTGTGGACGGGGCAGATGGCCTTCGCCCCCGACCGACGGGCAGGCCCCGGGACCTTCGAACAACTAGTCTTCTACTCGACGTCCCGGTATCGGCCAGACTCCATGATCCTCAGTATGGCGATCAACAAGTCAACCCCGCGAGCCCAGCAATACCGACACGCGACACGCGAAGCGTATGTGAGCGGCGACGGCTGGCTCATTACGGCCGGCGGCACCGATGAACGGCCAGCCCAGGGCCTTCGGTTTCCTCTGGGGATGACGATCTACTTCATCAAGGTCCCCGATGATGACCGGGGCGTGGGCGTCCCTACCACGCTCATGACCAGAGGAACCGCTCTGGCCCATGTGCCAGGGGTCCCTCACGGAGGCCGGGTCCGGGACTTCCTGCGCTTCGACGGGCGTGACGTGAACTGGGGTATGGACGAGGGGCGGCCGCTCGTCTCGTTCTCCGATAACAACTGTATTGTCGGTTCCTTTGCGTGTGGGCTCCGTCCGCGGCTGCCTGACGGCTACGATCCCGCAAGCTGCGCAGTTCCCATCTCGGACCGCTTCGTTGCAATCGACTCGTCTCTTTGCCAAGCCATTGGGAATCCCGACGAACAAGGCATCTTCATTGCCTTTTATGACCGCGACGGCGACTGGGGGTTCTTCGAGGTCGCGCCCAAGGCAGACTTCGCCGGCTCAATCAACAGTTTCATCGCGCGCGTGAAGGAGCGCAACGGCGGGCACATGGCCGACTGGGCCAACCAAGAGGCGGACGACGAGGTCACCTATGTGACCACGGACGGTCGCGAGCTCGAGTTCACCCCGAGCAATGAGGACTTCGGAGCGGACCGCCGGGCCTGCGGGGTCGTCAACCACGTCGACGGCGCGCACCTCACGATCAGCGACGTTCCGGCTGCGCAGGCCGCGTCCTGCCGCTCACTCGGACGATTCATCGACATCAATCTCAATGATGCTATGAATCCAGTTCGCAGAGCCGAGGAAGGAGATCCGCTTGAGGATCTCTTCTGACCTCATTCGCGCAGGCGTCCTTGCGCTGGGGGTTGCCGCTGCGCTCGCAGCGGCCCTGCCAGGTCTCGCCACCGCCCAGCCCGTCCAGGTCGTCGATGTCTGCGGGCGGGACGATGCGCCGGGCGGTCTGAATCTCAGGACCGCCTTGGCGCAAAATGGCCAGATCCGCATCGAGTGCCCGCCGGACCAGCCGATCATCGAGATCACGCAAACGCTCGCCCTTTCGGGAGACGCCGACATTTCCGCCGTGGGTCCCATTACTCTGCGCGGACCGGCCTCGGCACCGATGTTCACAACCTCCCGCCATCTTAGGCTCTCGGGCCTGACGCTCAACAATCCTGCTTCGGTCGTGGGCTCAATCGTCGCCGGAGATCAGGCGCGCATCGAGCTCGATCACGTGGAGGTTTATGGAAGCCCGGCCGCGTTTCTCGTCCGGTCCCTGAAGGCTACAGCCAGCCGCTTCCGTGACAACGGGGACCCGGCAGCTTCGCCCGGCAACGCCGTGGTCAATGCCGAGGACGTGCAGATCCAAGACTCGGAGTTCATTGGCAACAGCGATCATCCGATCGCCGGCGGCGCCTGGCCGAGCCCCAACAGAATCGCCCTTTCCCGGCGTGTCGAGATCGACAAAACCAGCTTTGCCGGAAACGTCGGCACTGTCCTCCTGATCGATGCCCGCGTTCGGATCCGTGCGTCTCAGTTCAGCAGTAACGGACTCGCCCCTGACTCGGCCAAGGAGTCTTGGGGATGCTGCGGAGGCGCCATCACGGCGGTCCGATCTGACATCCAGATCTTCGATAGCGAGTTCTGGGGCAACGCCTCGCCGGGATTTGGCGGAGCGATACAGGCCATAGGCTCCCGTCTCACGGTGATGCGCTCCACGTTCACCCGCAATGAAGCCCGGGCGGGGGGCGCAGTCGTGAGCTGGGGCCGCCCGCCGCTTCTCAACATCTGGAGCGTCGATCCCTGGATCGACCTCCCGCGCCTGCTTCTCAGCCGCACGACCTTTAATGACAACAATGCCTCCGAGTTCGGCGGTGGGATCCTCTTTGCCGGAGAGGTCGTCGTGGAGGGCTCGGTCCTTCGAGGCAATCGCGCGCGGCAGGCCGGCGGTGCCATCGCCGCTTGGAACGCCGCAACCCTCCCTGATCCACACGAGGAGGTCATTCGGGCCCTTCTCGACAGCACCGTAGAAGGGTCGGGCGATCAACTCTCGATTAGCCGGAGCATCTTGGTCCAGAACGATGCCGAGGAAGAAGGCGCGGCCCTGGCGCTGGCGGAGACCCCGGGCCGGATAGGGAACACCATCATTGCCCGCAACGGCAACGCCACCGCCGTGACGGGATCGGACCTACACATCGTCAACAGTGTTATAGGCGACAACCTGGCCACAGGCCTTAGTGTGTCAGCGATGGGCATCGTGGAAATCGGCAACACCATCCTTCTCCGAAACGCTGGAGGCAATTGCGCCCTCGAAGTAGAGCCGGTTATCCTCGGCGCCAGCCTTCAGGATGGCGGCACTAGCTGTGGCGAAGGGGTGGCGACAGGCGATCCAGGATTGGACGAGTCCTACGCACCCGGCCTCGTTAGCCCAGCAAGGGATGGCGGTACCTATGCGCTCTGTTTATCCGACCCGCTGGTTCTGGGCGTCGACCTTTATAGTAAGAGCCGCTCGCAGGGTGACGGGACCTGTGCAATCGGTGCAGTCGAACGCAAACGTTCGGAGGTCCTGATAGCGTTCCTTACGTTTGGTGCGTTCGAAGGTGATGATGGCGCCGCCTGGCTCTGGTGGCTCCTGCTCCTCTTAGCGCTTCTTGCCTTCCTGATCACCTTTTGGCGACGCCGCCAGCGCTCAAGAAGGACGACCGAACCAGCCAGTCTCTTATAACCGATCAGCCGTAGGCGTGACGTTCTTCAAGGTCATGTTAGCCTGCTGCCGGTTTCGTGGACACCAGGTTAAGTTTGCATAGCGCGGCCTCGACACGCTGGCCTGCTGCCGGTTTCGTGGACACGAAGATAAGATCGTGACCAAGGGACTGGAGATCACACA
>NZ_JBHLWE010000047.1:0-293680 GCF_042432925.1 Paracoccus niistensis | reverse complement strand
TATCTAGGGGACACAAACAGAGAGGGCAAGACGAAAAAATCATCCAAGCCGCAACTTCGTTGCAAGCGGCTGTAGAACAACGATTTCTACCCACGCTTCTGGGACACGAAAGCGACCGGGGCAGGACTGATCCCAAGCCCCGCTCCGAATCCTACACGGAATCGCAACGCCCAAGTGACAGAAGACGTTCCAACCCAAAGGACACACAGGGCACCTCGAGGACCAGCGAGCCTGCCGACAGTACGCTACCAATTCCATTCTCCAGCATCCGGCCGACCTGTCCTATTTGGCAACTAACCAGACGAGATCTGCTGGGGTAATCATCGCCTTGTTAGTGAGTGTGCCACTTGGCGTTTACCAGTGCGTGGGGGTGACCTTTGGTTGCCCCCTTCTGGTTGGTCCCTGATCAATCCCGAAAGCCCGCCCGTCCCGGCGGGTTTTTTCCTGCGCATCTTTCACGCGCAACAGTGCGGATGCGCCCTCCCCCACTCCTCCCTGATCCTCTGCGCATAGCGGGCGCTTGCCGATGCAGCGCCCGCACAAGGATGGGGGCTAGGCCGTGCAGACCAGCCTCCGCCACCTTACTCCTTTGCAGTCTTGGGAACGGGGTGCGTGGGCGTGCCGTAAAGCCGCGGATCGACCGGGTTCAGCAGGCCCTCATCGCTCGACAGGGGCTGAGGCGAAGCGAGGTATTCGAATGTCCCCTTGCCATCGGGGGTGGTGCCCGCCGACCAGCGGCCTTCACTGCTTTCGGTGCCTTCCGAGCAGTTCCAGAACTGGTAGCTGACGCGCTCGTCCTCGAGCGACTGCGGGAAGTTCGAGGGCACAGGGGTTTCCTCCAGCCCGTCGGCGCGCAATTCCTCAATGGCGGCGAGCCACTGGTTCTGGTGCATGGTGTCGCGCGCGATCATGAAGGCCAGCATCCGCTTGACGCCCGGGTCGGTGGTCAGGTTGAACAGCCGCGACACCTGCAGCCGCCCCTGGCTTTCCGCGGTGACGTTGAAGCGGAAGTCGGCCAGCAGGTTGCCGCTGGCGATGGTGTATTTCGCGTTCCAGGGACAGCCCACGCTGTCCGCGGGCATCGCCCCCGAGCCGGAAACGATGGCGTGCTGCGGGTTCATTCCCGCCACGATCACGTCCTCGACCCGGCTGCCGCCCAGCACGGCACCCACGACGCTGTTCCGGGCCGCGTCCTCCTGCGCCTCGACGGGCGAGTTCTCCAGCAGACGCGCGATCATGGTGGCGAGCATCTCGACATGGGCGATCTCCTCGGTGCCGATGTCCATGATCATGTCCTTGTATTTCTGTGGGCCGCGGCAGTTCCAGCCTTGGAACAGATAGGTCATCATCACGCTCATCTCGCCCCATTGGCCGCCCAGCGGCTCTTGCAGCATCTTGGCGAAGACGGGGTCGGGGCGCTCGGGCTTTGCGTCGAACTGAAGGTGCTTGGTGCGGAAGAACATGCAGGGCTCCTTTGCTGATGTCGCCTTTTTCGGCGTGTCGCAGGCACTGAGAAGCCGGCGCGCCCTGAGGGAGCGCTTGCGGGCCTCGCCGGTGCCGTGACGGGGGCTCAACTGTCTTGCAGCGCCCTGGTTGCCCTCCAGCCACTTATGTTATGCCATTCCCACAGCCCGCGGGGATCATTGGCACCCTGCCCTCTCTTGAACGGGCACCCTTGCTTGCGGACTTGAGTTCGGCGCGGCATCGGCTTCTGCTGATGTCTTGCAGACCTTTGTCTGAACCGCTGACAGGAGCGCGCCTTGCCAGACTTCCTCTTGCCTGTGCTGACGGCCGAAATGTGGCTTCCGCTCGCCAGCAGCCTGCTGACCGGCATGCTGATCGGGCTCGACCGCGAACTGCAGGGCAAGCCTGCGGGGCTGCGGACGCATACGCTCGTATGCTTCGCCTCGACCCTGCTGACGCTGGCGGCCGCGCACCAGGGCCAATGGGCGGTCAATCTTCTGGCGGGTACGCAGGTCGTCTCGGACCCCACCCGCATGGCGCATGGCATCCTGACCGGCATCGGCTTCCTGGGCGCGGGCGTCATCTTCCGCGAGGGCTCGTCGGTCCACGGACTGACGACCGCTGCATCCCTGTGGATCGCGGCCGCATTGGGCGTGGTCTATGGCGTGGGGATGTTCGGCCTGGCCCTGATCGGCACGGTCGCTACCCTTGTCGTCCTGATCGCTCTGCGGCTTCTTTACGCAGTGCTGCCGCGCAGTTCGGGCCTGCGCCTGACGATCACGGTCGGCGAAGGCAAGGACCTTGACGCAGCAGCGGTCCGCCAGCTTCTGCGGACCCACGGCCTGCGCGACCAGCCCCTCAGCCAGAGCTACGATTCGCGCAACAAGACCATCCAGTTCATGACCTCGACCTACAGCCGCAGCCTGTCCGGGTGCGACCAGCTCGCCGAGGCCCTCCGCGCCCACCCGGCGGTTCTTGATTACACGATGCTGCTGATCGAGGACACGGGCGTGACCGACTCGCCGGAACGGGACGGGTAGGCAGGAAGCTGACCGGGCTCCCCCTCAGCGCGCATCCATCACGGCGAGGATCGCACCCAGCGACCCAAGCGCGGACAGCAGCATGATGACCAGCAGAGGCGTGGCGCCTGCGCCCGGCACCAGGAAATAGCCTGCAAGCGCCGCCAAGGCCGCGCCCCCCGCAACCGCCATCGCGCCGCCCAGTCCGCTGGCGGTTCCTGCAAGCTCGGGCCGCACGCTCATCATCCCGGCATTGGCGTTCGGCATTACCATGCCGTTGCCCAGGCCCATGAAGGCGACGGCCCCGAAGAACATCAGGGGATGGTGCAACTGCGCCAGGTCGGCCGTCAGCGACACCGCCAGGGCGGCCACCGTCACGACCGCGCCCCACAGGATCATCCGGTCCATGCCCACAAGGATCGACCAGCGGCCCGAGGCGAAGTTGCCCAGCAGATAGCCGATCGAGGGCGCGGCGAACCAGTAGCCCACCTCGGCCGGGGACAGGTGGAACACTGTCTCGCCGACAAAGGGCGCGCCGCCCAGATAGGCGAAGAAGGCCCCCGAGGCGAGCGTCGCCGCCATCGCATAGCCCCAGAACCGGCCCGACCGCGCCAGCACCGGATAGGCCTTGATCTGCGCGCGCAGGGACAGCCCGCCCCGCGCAGTCTCTCCCATGTCCACCCAAGCCAGAACGAACACCGCCACTCCGAGGGCGAGCATCGCGGTGAAGCTCGCCTTCCAGCCCCACAGCTGGTCCAGCGCGCCGCCCAGGATGGGGGCCAGCATCGGGACGACCGACATGCCCATGGTGACATAGCCGATGCGGCTGGCGGCCGCGGGTCCCGCAACCATGTCGCGCACCACCGCGCGCGACAGCACCAGCCCCGTCGTCACCACCGCCTGAATCATCCGCATGACCAGGAACCAGCCCGCGTTCGGCGCCAGCAGCGTCCCCGCGCTCGCCGCAAGGAAGATCGCCAGCGCCCCCAGCATCACCGGCCGGCGTCCCCAGCGGTCGCTGATCGGCCCGACCAGCAGCTGGACCACCGCCGAAGCCGCCAGATAGGCCGAAACCGACAGCTGCATCAGCCCGTAATCGACGCCGAAATACCGCGCCATCCCGGGAAGGGAGGGCAGGAACACGTTCATCGACAAGGCGGCGATGCCGGCCAATGCCACCAGCGTCGCCATCTTGGGCGGGGTTCTCGTCCCAATCGTGAAAGACAATCCATGCTCCCGAGGAAGATCAGGGCGGCATCCGTGTCGTGTCGCCAAGCCGTTTTCTCACCCGGACCGAGCCACGAAGACAAGCCTTCGGCAAAGCCGCGCGATCTGCCCGGGGCACCGGCGCACGGCCCTCTCGCGCCGCCCGCGATGGCGTCGCGTCCGGCCCTCCCTTTGGGGGTCGCCTATGACCGAGGGGCATGCTAGCCTTCGCCGCCCCGGCCCCCCTAAGGGTTGATCGGACATTTCGTTACCTGAAACCAAGCACTTCGCCCTTCATCCAAGAGATGCCATGTCAGTTCTGGAAGAAAATCTGCAGCAGCACTTCGCTGCGATCGTGGCGGGCTCGGATGACGCGATCGTCGCCAAGGATCTCAACAGTATCATCCTGAGCTGGAATCCGGCCGCCGAACGCATCTTCGGCTATTCGGCCGAGGAGGTGCTGGGCAAGCCGATCACCATCCTCATCCCCGAGGACCGCCAGCACGAGGAGGTGGACTTCATCGACCGCCTGCGCCGGGGCGAGCGGATCCAGCATTTCGAGACGCTGCGCCGCAAGAAGAATGGCGAGCTGTTTCCGATCTCGGTCAGCATCTCGCCCATCCGGGACAGGAACGGGAAGGTCATCGGGGCGTCGAAGATCGCCCGCGACATCACGGCCCAGCGTCGCGCCGCCGAGCAGCAGCGCCTGCTGCTGTCGGAAATGAGGCATCGCGTCGGCAACAGCTTCGCGATTGCCGGCGGACTGCTGAGGCTCTGCGCCGACCAGGCTTCGGAGGTGGACGAGTTCGTGGGCCTTATGCGGGGGCGCTTCCTTGCCCTCGCCGCCGCGCATTCCCTTGCCGCGCCTGCCACGGCAGAGGGAGCGCAATCCTCTGGGGAAAGGCCTCTCGGCGCGCTTCTCGAAGCAATCCTCCAGCCCTTCACGGGACCGCTTCCTGCCGACGTCAGGATCGAGGATATCGTCGTCAGCGGTGCCGCCGTCACGCCCTTGGCGCTGGTGCTTTACGAACTCTGCACCAACTCGGTGAAATACGGGGCACTGTCCGGGAAGAACGGACGGCTTGCGATCACCGGCACGCGCGAGGGTGACCGCCTCATCATCCGCTGGACGGAGGAATTCGAGAACCAGCCTCGGGACGAGCAGGTTTCCCGAAGCGGCTTCGGAACCACGATGTGCGAGTCGGCGGTAAGGGACCAATTGGACGGCACGTTCCAGCGTGTCTTCACGCAAAGCGGGATGGAGGCCACGCTCGACCTCAACCTCCATCGCCTGACGGGGAAGACCTGAAGGCTTCCGGTGTGGCGAAGCCGGAATGCACAGGTGCAGAGGGCGCATCCAGACCTGGACTGCCTGTCGGACTCGCCTGTGGTGGCAAAGCATTCCAGGCAGAGCAAGCCTGCGCATTTTCCGGGCAGATTCCGGAACAGCAATGGATCGTCAGCCCTGTTCTGCGCGTTGAAGCGCGATCACCATGGTTTCAGGCGCCCCGATCAGGCGCCTGGCGGCAATGCTCCGGCAAGGGATGCAGGGGCGGACCCTCTACATGGACCCATTCCACGAGGATGCCGGGCAATGTCCGACCTCGCTGCCCGACTGGAAAACGAGTTGATTGTCCTGAACCACGCGGCCCAGCGCGCGGCGGCCACCGCCCTGTCGCTGAACCACCCGCAGGCCGAGGCCCTGAGGATGATCGCCGCCTTCACCGAGCGCCTTGTCAAGGAAAGCGGCCCGTCCTCGAGCTTCAGGCAATGAGGCGTGCTTGAGGTCCATCGGGGAACGCGCAGCCCTTGGCTTGATCAGCAAGGCACGTCGCCCTGCATGCGCAATGCGCCGACCGCCAGAACCGCCAGTTCCAAGAACGAACGCCACCCGCCGGGTTGCATCCAATGGATCTCCCGGCCAGACCCCGAGAGGGTAGCGGCTGAAGTCGATTGATTATGGAAGTGGTACCCGAGGTCGGACTCGAACCGACATATCCTTGCGGATGGCGGATTTTGAATCCGCTGCGTCTACCATTCCGCCACTCGGGCACGCGCCTCAGCGATAGACCGACGCCGGCGCCGACGCAAGCGGCTCAGGCGCCGGCGAGCCTTGCCTGCCGTGCCAGGCGCAACCGGGCGAAGTCATCGCCCGCGTGATAGGAGGATCGCGTCAGGGGCGTGGCCGACACCATCAGGAAGCCCTTGCCCCAAGCCGCCTTCTCGTAACCCGCAAATTCCTCGGGCGTGACGAAGCGGTCCACGCGGTGGTGCTTGGGCGTGGGCTGCAGATACTGGCCGATGGTAATGAAGTCGATATCGGCCGCCCGCATGTCATCCATGACCTGCAGCACGCCCTGCCGGTCCTCGCCCAAGCCCACCATGATCCCGGACTTGGTGAACATCGAGGCGTCCAGTTCCTTGACCCGCTGCAACAGCCGCAGCGAGGCGAAATAGCGCGCCCCCGGCCGCACGGTCGGATACAGCCCCGGCACGGTTTCCAGGTTGTGGTTGAAGACGTCGGGCCGCGCCTCGACCACGGTTTCCAGCGCCCCGGGCTTCGCCTTCAGGAAGTCCGGCGTCAGCACCTCGATGGTGGAACCGGGCGACCGGTGGCGAATGGCGCGAATCGTCTGGGCAAAATGCTCGGCCCCGCCATCGTCCAGGTCATCGCGGTCCACGCTGGTGATGACCACGTGCTTGAGTCCCAGGGTCGCCACGGCATGGGCGACGCGGCCGGGCTCGAACACATCCAGCGCGTCGGGCTTGCCCGTCGCCACGTTGCAGAAGGAACAGCCGCGCGTGCAGATCTCGCCCATGATCATCATGGTGGCGTGGCCCTGGCTCCAGCACTCGCCGACATTGGGGCAGCCGGCTTCCTCGCAGACGGTGGACAGGCGGTTGGTGCGCAGGATGTCGCGCGTATCCTTGTAGCCTTGGCTGACCGGCGCCTTGACGCGGATCCAGGCGGGCTTCTTGGGCTGGTCCTGGTCGGGACGATGGGCCTTTTCGGGGTGGCGCAGGACCGGCGGCAGGTCGGACATCGGAAAACCTCGAAGGGTCGGAAGCGGCCATGTGGCCCGAACCCCGAGGTAGTCCTTTCCGCCGGGTTGATCAACCGGCGCGGCCGGGTGCAGCAGATCGGTCCCGCAACCTGTCAGCCGATCAGCGGCCCGCCCCGGCCGTAACGCTCGCGGTAATGCCGTTCCAGGCGCATCAGGGCCAGCCGCAGCACCACCTTTCCCGACCGGGCCGACCATCCCAGCCGCCGTTCGGTCATCTCGATCCCCTCCAGGAAGCAGCAGACGCGCAGCACCAGGTCGCCCATGCCGGGGCCAAGCTCGCGCAGCGCCTCGGCCACGCGGCGGCGCGCGGCCTCGGACCCGCCTCCGCCGGCACCGGGGACGAAGCCCGCGTCGATGCCCGCCGTCATGAAGCCGTCCCAGTTCTGGGTGACGCGCACGCCCATCTGCGCCAGCTCGAAATCCTCGCGCAGCCGCTCGCCTGCCGTGACCATGCCGTTGTCCAGGAAGGGCTGGCCATTGGCGTCGCGGCGGCGCGCGAGGACCAGCAGCGGGCTTTCGGCGATGTTGACGCGCATCCGCCGCATCCCCTCGCCATCGGGATCGTCAAGGACGCGCTCCTCCATGATCCGGTGGGCCTGCGCTGCTTGGGGACCGAAGTCGGGCATCTCGAAGGGCGCAGCCACTTCGGCCATGCCGCCGGGGGCGTCCACGGGGGCCGCGTTGCCGAAATCGGCCGCCGTGGGCAGACCCACCGGGCGTCCGGTGACCATCGACTTCAGCGCCGCGCGGCCCGCCGCCGTGATCGCATGGCGGGTGATGCGGCCCTGCGCCACCATCGCCACCCAGCCGCGCAGAGCCAAGGTCTCGGCCAACCGGCGGTCCAGCACCGCCGTGCGGATGTCTGCGCGGGTGACGATCGCCTTGTCCATCCCCTCGGCCACGGCCAGCACCGCGCCGGGCTCGGCCAGCCGCCGCAGGACACGGCGCATCTCGGTGCGGTCCTGCTCGGTCAGGGCATCCTGGCCGACCCGCTCCACGGCGCGGTCGATCAGGGGGTCGTCGCGGCGGTTCTCGAACCGGCGGATGCGGCGCAAGATGGTCGAGGCATGGCAGCCCGTCTCCCGGGCCAGTGCGCGGATCGACTCTCCCCCTTCGACATGGCGCAGGTAAAGCTGCGCATCCTCGGGCAGGGCCAATCGAGGCACTGCCATGACATCCGAGGCAGGCGGCAGCACCGCCGCTTCGGCGGAAGCTCCGGGCAGCACCCCTTCGCAGGACCGCAGCGGGATCGCGGCAGCGTCGGCGAAATCACCCGTCAGTATCGTCATTTCAGCATTTCCCTTGTCATCCTCGGGCCGACCCGACCCTGGGTCCCGAACCTGTCCGAAAAGATAGGTCGGTCTTCATCTCGGTGAGGAATGGCTAAGAATCCCTAAAGATCATTAACCACGGCGGACGCTGCTGCCGCCGCTGGCGCAACATCGGCACAAGGCAGGCAAGACTTGAGGCATCATTCGACGCCCGGAGCCTCACCATGAGCCTGATGTCCAACGTCCTCGCCTTTCCCGCGCAGCCGGTCCTGCCGTCGCTGCGCCGTCCTGCCGCGCTGGTCCGCGCGGCCATTGCCGGCCAGGCGCAGTGGCGGCGCGACCGCGACCTGCGCCGCACCCTGCGCAGCGACAGCCTGCCGAGCCCCGGACAGGCGCTGGCGCGGCTGCGGGCCGACGAGGACCGGATGAACGCCGCGCGCCAGGAAGGCGCGGCCGACTACGACCTGCATCAGCACGTCATGCTGATGATCGCCATCCTGACCGAGTCGCGCCTGGCGGTGGCGCAGCAGATCCCCGGCCCTCGCCTGCGCGCGATCAGCTGAAAGCCCGGGCGATGCAGTCCTTTTAGCCAATTGACGCATGGTGCCTGCCGCACTAACGTCGCCTGCAATAAAACCGCCGGTCTGACAGGGATGGACGGGGAACGGGGCCAATGGCCGTCGTTCCCCGTTTTGTTTTCCGCAGGTCTGCAGGCTGGTTGCCGCCTTCTACGCAAAGGTTACGGCGCGCCCGCTGACATGGCACGGGACGCATGGTAACAGGGCCGCCGCGTTCAGCCGAAAGGATCATACATGGCTCGCACCTCTTCTGCCGTTCTGGCAGCCCTGCTCGCGGCCGCGCCGCTGGCCGGCGCCTTCGCGCAGGCGCCTGCCGAACAGACCCCCGCCCCGGTGACGGCCCCCGCGGCCGAAGGCGCCGCCGCCCCTGCCGAAACTGCGCCCGCTGCCGAGTCGCCCGCGCCCGCCGAAGCACCCGCGACCGCCCAGGCCCCTGCCCCCGCGGCATCGGACACCGCCACCCCGGCCCCGGCGGCAGGCGCGGCCCCGGCGCAGACCCCCGCTCAGGACCAGGTCGGCAGCTACTACACCAAGTCGACCCACGGCGACTGGCAGCTGCGCTGCCTGCGCACCCAGGACGGTAAGGACCCCTGCGAGCTTTACCAGCTGCTGCGCGACGACCAGCAGACTCCCGTCGCAGAGATTTCGGTTGTCCCCTTCTCGGGTGAGGCGGCGGCGGTCCTGAACTTCGTGGCGCCCCTGGAAACGAACCTCGAGGCCGGCATGGGCCTGCAGATCGACGCCGGCAAGAACAACCGCTACCCCTTCATGGTCTGCGCGCCGATCGGCTGCGTGTCGCGCATCGGCATGTCCCAGGCCGAGCTGGACAGCCTCAAGCGCGGGAACAAGGCCACCGTCTCGCTGCTGCCCTTCGGCGGCACGATGGAGGAAAACCTCGTCCGGCTGAACGTGTCCCTGTCCGGCTTCACGGCAGGCTTCGACGAGCTGGTGAAGGTGCTGGAAGCGGCGAAATAAGCCAAGCACCGCAAAAAAAAGAGGCGCCCTAGGGCGCCTCTTTCGATTCAGGGAAGTGCGATCACTCTTCCAGCGACAACGCGACGAAGCGCGGCTCTCCCTGGCGACGGATCAGCACCAGGACCGACTGTCGGCCAGCCTCGCGTGCCTCGGTGATGCGGGCGTTCAGGTCATCCAGGCTGGTGACCGGCTGCTGGCCCGCCTCGACGATCAGGTCGCCCGTCTGCAGCCCCTTGGCCGAGGCGTCGCTGGCCGGATCGACATCCTGCACCACCAGCCCCGCCGTGCCCTCGGGCACCTGCAGCCGCGCGGCCAGTTCCGGCGTCAGCGGCGCCAGCGTCATCCCGAGCACCTGACCGGGGGCGCCCGGCTGGCCGCTGCCGTTCTGCTGGCCGGTGCCCTCGGAGTCCGCCAGTTCGCGCCGGCCCAGCGTGACCTTCAGGGTCACGGGCTTGCCGTCGCGCAGCACGGTGACGTCCACCGCGTTGCCCACCGGCGCGTCCGCCACGCGGCGCACCAGGTCGCGGGTGTCCTTGACCGGGCCGCCCGCGAAGGCCGTGATGACGTCGCCCGCCTGGATGCCCGCGTCGGCGGCAGGACCCGCCGGAACATCTGTCACCATCGCGCCGCCTTCGGTTTCAAGGCCGAGAGATTCTGCGATGTCGGGGCTGACGTCCTGGATCTTGACACCCAGCCAGCCGCGCCGGGTTTCCCCGAATTCCTGCAGCTGCTGCACCACACCCTGAACCACGTTCGAGGCCATCGAGAAGCCGATCCCGATCGATCCGCCGCTTGGCGACAGGATCGCGGTGTTCACGCCGATGACCTCGCCCTGCAGGTTGAACAGCGGACCGCCCGAGTTGCCCCGGTTGATGGCCGCGTCCGTCTGGATGAAGTCGTCGTAGGTCCCCGTCAGCGCCCGGCTTTTCGCCGAGATGATGCCGCTTGTGGCCGAGAAGCCCTGCCCCAGCGGGTTGCCCAGCGCCAGCACCCAGTCGCCCACACGGGCCGCGTCGCTGTCGCCGAAGCTGACGAAGGGCAGCGGATTGTCCGCCTCGACCTTCAGCACCGCGATATCGGTCGTCGGGTCGGTCCCGACCAGCGTCGCGGGCAGCCGGGCGCCCGAGTAGAATTCGATCTCGATCTCGTCGGCGCCTTCGATCACGTGGTTGTTCGTGACGATCAGCCCGTCCGCCGAAACCACGAAGCCCGAGCCCAGTGCGTTCGAGCGTTGCTGCATCTGCGGACCGCCCGGACCGCCGAAGGGCGATTCAGGACCGCCGGGAATGCCGAAGTCCCGGAACAGGTCCGAGAAGGGGCTTCCCGGGGGAAGGCCGGGAAATTGGTTCACGGGACGCGAGACGATCGCCGTTGTGGTGATGTTCACCACGGCGGGGCTGACCTGTTCGACGATATCGGCGAAGGTCTGGGGCATGACCGCCGTGGCCGAGGCCACCTGGTCGCCCGCGGGCCGGGTCGGATCGGCGGCCTGGGGCACCTCGCCGGTCGCCGCCTGGCCGGGGACCGTTGTTGTTTCAGGGGTCTGCGAAGGGGCCGCCTGCGCCGGCTGGACCGGCTGCTGCTGCGCGGGCACAGGCTGCGTCTGGGCCTGCTGGGCATATGCCGGGGCCAGGGCCAGCGACAGCGCCATGACCGACGCCGTCACGCCAAGCCGGGACATGAGCGAGTTGAAGTTCATCAAATATCTCCATGACTTGGCCGGCAGACGCAGTCCCCGGCCGGCCCCGGGGGCATGCCTCGCATATGTGTCAGCCGTTGCCCGAAGGCAACGCATCTTTGCGTCATCAGGTCGTGAAAACCGTTTCGCTCTTGACGCGCTTTCACCGCGGTTTCCCCGGCACATGCAAAAAGGCGCGACCAGTGGGCCGCGCCTTTCGTCAACTTCCTTGCGCCGGGGTCAGTTCCCCACGGGCGCCGGCTCCACGGGAACGGTCCCGGTGGCGGCGGGCGCCTGCCCGTCCTCGACCGGCGGCTCGGCCAGAACCGCCGCGCCCGTCACCGGATCACCGGCCGAAGGCGCCTGCGGAACGCCGGCTGCCGGGGCGACCGCGCCGCCCGACGCGCCCTGACCGCCGGCGGCGGGCGCAGCAGTCGCGGCCGCGCCGCTTTCGCCATCGACCGCCTCGTCCACGCCGATGATCTCGCTCAGACCCTCGGCGGCGGCGGCGGTCGCCTCGGCCTGGGCTGCGGCGGCGGCGGCCTGCGCCGCGGCCTCCTCGGCCACCTCGCTGATCGAGGGCGCCTCGGGCGGCACGGCGGCGGCAACCTCGGGCGGCACGGCGGTCGGGTTCACCCCCGTGTCCGAGCCGGTGCCCAGATAGGCGAAGAACTCGCCCGTCGGGTTGATCACGATCGAGCTGTTGCCCTGCTGCAGCGCCCGCTCATAGGCGGTCATCGAGCGGGTAAAGGCGAAGAACTCGGGGTCACGGCCGAAGGCCTCGGCATAGATGGCGTTGCGCTGCGCGTCAGCCTCGCCTCGCACGATCTCGGCCTTGCGGCGGGCATCCGAGGTCAGCTCGACCACGGTCCGGTCGGCGGTCGCGCGGACGCGCTGCGCGGCCTCGCCGCCGCGGGCGATCTCGTCGGCGGCCTCGCGTTCCCGTTCCGCCCGCATCCGGGCATAGGTCGCGGCGAGGTTCTGTTCCGGCAGATCGGTGCGGGTCAGGCGCACGTCGATGATCTGGATGCCCAGCGCATCCGCCTCGTTCCGAGCAGCATCGCGGATCTGCGCCATCAGCGCGGTCCGGTCGTTCGACAGCACCGTGGTCGAGGGGACCGCGCCCAGCACGCCGCGAATGGCGTTGGTCATGATCCCGCCCAGGCGCTGCTGGGCGAAGTCGATCCCGCCCTCGCCCACGGCGCGGCGGAAGGTGACGGCATCGGCGATCTGCCAGCGTGCGAAGGCGTCCACCACGAGGCGGCGGTCGTCCAGCGGGGTGACCTCCATCGGCTCGGTCTGCAGGCCGAGGATGCGCGCGTCATAGCGCACCACGCGATCGATGATCGGCAGCTTGAGGCCGAGGCCCGGTTCCTCGCGCACGGTGACGACCTCGCCGAAGCGCAGCACCAGCGCCTTTTCGCGCACGTCCACGATATAGACCGAGGCCATGATCGCCACCGCGAGGATGACGACCAGCGGCAGGGCCAGGATTGAAAGGGTGCGGCGCATCAGTTGGTCCCCGTCTGCGGAGTCGTCGTGGTCGGCGTGGCGGTTCCGGCGCTGCCGGCCCCTGCGTTCGCGCCGGTGCGCGGCGCGGGGGTGCTGTTCAACTGGTTCAGCGGCAGATAGGGCACCACGCCCTGCCCGGCCTCGCCGTCGATCAGCACCTTGTCCACGTTGCCCAGCACCCGCTCCATCGTTTCCAGATACATCCGGCGGCGGGTCACGTCGGGCGCCTTGACATATTCGTCATAGACCGAGTTGAAGCGCGCGGCCTCACCCTGGGCGCTGTTGACGGCCTGGGCGCGATAGGCCTCGGCCTGCTCGACCAGGGCCGCGGCCTCGCCTCGGGCGGCGGCCAGGACGCGGTTCGCATAAGCGTCGGCCTCTTTTTCAAGCCGGTCGCGTTCCTGCTGGGCGGCCTGCACCTCGCGGAAGCTGTCGATCACCTCGGCAGGCGGGTCGGCCCGGCCAAGGTTCACCCGCAGCACGTTGATGCCGGCCTGGTAGCTGTCCAGCGTCGCCTGGATCGCCTGCTCCAGGTCGGTCTGGATCACGCCACGGTCACGGTTCAGGATCGGCGCCAGCTCGCTGCGCGCCACGATGTCGCGCATGGCGCTTTCGGCCACGGCGCGGATCGTCCCCTCGGGATCGGCGAGGTTGAACAGGAACTGCTCGGGGTTCGAGATGTTCCAGACGACTTGGTAGGTCAGGTCCACGATGTTCTGGTCACGGGTCAGCATCAGCCCGCTGTCCATCGGATCGCGGCCGGTGCCGAGGTCGATGGTCCGTTCGCGGGTCACGCCCACGATCTGGTAGGTGACGAAGGGCCAGGGCGCGAAGTTCAGACCGTCGTCGCGCACGGCATAGGGCTGGCCGAACAGCAGCTCGACCGATTTTTCCGAAGTGTCCACCTGGTAGATGCTGGCGAATGCCCAGAGCGCCACCGCGCCCAGCGCGAAGATGCCCCACTTGCCGCGGTCCATCCGGGGAAGCTCGCGGCGCGGACCCCTTGGCCCGCCGGTGCGGCGGGCGCCGTCGTCGCGCCCGCCCATCAGGACGCGCAACCGGTCCTGACCCTTGCGCATCAGCTCCTCGATCTCGGGGATCTGATCGGGCCGTTTGCCGCCAGGCGGTGGCTGCCCGGGTCCCTGCTGCCCCCAGGGACGTGGGGGTTCACCCCGTTCGGGTCTCGGCGCTTGCGGGCGTGGTGGCCGTTCGTCGTCCCCGCCGTTGCCGCCGCCCCAGGGTCCCTGTTGTGCCATTCGTAAGCCTTTCGTCCAATTCAAAGCCTTAACTAAGGACCATGCCGGTCACGACAAGGCCTCGCGACGCGCACCTTCGCGTATGTGACCGCCAAAGGCGGTCACGCCGTCGCACCTCCTGCCCGCCGCACCGGCATCCGCATCGTCACAAGCTCTTCGGCAAGGGTCGGATGGACGGCGATGGCCGCGTCGAACTGTTCCTTGGTCGCGCCCATGCCGATGGCCACGGCGGCCAGCTGGATCATCTCTCCCGCCTCGGGCGCGAAGATGTGGCAACCCAGCACGCGCCGCGTCACGTCGTCCACGACCAGCTTCATCATCGCCCGCAGGTCCGAGCCCGCGAAAAGCGAGCGCATGGGACGGAACAGCGCCTCGTAGACCTCGATCGGCCCCTGCTCGGCCGCCGCTTCCTCGGTCAGTCCGATCGAGGCCAGTTCGTGCGGCCGGACATAGACGGCGGCGCCGACAAGATCGTGGGAGACCTTGCGGGGCTGCGCGCCGAAGACGGTATCGGCGAAGGAATGGCCTTCGCGGATCGCGACGGGGGTCAGGTTGATCCGGTCGGTGACGTCACCCACGGCGAAGATCGAGGGCACGGCCGTCTGCGACCATTCGTCCACGACGATCTCGCCGCGCCGGCCCAGCCTGACGCCGGTGTTTTCCAGCCCCAGCCCCTTGGTAAAAGGTGAGCGGCCGGTGGCGAAGAGAACGGCGTCGTGATGCTCGACCGCGCCATCCTCGTAGGTGACGCGGATGCCTTGGGCGTCGCGGTCCAGCCGCGCCGGGTTGGCGTTCAGCCGCAGGGTGACGCCGATATGTTCCAGCTGGTGGGTGACAAGCGTGCGACCGCCTTCGTCGAAGCCGCGCAGCAGCTTGCCGCCGCGATAGACGAGCGTCGTGTCCGCGCCGAGGCCCTTGAGGATCGTTGCGAACTCGCAGGCGATGAAGCCGCCGCCGACCAGAAGGATGCGGCGCGGCATCTCCTCCATGGTGAACAGGTCGTCCGACACCATGCCCAGTTCCTCGCCCGGGATGCCCGGCAGGGTGGGACGGCCGCCGACCGCGATCAGGATGTGCTTCGCGGTGACCTGCCGCCCGTCGGCCAGCGCGACCGTGTGGTGATCGACCAGCGTAGCGCGGCAGTCGTGGACCTCGACCCCGGCCGCCAGCAGACCGCTGCGGTAGGCGCCTTCGAGGCGAGACAGCTCGGCGTGCAACTTTTCGCGGAAGGTGAGCCAGTCGAAGCGGCCCGCCTCGGCACCCAGCCAGCCGTAGCCACGGGATTCCTCGGCGGCGGCAGGGGCCTGCGAGGCGAAGACCATCAGCTTCTTGGGCACGCAGCCCCGGATGACGCAGGTGCCCCCCATGCGGCTTTCCTCGGCCAGCGCCACCTTCGCGCCATGCTGGCCCGCCGCGATGCGCGCCGCGCGCACCCCGCCCGAGCCGCCGCCGATGACGAAGAGGTCGTAGTCGAAGCTCACGCCGTCACCTCGGGCTTGGTCATCTCGATCACCGAGCCGTCCGGCGCCCCCACCAGCGCCAGGTCGCACATGCCAAGGAACAACCCGTGTTCCACGACGCCCGGAATCGCGTGCAGGCCCGAGGAGATCGCGCTGCAATCCGTGATCACGTCCAGCGACAGGTCGAGGATCAGGTTGTCCTCGTCCGTGTGGAAGATGCGCCCGTCGCGCTGGCGCGGCAGGATCGGGCGATGCGTCAGGTCAAGCGAGTCGAGCAGGCGGCGGATGTGGACGATCGTGGTTTCCACGCCGAAGGGGATCACCTCGACCGGCAGGTGAAAGGCGCCCAGCGTTTCGACCACCTTGGTGGGGTCCGCGATCACCACCATGCGGTCGGACGCGGCGGCCACGATCTTTTCGCGCAGATGCGCGCCGCCGCCGCCCTTGATGAGGTTCAGGTCGGGATCGATCTCGTCCGCGCCGTCCAGCGTCAGGTCCAGCCAGCCGATCTCGTCCAGCTCCTCGATGTGGATGCCAAGCTGGCCCGCCAGGTCGCAGGTCGCGCGGCTGGTCGCGGCGCAGCGCAGGCGCAGACCCTCGGCCCTGATCCGCTCGGCCAGACGGTGGACCATGAAGACGGCGGTCGAGCCGGTGCCGAGGCCAAGCCGCATCCCGTCCTGCACCAGCGCGACCCCGGCACGCGCGGCGGCATCCTTGGCAAGGTCGCTGGGGGAAAGATCGGTCATCGGCGGCTCCTGTCGCTTGGCGCGGTGTTGCCACGGGATATAGCCGCGATGGACCCCGGGCGCGAGGGGGCGGAGGGTTCGAGGGGTGGCGCCGCCGGACCGGGGGTTTCACACCCCCATTGTCGTATACGACAATCCCCCGTGGGATATTTGGGCAAAGAAGAAAGACCGAGGTTTCGAAAGCGAGCCGCCACGTCTCACGCTGGCCTAAGCCCATCAGCCGCGCTAATCGGCAGGGCATGACTTCCGACAGCGCCCCCCGCCCCGCCCTGCCCCGCGACCGCATCGCCGTGCTGATCACCGCCGCAGGGCGTGGCACGCGGATGGGCGGCGAGATGCCCAAGCAGTGGCTTCCCCTGTCCGGCCGGAGCGTGCTGGCGCGCAGCATCGACGCCTTCGCAGGCTTCGACCGGATCGTCGTCACCGTCCACCCCGACGACATGGACCATGCCCTCGGGGAACTCGGCGGGCGCGTCACGCTGGTGGCAGGCGGCGCCACGCGGTCGGACAGCGTACGCGCGGGGCTCGAGGTGCTGGAGGGTTCAGGCATCACCCATGTGCTGATCCACGACGGAGCGCGCCCGCTGGTCTCGGCCGCCATCATCGGCGCGGTGGTGGAGGCGCTTGCCCAAGGCGCCCAGGCGGCCGCGCCGGGGCTTTCCGTCACGGACGCGCTTTGGCGCGGGACCGAGGATGTCGTCACCGGCTTTGCCGAGCGTGCGGGGCTTTACCGGGCACAGACGCCGCAGGGGTTTGCGCTGCCCGTGATCCTCGCCGCGCACCGGGCCGCTGCCGAAGCCGCGCCGGATGACGTCGAGCTGGTGCAGCGGCAGGGGCTTGCCGTCCGCATCGTTCCGGGGGACGAAGACAACCTCAAGATCACATGGCCGGGCGACCTGGAGCGGGCCGGGCGGATATTGCGGATGCGGGGGACAGACATGGATGTGCGGCTTGGCAACGGCTATGACGTCCACGCCTTCGGGCCGGGCGACCATGTCTGGCTGTGCGGCGTGCAGGTGGCGCATGACAAGGGCCTTGTCGGTCATTCGGACGCCGACGTGGGGATGCACGCGCTGACGGACGCCATCTATGGCGCGCTGGCGCAGGGCGACATCGGGCGGCACTTCCCGCCCTCGGACCCGCAGTGGAAGGGCGCCGCGAGCGAGATCTTCCTGCGCCACGCCGCCGAGCTTGCGCGGTCCATGGGCTATCGCCTCGGCAACGCCGACGTGACGCTGGTCTGCGAGCGGCCCAAGATCGGCCCCCATGCCGGCGCCATGCAGGCGCGGCTGGCCGAAATCATGGGCGTCGAGCCCGAGCGCGTCAGCGTCAAGGCCACCACCTCGGAACGCTTGGGCTTCACCGGACGCGAGGAAGGCATCGCCTCGATCGCCACCGCCACCCTGATCCGCGAGGCATGATGGAGCGGCTGATCGCAACCGGCTTCGGTCTCGGGCACCTGCGGCCCGCTCCGGGCACCTGGGCCTCGGCGGCGACAATCGCGCTGGGCTATGTCCTGCACCGGCTGGGGCATTTTCCGCTGGTCGCAATGGTCACGCTGCTGGTCATCGCGCTGGGCTTCTGGGCCGTCGGCAAGGCAACCCAAGGGCGGACCGAAAAGGACGAAAGCGTCATCGTCATCGACGAGGTCGCGGGGCAGATGATTGCGCTGTGCGCCACCTCGGGCGGGTTCTGGTTCGCGGGAATGCCGGCCAGCCTCTTCCCCTGGCCAGCCTGGGTCGTGCCCTTCCTGCTGTTCCGCCTGTTCGACATCTGGAAGCCCTGGATCATCGGCCGCGCCGACCGCCGCACCGACGCGGCGGGCGTGATGCTGGACGACATCTGGGCCGGGATCTTCGCGGCCGTGGCCTCGATCCTGGCCGCCGGACTTTCGCACGGAGTGATGTGATGGACGACAAACCCGCAGAGGACCTGAAGGCCCTGGCCGAGCGCGCCCTGAAGGCGGCGACCGACAAGGGTGTTATGCTGGCGACCGCCGAAAGCTGCACGGGCGGCATGATCTCAGCCGCGCTGAGCGACATTCCCGGCTGCTCGGGCGCGCTGGACCGGGGCTTCATCACCTATTCCAACGGGGCCAAGACCGAGATGCTGGGCGTGAAGCCCGAAACCATCGAGGCGCACGGCGCCGTCAGCCCCGAGGTCGCGGCCGAGATGGCGGCGGGCGCGCGCGACCGCGCCAAGGCGGGATTGGCGGTCGCGGTCACGGGCGTCGCGGGGCCGGGCGGGACCGAGAACAAGCCCGAGGGCCGCGTCTGCTTCGGCATCGCGGACGAACGCGGCACCTGGACGGAAACGGTGGACTTCGGCCCGCTGGGCCGCGACGGCGTACGCCGGGCCACGACGGCCCATGCGCTGAGGATGATGATCGAGGCGCTGGGTTAAAGCGCGCGCAGAAGGGTCGCGACCTCGCCTTCGGTCGTGGCCCAGCTTGTCACCAGCCGGATCGTCCCCTGCGTCTCGTCGTCGCCAACGGTCGGCCAGTCGGCGGCGCGCAGGCCTGCCGTTCGCAGCCGGGCGATCAGGTCGCGCGGCAGGCGGATGAAGATCTCGTTCGCCTCGACGGCGACCATCGGCTGGAAGCCCGCGCTCCGCAGGCCCGTCGCCAATTCAACCGCCGCCGCGTTGGCGTGGCGGGCGAGGGTCAGCCACAGGTCGCCTTCCAGCCAGGCCAGCATCTGCGCGGCGAGGAAACGGTGCTTGGACCACAGGTGCCCCGCCCGCATCCGGCGGAAGGAAAAGTCGCGGGCGCGGTCGGGGTCGAAGAAGACCACCGCCTCCAGCGCGAGGCAGCCGTTCTTGGTCCCCCCGAGCGAGAGCGCATCAACCCCCGCGCGCCAGGTCAGGTCGGCAGCCGAGGCCCCCGTCGCAGCCACCGCGTTGGAAAAGCGCGCCCCGTCCATGTGGACCGTCATCCCCGCGTCCCGCGCGACCGCCGTCAGCGCGGCGACACCCGCCGTGTCGTGGACGGTGCCCCACTCGGTCGCGTTGGTGATCGACAGGACGGCGTTCTTGCCGTCGTGCTCGTCCTCCTGCGGGTAATCCGCGATGCGGGCCGCCAGCGTGTCGGGCGTCATCCGGCCCGCCTCGCCCTCGACCAGCGCAAGCTGCGCGCCACCGGCCATCCAGGCGGGAGCGCCGGATTCGGAGGTCTCGATATGTGCCGTCTTGTGGCAGAAGATCCGGCCCCAGGGCGGGCAAAGCTGCGCCAGCGCAAGCGCGTTCGCGCCCGTGCCGGTGCCCAGCAGGAAGACGGCGGCCCGGGGGGCGCCCAGCATCTCGCGCACGGCCTCGCAGGCGCGGCGGGTCAGGTCGTCGCGGCCGTAAGATCCCGCCACGCCCTCGTTCGCATCCGCCAGTGCCTGCATGATGCGCGGGTGGACGCCCGATGAATTGTCCGAGCCGAAATTCATGAAAGATCCTCGATGACGTAGCGGTCCCAATCTTCCTCGGGCACGTCCGCCTCGCTGACGGTGCGGCCGCGCACGGAAACGCCCGCGCGATGGACCGCCTCGGGGTCGCCCGAGATCAGGTGGTGCCAAGGGTAAAGCGGCTTGCCCTCAGCCCGCAGGCGATAGGCGCAGGTGGCCGGCAGCCACCAGGAAATCTCGGCCAGCTTGTCTGGCGTCAGCACCACGCAGTCCGGAACATAGTCGTGGCGGTTCGGATAGGACGAGCAGCGGCAGCTGTCGCCATCCAGCAGCTTGCAGGCGACGCAGGTGAAATCCAGACTGCCGTCGTCCTCATATTCGATCTTGTTGAGGCAGCACTTGCCGCAGCCGTCGCAGAGCGCTTCCCACTCGGCGGGCTCGAGCTCATCCAGCGGCAATTCCCAGAAACGCTCGCGCATCAGGCAGCCGCGAGGATGCGGCGCGCCTGATCCTCGTCCCTGCGCATCTGGGCGATCAGTGCCTCGAGCCCCTCGAACTTCGCCTCGGGGCGCAGGTAGTCGACCAGCGCGACCGAGATGTGGCGGCCGTAAAGATCGCCGTCGAAGTCGAAGATGAAGGTCTCCAGGTTGGGCGCGTTCTCGCCGAACATCGGACGCACCCCCAGCGAGGCGACGCCCGCGTAGTTGCCCTTGTCCGGCCCCTCCAGCACGTCCACCAAAACCGCATAGACACCCAGCTTGGGCAGGTGCAGCCCTTCCAGCGCCAGGTTCGCGGTCGGATAGCCCAGCTCGCGGCCGCGCTTTTCGCCGTGGATCACCTCGCCCTCGATGCGGTGCCAGTGGCCCAGCATCCGTTCGGCGTCGCGGGGGCGGCCCCCGGCCAGCGCCTCGCGGATCGCGGTCGAACTGGTGGCCGCGTCATCCGTTTCCAGCAGCGGCACGGCCGTCACGCCAAAGCCGAGGCGCTGGCCTGCCTCGACCAGCGTATGGATGTCGCCCGCGCGGCCCCGACCATAGCGGAAATCCTCGCCCACGGTGACATGGGCGACGCCCAGCCCCTCGGCCAGCACCTCGCGGGCGAAGTCCTCGGGCGTGAGCCCGGCCAGCGTGGGGCCGAAGGGCAGTTCGTAAAGCTGGCTGACGCCGTGCCGGGCCAAGCGGTTCGCCCGCGCCTCGGCGTTCATCAGGCGGAAGGGCGGCTCCTCGCGCCCGGCGAGGCGCGCGAAATACTCGCGCGGGTGGGGTTCGAAGGTGACGATGCCCAGGGGCGCGTCAGGGCGCGCGGCGCGGGCCGCGTCGATCACGGCGCGATGACCCCGGTGGACGCCGTCGAAATTGCCCATGGCCACGGTCGCGCCGCGGGCGGATGCCGGAAGACCGCGCCAGTCGCGGTGGATGTGCATCGGCGGATTCTGCATGGGCCCCCACGTCCGGGCCATGCCCCGGTCGGATCGGTCAGTCGAACTTGCGCGACGGCGCCAGAACTACCGCCTCGCCTTTCAGCACGACCGTATCGCCCACGAGGCAGCGCGTGGCAAGGGTGACGCGGCGCTTCGCGTGGTCGATCGATTCCACCTGCACCTCGGCCCGCACCGTGTCGCCGGGGCGGACGGGCGCCATGAACTTCAGCGTCTGGCCAAGGTAGACAGTGCCGTGACCGGGCAACTGCTCTCCGATCACGGCGGAAATCAGCCCCGCAGTCAGCATCCCGTGGGCGATCCGGCCCTCGAAGATCGTGTCGCGGGCATAGGCATCGTCCAGATGCACCGGGTTCCGGTCCGTCGAGACCTGCGCGAACATTTCGATGTCATCGTCCGTCACCTGCTTGAGCAGGTGCCGCACCATTCCGATCTCGAGATCCTCGATGACGATCGTGCCGCGCGGATGATTGTCGAGCATCATGGCCCCCTCTGCTGCATCGCAGCGTAGCAGAGGGAGAGAGGACGAGCAATAATTCTAAAGGATAGGTCTTCGGTCCGAACGATTGTTGCGACGCGGCGTCAGCGCAGCCGTCCGATGGCGTAGGTGGCCGAGATGCGCTGATCCGAAAGCCACGCTTCCAGCCGGTGCGCCTCGGGACTTTCCACGTCATCGCCCATGTGCTCGGCGGCAAGGCCTCCGGTGACGAACAGCGAATCGATCCCCTGGTTGACCGCGCCAAGGATGTCGGTGCCGATGCCGTCCCCGATGGCCAGCGCGGGCACATCAAGGCTGACGCCCAGGCGGCGACGGGCAAGGTCATAGATCGGCGCATGGGGCTTGCCGAAGTACAGTGCCTCGCCGCCCATCTCCTCGTAAAGCTGGGCAAGGGCGCCCGCGCAGTAAAGCCGCTGCTCGCCGAAATCGACCACGAGGTCGGGATTTACGCAAAGAAGCGGCAGGTTGCGCGCGCGCGCCGCGGCCAGCCGCTCGCGGTAGTCCTCGGGCGTTTCGGTGCGGTCGTCATAGGGGCCGGTGACGACGACGCCCTCGGCCTCCTCCAGCGGGACGCGGGTGATGGCGGACGCGCGCGGGTCCTCGGTTTCCGTGAAGAAGCCTAGGTCGCGGTCGGGGCCCACGTGCCAGACGCGGCTGCCGACCCGGCCCGCGAACATCGCGTCCTGCGCGGCATCGCCCGAAGTGACGATGTCGTCCCAGGCGTCGTCCGGCACCCCCAGCCGCGCGATCTGGTCGGCCACGAGGCCGCGCGGGCGCGGGGCGTTCGTGACCAGCGCCACCTTGCCCCCCGCGGCGCGATAGGCCTGCAGGGCGCTGATGGCAGCCGGATAGGCGATCTTGCCGTTGTGGACGCAGCCCCACAGGTCGCAGAACAGAACGCCATAGTCGCCGCCGATCTCGGCGAGGTTCCGGATGATGCGGGTCATGTTCCTGCCCTTTCGCTGCCTTGAAATGCGAGGGGCCGGGAATGGCCCCGGCCCTGTCGTCACGATGCCCCGCTCAGACCTTGAGCACGGGGATGATCTGTTTCTTGCGGCTGACGACGCCGGGCAGGACCACGCTGTCGCCCTCGACCGGGACGCCGAAGGACGCCTCGGCCACGCGACGGACGAAGTCGTTGGGGACCAGCAGGGTGGACTGCTCGTTCAGGATGTCCACGATGAACAGCATCACCTCGTCGGCGCCGTCCTCGGCCGCGACGCCGGGCATGGCGGCGACCAGGCGGTCCTTGCGGTCAAGCAGCACCTGCGGCGCGGTGGTTTCCAGCACGGAAATCCGCATCTGCTTGCCGCCCAGCGTGTATTCCTTGCTGTCCATCTTCAGCAGGGCCGCGTCCGAGAAGGCCGAAACGTCGGATTTCGCGGTGAACATCTCCATCGCGTAGGTCGGAATGGCGATGTCCAGGTCCTTGGCCAGCTTTTCCGCCACGCGCCGGTCATGCGGCGTCGTGGTGGGCGAGCGGAACTCGAGCGTGTCGGACAGGATGCAGGTCAGCATCAGGCCCTTGACCCAGGCCGGCGCGCGGTCGAGGTCCGCGCCCATCAGGTCGTGCATGATGGTCGCCGTGCAGGCGAGCGGACGGATCGTGATGTTGATCGGCGTGCGGGTGGTGATGCCGCCGGCCAGCAGGTGATGGTCGATGATCTCGATCACCTCGGCCTGGTCCAGCGAGGCGGGCAGCTCGGCCGGGTTGTTGGTGTCCACGATCACGCACTGGTCGCCGGCAGCCACGTCCTCGATGATCTCGGGCATCTGGACGCCCCACTTGCCCAGCATCCAGACGGCCTCGGTGTTGGGCATCCCCTGCAGGACCGCCTTGGCGGGGGTCTTGCGGACGTCGGACAGATACCAGGCCCAGATCAGCGGCGAGCCGGTGGAGTCGGTATCGGGGGCCTTGTGGCCGAAAACCTGGATCATGAAGCGTTCCCTCGTGGCGCGATTGGTCCGGCTTATAGGCGCGGGGCCGTCCCTTGTGAAGGCTGCGGCGCGGGGCCGGTCAGCCGCCGATCAGGATGCAGTCGGTCAGCGGCAGCCGAGAGGCCAGCAGGGTGGCTGCGGCAAGGCCCGCGGTGTAGGCCCCATGAAAGCGGATGTGGTGCGGCAGACCTGCCCTCAGGGACAATCGTCAGGCCTCGGGGGCGGGATGAGCCGTGCGCTGGTGCTGGATCAGCTGCCAGTCGTCCTTCTGCCGGACCCAGGTCGAACTGCACAGCAGTTCGGTCTCGCTTCCCTGCCGGGCCACGGTGGCGCGATAGGCCAGCACCACGCAATCCTCTGTTTCGACCATCAGCCGCTCGGTCAGCCAGACCTTGGTCGCGCGCGGGCCCGCGTTCAGCAGCGCCAGAACCTCGGCCCCCTGGATCGCCCCCTCAGGGCGCACCACGATGCAGGAGGGGTGCATCCGCCGCCAGGCCTCGCCCGCGCCCATGGTCCACAGGGCCTCCTCGTCGGCCCACCGGTTGTCGGTCCTGCTCATCATCCGCCCTCTGTGATCGTCCAGCCCTCGGCCTCCAGCAGGCGCAGCACGCCGGTCTCGCCCGGCAGGTGCAGCGCCCCGAAGGCCGCGACCACGGGCTTGCCCTCGGCCGCGGCCGCCTCGGCCGCCCGGGTCAACGGGCCGATCCATGATCTGTTCCGCCGGGTCATCAGCCGATCCTCGGCAAGCTGCATCTGGCGGTCCACGGCCTCGGACGGCAGGCCCGAGTTCTCACGGGCATCCAGACGGCCGAATTCCCACAATTGCCAGATGTCGCCGCGGAAATACGCCTCGAGCGAGGTGGCCGCATAATCGTCGGCCAGTCTCGCTGCGGGCAGCGCGGCGCGGATCATGTCGTTTTCCTCCTCGGGGGTGAGATCCCGGAAGATGGTGAAAAGCGTGTCCCAGGGTTCCAGCGCCAGCACCGGCACGCCTTCGCCCCGCGCATGATCCACCAGCCGGTGATCGAGGCCCTGCCGGTCGGCAAGATCCTGCGCCTGGCCCAGCATGCAGGGCGACAGGCCCAGCAGCATGGCGACATACCAGGGGCGCATCCGGCTGGCGAGGATGGCAGGCACGCCCCGCTGTTCAACGGCCTGGGCGACGGCCTGCCAGTCCCTGTCCCCCAGGCGCTGCGGCAGCGTGGGCCCGGTGGGATCGACCATCAGGGCGGGATCGCGGCTCAGGTGGTCGGTCAAAGCCTTTTCCTCTTCCGGACCCGCCTCGACCAGAAGGGCGCCGGATTGCGCGATCAGGGGGGCCATGCGCGCGACGGTCGCCTCGTGCCGCGGGTCGGGAAAGTGATAGGTGCCCGCGATCTCGATCCGCGCCTCACCCTTGGTCGCCCGCCAGAAGATGCCCTGCGGATAGGGCGTGCCGGCGACGGCCTCGTCCAACTGCGCCCGTTGCCCGGCCGGCAGTTCGGCGATCAGGTCGCGGCCCGTGCAGTCCGCCGCGCTTGCAGCGGTGGCGAAGACCAGCGCGCAAAGCGTCGCAAGCGTGGCAGCCAGCCCCCTTCTGCCCCTTGTCCCGATCATGCGCATGGCAGCCACCCTTGTCTTTCCCGAAGCCGGGCCGCCGGCGGGCAACCCTTCGATGATCCAAACACTTGCAGCCGGCGCTGTGAACCCGAAGCCGCATCCGAACCTGTTGACAGCCCCGTGAAGCCCGCCTATCTCGGCGCCACTGGCACTCACCTCGGTCGAGTGCCAACAACCGAAACACTGCAACCTGAAAGATCGGAGTGTTCACGATGGGATTCAAACCGCTGCACGACCGCGTCCTGGTCCGCCGCGTCGAGTCGGACGAGAAGACCAAGGGTGGGCTGATCATCCCCGACACCGCCAAGGAAAAGCCCGCTGAGGGCGAAGTCATGGCCGTGGGCGCCGGCGCCCGCAACGAGGACGGCGACCGCATCAAGCTGGACGTGAAGGAAGGCGACCGCATCCTGTTCGGCAAGTGGTCGGGCACCGAAGTCACGGTGGACGGCAAGGAACTGCTCATCATGAAGGAAAGCGACATCCTCGGGATCATCGACTGATCCCTGACGGTCACGCTTTCAACACTCTGACAAGGAAAAGATAAATGGCTGGCAAGGAAGTCAAGTTCAACACCGACGCCCGCGACCGGATGCTGAAGGGCGTCAACATCCTGGCCGATGCGGTCAAGGTGACGCTGGGCCCGAAGGGCCGCAACGTGGTCATCGACAAGTCCTTCGGCGCGCCCCGCATCACCAAGGACGGCGTTACCGTCGCCAAGGAAATCGAACTGACCGACAAGTTCGAGAACATGGGCGCCCAGATGGTCCGCGAAGTCGCCTCGCGCACCAACGACGAGGCCGGTGACGGCACCACCACCGCCACCGTCCTGGCCCAGGCCATCGTCCGCGAGGGCATGAAGGCGGTTGCCGCCGGCATGAACCCGATGGACCTCAAGCGCGGCATCGACATGGCGACCCAGCGCGTCGTTGAATCGATCAAGTCGGCGGCCCGTCCCGTGTCGGACAGCGCCGAAGTCGCGCAGGTCGGCACCATCTCGGCCAACGGCGAGAAGTTCATCGGCGAGCAGATCGCCGAGGCGATGCAGAAGGTCGGCAACGAGGGTGTCATCACCGTCGAAGAGAACAAGGGGATGGAGACCGAGGTCGAAGTCGTCGAAGGGATGCAGTTCGACCGCGGCTACCTGTCGCCTTATTTCGTGACCAACCCCGAGAAGATGGTCGCGGAACTGGAAGACGCGCTGATCCTGCTGCACGAGAAGAAGCTGTCCTCGCTGCAGCCGATGGTGCCGCTGCTGGAAGCCGTGATCCAGTCGGGCAAGCCGCTGCTGATCGTGGCCGAGGACGTGGAAGGCGAGGCCCTGGCCACGCTGGTCGTCAACCGCCTGCGCGGCGGCCTGAAGGTGTCGGCCGTGAAGGCTCCGGGCTTCGGCGACCGCCGCAAGGCCATGCTGCAGGACATCGCGATCCTGACCGGCGGCCAGGTGATCTCGGAAGACCTTGGCATGAAGCTGGAGAATGTCGGCATCGACATGCTCGGCCGCGCCAAGAAGGTGTCGATCACCAAGGACAACACCACCATCGTCGACGGCGCCGGTGACAAGTCCGAGATCGAGGCCCGCGTCGGCCAGATCCGTCAGCAGATCGAGGAAACCACCTCGGACTACGACAAGGAAAAGCTGCAGGAGCGTGTCGCGAAGCTGGCCGGCGGCGTCGCCGTCATCCGCGTCGGCGGCATGACCGAGATCGAGGTGAAGGAGCGCAAGGACCGCGTCGATGACGCGCTGAACGCGACCCGCGCCGCGGTGCAGGAAGGCATCGTCGTCGGTGGCGGCGTGGCGCTGGTGCAGGGGGCCAAGGCTCTGGAAGGCCTGGAAGGCCAGAACGCCGACCAGAACGCCGGCATCGCCCTGATCCGCCGCGCGCTGGAAGCCCCGATGCGCCAGATTGCCGAGAACGCCGGCGTCGATGGCGCCGTGGTTGCCGGCAAGGTGCGCGAGTCGAACGACAAGTCCTTCGGCTTCAACGCCCAGACCGAGGAATATGGCGACATGTTCAAGTTCGGCGTGATTGACCCCGCGAAGGTCGTCCGCACCGCGCTGGAAGACGCCGCCTCGGTGGCCGGCCTGCTGATCACGACCGAAGCCATGATCGCCGAGAAGCCCGAGCCCAAGGCTGCCGCCGGCGGCATGGGCGGCGGCATGGGCGGCATGGGCGGCATGGACATGATGTGATCCATCCGCCCGGCCGAACGGTCGAGCGAGAACGAATGGAAAGGCCGCCCATGGGGCGGCCTTTTTCATTATTCCGACACCTGGCTGAGCCAGGATTGCACGTCTATGCTGCAAGCATGGTAAAAGCCGTCTTCATCGAGTCGAGCCATTCGCATTATCGCGACGAGCCGGGACGCGTTTACCACTTTCCCAACAGCTACCTTTCACGTGTCGAGCAGGCGGTCGGCGATTGGGTTATTTTCTACGAAGGACGGCGTGGCGCTGGAAAGGGCTACCACCGCGTGCAGCGGCTGCGAAACGTTGTTCCTGATCCTGCAGACCCTACTCACAGCTATGCGGTCATGGATACCGCCTCAGAACTCGACTTCAAAACGAATCTGGCGCGTGTGCGTCCAGACGGCAGATTGTGGGAAACCGGGCTGGCATGGATGGGTGGAAACAACACCTCTGCCGTACGCCTGATTTCAGATGACGATTTTGCCGCTATCATCAACGCTGGTCTGAGCTTTAATACCGAACCGGATACTCTGCCGCGTGCCCCCTTGCCTGACGACGCCAGTGGCTTTGCAGAAAATCAAACAGCTTGGGTTCCTGCACTGGCCCCCGATCGGACTAGGGTCCTGACGTCTCGCCCTTTGCGGGACGCCGCCTTCTCCAGGAATGTCCGTCGGGCTTATCGCGGCCGTTGTGCCATATCAGGGTTGGAGCTGAGAAATGGCGGGGGTCGGCCTGAGGTCGAAGCAGCCCACATCCGCCCGGTCGAACATGACGGCCCGGATACAGTCCGCAACGGTCTGGCACTGAGTGGGACAGTGCACTGGATGTTTGATCGGGGTTTGCTTTCTATCGATGAGGACCATTCTATATTGATCGCCCGAGACAGCATTGCAGATGAGATTGTGCACCGTCTCATCAACAATACCGGCAAGCTGATCCAGCCCTCGTCTTCAGCCCTCGGACCCCACGGGGTTTATCTGGATTGGCATCGGCGGCATACCTTCAAGGGGTGATCACCCCACCACCGCCCCGACCCCCAGCGCCCCGGCTAGCGCCTTCAGCCGCGACTCGGCGACCTCGCCCATCAGGTCGCGGCCGGCCTTGGTCAGGCTCAGCGTCAGGGTGCCCGCCTCGCGGTCCAGGGTCAGGGTGCCGGCCTCGTTCGGATCACCGATGGCGAACATGGCGCCGAAGCGCATGGCGCGGCCCAGAATCTCGGCGTCGCGGATCTCCTCCTCGGACAACAGCTTCAGCAGCGGCGTGATCAGGGGCGAGGCCGCGCGGCCGTTCTTGTAGCGGTGCAGCAGCGCCAGCCCCAGGAACACCCGTTCGGGATGCGACAGCGCCGCCAGGTTCGAGCGCGTGACATTGTCGAAGCAGGCCTCGGCGCGGTAATCGGGATGGGCGCGCCAGCTGGTGTCATGCAGCAGGCAGGCCGCGCGGATCAGCCGCTCGCGCCTCGGTGAGACGCCCGGGAAAACCGGCGCCAGGAACTGGTGCAGCTTCTTGCCCGTCCCCGGCATCCGCGCCATCTGGCGTTCCATGAAGCGCGCAGCCTCGGTCAGCGGGTCGCGCTTGCGGATGTTGTCGGACATCTGCTCGTACAACAGCCCCTCGCGGATGCCATAGGAACTGACGGCGATTTCCTGCGGCTCGAAGGTCAGCACGAGCTGGCGCAGCACCTGCACGGCCAGCGGTACCAGTTCGAGCCGGCCCGAGGAGATGCCGGTCCGCGCCTTGAGATCCGACAGGTTCTCGTTCCCGATCCACTTGACCGTCGCCAGCACGTCGTCGGGGGTCATGCGGTATTCGTGCAGCACCGTCATCGGATAACCGCGGCGTTCCATGTCCAGTCGGGCGATGGCGCGCCAGGACCCGCCGACCAGGTAGATGCGCTCGTGGTCGCGGCCGACCGCCTCGACCAGCCCATCCATGATCTTCTCGATATGCCGCTTGAGCGCCTTGCCCTCGACCTGCTGCAGCCGGAAGGGCCCCAGCGGAGAGGTCGCGCGCCGCCCGATCTGGCCGCCCGCCACCTCGGCCAGTTCCATCGAGCTTCCGCCGATGTCGCAGACCAGACCCTTGGCGTCCGGCCAGCCCAGCAGCACGCCTTGGGCGGACAGCCGCGCCTCTTCCTCGCCGTCGATCACCATCAGCTTGAGGCCGGTCTGCCGCGCGACCGCGCGCTGGAAGGCCGGGCCGTCCTCGGCCTCGCGCACGGCGGCGGTGGCGACGCAGGTCAGCGCCTCGATTCCCATGCTGCGGGCCAGCGCGGCAAAGCGCTTGAGCGCCGCCATGCCGCGCTGCGCGCCCTCGGGGTTCAGCCGGCCGGTGTTCACCAGCCCCTGCCCCAGACCCGCCATGACCTTCTCGTTGTAGAAATAGGCCGGGCTGCGGGCCGCGCCGTCGAAGACGACAAGCCGGATCGAGTTCGAGCCGACGTCCACCACGCCCACCCTTGCCAGTTCGCGCATGGACCGCACGGGCAGGCCCTGCTTGCCAAAGGGGGAAACTTTCTGGCCGCTGGTCGTGGTCACGTTCATCGCTTGTCTTTCTGGCTGGCGGCGGGCCCGGAGGGCTGCGCCGTGGTCAGGGTCACTCGCTGGCGTGGGTCAGCGCCGGCACGTCGCCCGCCCCCGCGGTCCCCCGCCCGGACAGCGACGGGTTTTCCATGAAGAAGCGGTGGCAGTTGAACAGGTCGTCACGATCTTCGGGAAGATGACGCAGATACCTGCCATCGGGTTGCAGGATCCAGCTCTGCGCCTCGTCGGCCATGTTGGCGGCCATGATCTGGCTGGTGATCTGCGCCTTGACCGTGTCGTTCAGGCATTCGACCAGCGTTTCCACCCGGCGCGACAGGTTGCGGTCCATCCAGTCGGCCGAGCTGATGAAGACCCGCGCCTTGCGCGAAGGGAGCCCGTGGCCATTGCCGAAGCAGACGATGCGGCTGTGTTCCAGGAAGCGCCCGACGATGGATTTCACGCGGATGTTGTCGGACAGCCCTGCGATGCCGGGGCGCAGGCCGCAGATGCCGCGGATGACCAGGTTGATCTTCACGCCTGCCGCAGAGGCCGCATAAAGCGCCTCGGTCACGTCCGTTTCGACCAGGCTGTTCATCTTGGCCCAGATCTCGGCGGGACGGCCGCGGCGGGCGAAATCGGCCTCGCGCGCGATCAGGTCCAGCAGAGTGGATTTCAGGTTGATGGGGCTGATGGCCAGGTTCTCCAGCCCCTCGGGCTGGACGTAGCCGGACAGGTAGTTGAAGACCTTGGCCGCGTCCCGCCCCAGCGCCGCGTCGCAGGTGAACAGCGACAGGTCGGTGTATACGCGCGCGGTGATCGGGTGATAGTTGCCGGTACCGAAATGGGTGTAGGTCACCAGCCGGTCGCCCTCGCGCCGGACCACGGTGCTCATCTTGGCATGGGTCTTCAGCTGCATGAAGCCATAGCTGACATGGGCGCCTGCCCGTTCCAGCCGGCGGCTCTGGCGGATGTTCGCGGCCTCGTCGAAGCGGGCCTTCAGTTCCACCAGCGCCATGACCGACTTGCCGCTTTCGGCGGCCTCGCACAGCGCGTCCACGATCGGGCTGTCGCGGCTGGTGCGATACAGCGTCTGCTTGATCGCCACCACGTCCGGGTCCCGCGCCGCCTGGTTGAGGAAGCGGATGACCATGTCGAAGGTCTCGTAGGGGTGATGCAGCAGCATGTCCTTCTGGCGGATCGCCGCGAACAGGTCGCCGTCGTGGTCCTGCACGCGTTCCGGCACGCGCGGCGTGAAGGAGGGCCATTGCAGGTCGCGGCGGCTGTCCAGCACCAGCTCGCGCACATCGGCCATGCCCAGAAGGCCCTCGACCTCGACGGTGGCGTCGGGGCCGACGCCCAGTTCCTGCATGATCATGCGGCGCAGCCGGTCGGGGGCGCCCGCAGTGATCTTCAATCGAACCACCTCGCCCCGGCGGCGGCGCTTGAGCGCGGTCTCGAACTCGCGCACCAGATCCTCGGCCTCGTCCTCAAGCTCCAGGTCGCTGTCGCGCAGCACGCGGAAGCCGCAATGGCCGATGTCGCGGTATCCGGGGAACAGCGTCGGCAGGTGCATCAACAGCAGGTCTTCCAGCCGCAGGAAGCGCTGCCCGCCCGGCAGGGCGATGAACCGCTTGAGCTGGGTGGGGATCGGCAGCAGCGCCTGCATCTGCCGCCCGTCCGTTTCCCGCGCCAGTTCCAGCGCCAGGCTGAAGCCGGTGTTGGGGATGAAGGGGAACGGGTGCGCGGGATCGATGGCAAGCGGCGTCAGGACCGGGAACACCTGTTCCGCGAAATGCTGGCGCAGGAACGCCGCCTCAGCCCGCGTGATGCGCGGGCGGGACAGGATCACGATCCCTGCCCGCTCCATCTCGCGCCTGAGCTTGTTCCAGACGGTCTGCTGCGCGCCCATCAGGCGGCGGGCGTCGGCGTTGATCAGCGTCAGCTGCTCGGCCGGGGCCAGGCCGTCGTCCGAAGGGGTGGAGTTCCCTTCGCGCACCAGCTCGCGCAGGCCCGCGACGCGAACGGTGTAGAATTCATCGAGGTTGGTGGCCGAGATCGACAGGAAACGCAGCCGTTCCAGCAGCGGGACGCGCGGATTCCGCGCCTCGTCCAGCACCCGCCAGTTGAAGGACAGCCAGCTGAGTTCCCGGTTGAAGAACCGCGCGGGTCCCGTCGGCGCGCCCTCGGGCAGGCTGCGCGCGGGCGGGAAAGGGCACTTCAGGAAATCGGCCTGGGTCATGACAGGGTTGATGCCGCGATTCCCGAGGCCGTGCAACTCGTCCCAAGGGCCACGGTGACAACGACGTTCCGGCCCGAAGCTCCGTCCTGCCTCAAATACCCTCCGGGGGTGCGGGAGTGGACCCCCGCTTGCAGCGGCAACATCCTAAGCCGCGCCCGCCCCAAGCCGGCCCAGCGCCGCCATGGCCAGGGGTCGCGTCACCGCGCGGCCCTCGGACAGCGCGTCCCGGTCGATCTCGGCCACCAGCTTGCGGGCAAGGCCGAGGTCGCGGTCCATGTGGCGCACCAGCGCCTCGATCACGCCCGGCCCCGGCGACAGCTGGCGGTCGGCGAACAGCTTGACGAGCACCGCCGTCAGCAGGTGCTCGTCGGGCGGTTCCAGCCGGACCAGCGCGGTCGAGGCCATGCGCGAGGCGAGATCCGGCAGCGCCAGCCCCCAGTCGCGCGGCGGCGTGCGCGCGGTGATCAGCAGCAGCGCACCGCGCTCGGCGGAAAGGTTCCACAGGTGGAACAGTGCCAGTTCCGCCCCCGCCGCGCCGCCCGCGCGATGGGCATCCTCGATCACCAGGGCGCCGTCCGGCTGGACCAGCGTGTCGGCGATCTCGGGCCGCAGGGCCGAGGCGCGCATCCGCTGCGCGCCGTTCTCGGCCGCCCAGAAGGCGGCGAGATGCGACTTGCCCGAAGCCTCGGGGCCCACCAGCAGCAGCCGGCCCTGCGGCCAGTCGCGGGGGCGGTCCAGCAGGGCCAGCGCCTCGGCATTGGCCGGTGCTGGCAGGAAGTCGGCGCGTGACAGCGCGGGCGGGGTGCGAAGGTCCAGCGTCAGTTGGCGCGCCACGGGTGTCAGCCCCTCCGGCCGTCTTCGATGATCTCGGCGGCGGTGCGGGGGGCGTTCCGCTCCACGGGGTCCTGCGGATCGGGGCCGTCGGGGGTGCGCCCGCCCCAGGTCCGCACCTTGGGATGGGGGTGCCCGGTTCCCAGGGCAGCCGGGGCATCAGGCCATTTCACCTCGACCTCGGCCATGGCGATCTGAGCGCCGTCCTCGGCGGCCGCCTCGACGGCGGCGATATGCGCCTCGTCGCGGGCCGATTCGATGCGCGCCTCGCGCATGGCCTCGTCATGGGTGCGTTGCGCGCTGGCGACCCGGCGGGCGACGGTGCCGCGCGGGGCAAGCTCGACCAGCGTGGGGGTGGGCACGGGGGCGGGCGCCTCGGCCCCCGTGTAAAGGGGGCTGACCTTGTAGCGATCGACCGAGTAGCGCACGATCACCCCCACCGCCGCGCCCAGCGGCACCGCGACCAGCAGCCCGACAAAGCCGAACAGCGTGCCGAAGACGCTGAGCGCCAGCATCAGCCAGACCGGGTGCAGCCCCACCTGTCCGCCCACGATCTTGGGTTGAAGATAGTTCCCTTCGAGCATCTGCCCCGCGACGAAGATCCCGGCGACGGCGATGATCTGCGCAGGCTCCCCCCAGAAGGAGAACAGCGCGACCCCGATCGAGATCACGCCGCCCACCAGCGTGCCGACATAGGGGATGAAGGACAGCGAGGCCGCCGACACGCCGATGACGATGCCGAAGGGCAGGCCGACCAGCGCCAGGCCGACCGAATAGAAGGCGGCAAGGATCAGGATCACCACCGCCTGTCCCCGCACGAAGCCCGAGACGCTGTCGTCGATCTGGCGGGCCAGTCCCCGCAGCGTATCAAGGTGCGGACGCGGCAGCAGAGCGTCGATGCGGCGCACCATCCGGTCCCAGTCGAGCAGCATGTAGAAGGCCACGACCGGCGCGATGACCAGCACCATGACGAAGCCGATCACGCCGTTGATCGACCCCATGACGGTGCCGACGATGGTGCCCATGCTGGCCGCGACCGTTGTGCGCGCCTGCTGCAGGGCGTTGTCCACGAAGCCCCCGTCGGGGAACAGCTGCGGATAGCGGCTTTGCACCACGGCCTGCAGGCGGTCGATCATGGCGGGGGTGGTTTCGACCAGTTGCGTGCCCTGACGGATCAGCAGCGGCACCAGCCAGACCAGCGCGGTCGCCAGCGCCAGGACGGCAAGCCCGGTGATCAGCACGACGGCCAGCACGCGGGACACGCCCGCGCGTTCCAGCCTGTCTACCACGGGATCAAGAAGATAGGCGATCGACATGCCCAGCAGGAAGGGCATGATCGCGCCGCCCAGCAGCCACAGGACCAGCACCAGGACCAGCGCCACCGCGCCCCACCAGATGGCCTGCTTGCTGCCGGCAAACCGCATTGCGCATGCTCCGTTCAGGGTGTCGGGCACTGATTGTCCCGGCCGGTTCTGCCGGTCCGCCTTCTGTTTGTCCCGCCCTGCCGCGCGGCGCAAGCGCCTCGGCGCGCGGGCGTTGCCCCTCGGGCGGCGATCCGGTAACCGGGCCGGGCAACTCGCCAAAGGTCACGCCCCATGCGTCTGTCGCGCTATTTCCTGCCCGTCCTCAAAGAAAACCCCTCCGAAGCGCAGATCGTCAGCCACCGGCTGATGCTGCGCGCGGGCATGATCAAGCAGCAGTCGGCGGGCATCTATTCCTGGCTGCCGCTGGGGCTGAAGGTCCTGCGCCGGGTCGAGCAGATCGTGCACGAGGAACAGCAGCGCGCTGGCCATATCCCGGTCCTGATGCCGACGCTGCAATCGGCCGACCTGTGGCGCGAATCCGGCCGTTATGACGATTACGGCGAGGAGATGCTGCGCATCACCGACCGCCACAAGCGCGAGATGCTGTACGGCCCCACCAACGAGGAGATGATCACCGACATCTTCCGGGCGCATGTGAACAGCTACAAGGACCTGCCGCTGACGCTGTACCAGATCCAGTGGAAGTTCCGCGACGAGATCCGCCCCCGCTTCGGCGTCATGCGCGGCCGCGAGTTCCTGATGAAGGACGGCTACAACTTCGACCTGACCAAGGAAGACGCGCTGCACGCCTACAACCGGCACCTCGTCAGCTACCTGCGGACCTATGAACGCATGGGCCTGCAGGCGATCCCGATGCGCGCCGACAGCGGACCCATCGGCGGCGAGAACACGCACGAGTTCCTGGTGCTGGCCGAGACCGGCGAGTCCGAGGTCTTCTATGACAGCCAGATCACCGACCTGACCTTTGGCGACCGGCAGATCGACTATGACGATCACGCCGCCTGCGCCGCCGTGCTGGAGGAGTTCACCAGCCGCTACGCCCGCACCGACGAGACCCATGACGAGGCCGTCTTCGCCCAGGTCCCCGAAGAGCGCCGCAAGTCCGCGCGCGGGATCGAGGTCGGCCAGATCTTCTATTTCGGCACCAAGTATTCCGAACCGATGGGCGCCACCGTCGTCGGCCCCGACGGAAGCCGCACGCCCGTCCACATGGGCAGCCACGGCATCGGCGTTTCCCGCCTGCTCGGCGCCATCATCGAGGCGAGCCACGACGACAAGGGCATCATCTGGCCCGAGGGCGTGACGCCCTTCCATGTCGGGCTGGTCAACCTCAAGCAGGGCGATGCTTCGACCGACAGCGCCTGCGAGGCGCTGGAGCGCGAACTCTCCGCGCGCGGTCTCGAAGTCCTGTATGACGACCGCGACGAGCGGGCCGGCGCCAAGTTCGCCACGATGGACCTGATCGGCCTGCCCTGGCGGATCACGGTCGGCCCGCGCGGACTGGCGAACAACGTGGTCGAACTGACCAACCGCCGCACGGGCCAGTCGGTCGAGCTTTCCGCCTCCGAGGCCGTTTCCCGCCTGGCCGACGTCTATGCCCCGGTCTTCGCGGCGGCCTACAAGCCGTGACCGGCCTGCTCCGCCTGATCCTGGCGCTGGGCTGCGCGGTTGCGCTGTCCCAGTTCCCGGCCTTCTCGGACCAGTATGTCCAGAGGCTGGGCGGTCAGGCGGACGCCCTGCAGAAGGTGGCGGCCGAGTTCGACGCCAGCGCCGAGCGCGCCGGGCTGACCCGGCAGGCGGCGCTGGATCAGCTGGCCGGAACGCGGTTCCTGGATTCCCACGGGCAGGACATGGGGCGCGTCTTCACCCGTCTTGCGCGGATCGAGACTGACCTCGGCCTGCTTCGCGCGGCCTCGGCGCTGGAACGCATCGCCCTGCCTCACCGGATGCGCGACGCCGAGACGCTGGCCGCGACATGGGGCGACTTCCACCCTGCGGTGCCGCTGACAGCCTCGGGCTTCTGGGCCACGGGCATCGGCTTCCTGATGGGATGGATGATCGGCGGGTTGCTGGGACGATTGTTCCGGCGCGGCGAACAGGACAGCTTGGCCTGACGCCCGCCGCGCGGGCCAGATGACGGCGGCGCTGTCAGGCCAGTTCGCCCTCCAGCGAGTTCGAGGCGCTCGCCCTGATCCTGACCTGCACGAGATCACCCACCTGTGCGTCGGGCGCATGGACGAAGACCGAATGGAGATAGTCCGACTTGCCGACAAGCTGACCCGGCAGACGGCCCGGCTTTTCGAACAGCACGCCCAGCGTCCGGCCCACCATTGAATCCTGCGCGGCCTTCTGCTGGCGGTTCAGCAGCGCCTGCAACTCCTGCAGCCGGGCGTCGGCCACGGCGTCGTCCACCATCGGGCGATCAAAGGCGGGGGTGCCGGGGCGCGGGGAATACTTGAAGCTGAAGGCGGTGCCGAAGCCCACCTGTTCCACGAGCCGCAGGGTGGCGGCGTGGTCCTGATCCGTCTCGCCGGGGAAGCCCACGATGAAATCCGAGGTCAGCATGATGTCGGGTCGCGCCGCGCGGATGCGGTCGATCAGGCGCAGGTACTGGTCCGCCGTGTGCTTGCGGTTCATGGCCTTGAGGATGCGGTCAGACCCCGACTGCACCGGCAGGTGCAGGTAAGGCATCAGCTGCGGCACGTCCCGATGCGCCTCGATCAGGTCGTCACCCATGTCGTTGGGATGGCTGGTCGTGTAGCGGATGCGGTCGAGGCCCTCGATCCCGGCAAGCGCCCGGATCAGCGTGCCGAAGCCCGCCATCCCCTCGCCATGCCAGCCGTTGACGTTCTGGCCCAGCAGCGTGATCTCGCGCACCCCGCGCGCCACGAGGTCGCGGGCTTCTGTCAGGATGCGCTCGGCCGGGCGGCTGACCTCGGCGCCGCGGGTATAGGGGACGACGCAGAAGGCGCAGAACTTGTCGCAGCCCTCCTGCACGGTCAGGAAGGCGGCGGGTGCCCTGCGGGTCGCGGCGCGCTGCGGCAGGTGGTCGAACTTGTCCTCGGGCGGGAAGTCGGTGTCCACGGCGGGCGCCTCGCCCCGCGCCATCGCGGGAAGGCGATGGTAGGCCTGCGGGCCGACGACCAGATCAACCAAGGGCATCCGCCGGATGATCTCGTCCCCTTCGGCCTGCGCCACGCAGCCCGCGACGCCGATCTTGAGATCGGGGCGCTCGGCCTTCAAGGGCTTCAGCCGCCCGAGATCGGAATACAGCTTCTCGGCCGCCTTTTCGCGGATGTGGCAGGTGTTCAGCAGCACCATGTCCGCATCCTCGGCCCGGTCCGTCTGGACATAGCCCTCCGCGCCCATGGCCTCGGCCATGCGCTGGCTGTCATAGACGTTCATCTGGCAGCCGTAGGTCTTGATGAACAGCCGCTTGGGGGTCTGGTCGGTCATGGCGCGCGCTTTCCGTGGAATCCGGCCCCTATAGCGCCACGGCGGCATCAAGGAAAGCGCGGGCGTCAGCCCTTGCCCTGAAGCTTGCCCGCCAGAAAATGCGCGGCCTTCTGCCATGCCTCGTCGTTGTCGCCCCGGAAGCTCAACTCCGTGTGCGTGACCAGTCTTTCGCCCTCGAGGTCCACGAGGCTGGCGAAGGCCTGAAGGATCAGGGTGCTGGTCTTCTGCACGACGATGAACAGGCCACGTTCCGCCCCCCGCTCGCGCAGCGCAGCGACCAGGCATTCGGCCGTCTCGCGCGGGCAGGCGGCGGCGATCTCCTCGCGGCTGACCAGCGTGGCCGAAAGCTCGTCGGCAAGAATGGTCTCCATCAGGGCCATACGGCGATCGTGGTCGGACCGCTGGTCGCGGGCCTCGCGCGAGGTGTCCAGCATCTTGACCGGCGCGATCGCCAGGTCCTGCGCCACAAGCGGCATCGGCAGCAGGGCCAGCGCCAAGACGAGTTTCCGCACGGCATCCTCCCCGGGACATGCCCGTGCAGGATGAGCCCCAGCACCCGCCTCGACAATCCGACCAATGTCCGAGGCTTGGCAGCCTGCCCGCGCCATCCTCCACATCGCCGCCGGGCGATTTGTTGAACCCGGCGGCGGCCCCGGATAGCCTTGCGCCAACCGCATTGGAGGCGATCATGGACGACAAGAGCTGGGCCGCGCGGGCCGAAACTGTTTCGATGTATGGCTTTACCGACATGCCCAGCGTCGGAAGCCGCGGCACGATCGTCCTGACGCATGGCCAAGGGCCCTATGTCTTCGACACCCAAGGGCGCAAGTGGCTCGATTCGAACTCCGGCCTCTGGAACATGGTCGCGGGCTTCGACCATCCGGGGCTGATCGAGGCTGCCAAGGCGCAATACGACCGCTTCCCCGGATACCACGCATTCTTCGGGCGGATGTCGGACCAGACCGTGATGCTGTCGGAAAAGCTGGTCGAGGTCTCGCCGTTCAGCCGCGGCAAGGTGTTCTATACCAACTCGGGGTCCGAGGCGAACGACACCATGGTCAAGATGCTGTGGTTCCTGCACCGGGCCGAGGGCAAGCCGCAGCGGCGCAAGATCCTGACCCGCTGGAATGCCTATCACGGCGTCACCGCCGTGTCCGCCAGCATGACGGGCAAGCCCTATAACGAGGTCTTCGGCCTGCCGCTTGACGGCTTCATCCACCTGACCTGCCCGCATTTCTGGCGCTACGGGAACCCCGGCGAATCCGAGGCCGAGTTCGTGAGCCGCCTCGCCCGCGAGCTTGAGGACACCATCCAGCGCGAGGGCGCCGACACCATCGCGGGCTTCTTCGCGGAACCCGTACAGGGCGCGGGCGGGGTGATCCCGCCGGCGAAAGGCTATTTCCAGGCGATCCAGCCCATCCTGAAAAAGCACGGCATTCCGCTGATCGCCGACGAGGTCATCACCGGCTTCGGCCGCACCGGCAACACCTGGGGCTGCCAGACCTACGACTTCATGCCCGACGCGATCATCTCGTCGAAGAACCTCACCGCCGGTTTCTTCCCGATGGGCGCGGTGATCCTGGGGCCGGAACTCAGCGACCGTCTGGACGCGGCCATCACGCCCATCGAGGAATTTCCGCACGGCTTCACCGCCTCCGGGCACCCGGTCGGCTGCGCCATCGCGCTGAAGGCGATTGACGTGGTGATGAACGAAGGGCTGGCGCAGAACGTCATCGACAAGGCCCCCCGGATGGAGGCCGGCCTGCGCGCCATCATGCAGCGCCACCAGAACATCGGAGAGCTGCGCGGCGTGGGCTACATGTGGGCGCTGGAGGCGGTCAAGGACGCCGACACCAAGGAGCCCTTCCCCGGCCACCTTTCGGTCAGCGAGCGCATCGCCAACACCTGCACCGACCTCGGCCTGATCTGCCGCCCGCTGGGACAGTCCATCGTGCTCTGCCCGCCCTTCATCCTGACGGACGCGCAGATGGACGAGATGTTCGACAAGCTCGACGCCGCCCTGGCGCGTGTCTTTGACGGGCTGCGCGCCGAGGGCGAGGCCTGAGCAACACGTCCCGCAGGCAGAGGCAGAAAATTTTAGATGCGTTGACCGTAGGTTGTATGACAGTTAGGTCAAATGGCGTCTGACGCCATCGGGATCGTACAGCCTTGCCCCAGCCATCGACCGCCCTGCTGATCGCGGGCATGCACCGCAGCGGCACCTCGTTCCTTGGCGAAAGCTGCGGTGCACTCGGGTTCACCCTTCCGCGCGACGCGGGCGGCCCTGCCAGTGACAACCCGCGCGGCCATTTCGAGCCGCGCGCCGTGGTCGCGCTGAACGATGCGATCCTGTCCGAGCGAGGCGCCTTCTGGCTGCGGATCGGCCCATTGGACCTGTCCGCGCCCGACGCGGCGCTGCTGGCGCGCATGGACGCGGCAGTGGCCGATAGCTTCGGCGACGCGTCGCGCATCATGGTCAAGGACCCCCGGCTGTCGCTGACGCTGCCCCTGTGGCGCGTCTGGCTGGAAGCGCGCGGCATCGAAGCGGCCGTATTGATCGCGCTCCGCGACCCGCGCGAGGTTGCCCAGTCGCTGGCCCGCCGCAACGCCTTCGGCGCGGATGCGGCGATGCTGTCCTGGATCAACCACACGCTCGGCGCCATCGAGGGATCCGAAGGGCTGCCGCGCCAGCTGGTCCTTTTTCCCGACTGGACCCGTGACCCTGCCCCTACGCTGTCGCGGATCGCGGGCCTGTTCCGGGACGTCCCGGCCGACGAGGCCGCGTCTTTGGTCGCGCAGGCCTTCCTGCCCGAAGCCGTGCATGGCCGGGGCGAGGCAGCAGCGTCCGAGCGGCCGGTCGAGCAACTGGCGATGGACCTTTTTGCGTTTCTGGCCAGGGCCGCCGGGCGCGGCGAGGTCCCCGGCACGGCCGAGCTTGCGACTTATCGCGACCGCCTTGCCGCGCTGTCCGGCGCCGCCCGCGCAGTCGAAGACGCCCATGCCGGGCAGATCCTATCCGCCCAGGCCGCGAACGCCGCGCTGGATCGGCGGCGAGCCCAACTGGAACGCGATGTCGCGGACCGGCTGGCCGATGCCGAGGCCATGGCCGAACGCGTCCGCGCGACTGAAGCCCAGCGGGACAGAAACCTCGCGGAGTTGACCGAGCAACTGCGCGCCACCGAGGCCCAGCGGGATGACATCCGGGCGCGGTTGACCGGGCAGTTGCGCGCGACCGAAGCCCAGCGGGACCAGTTCGTGGCCGAACTGACCGAGCAGCTGCGCGCCACCGAGGTGCAGCGCGACGAAGGCATCGGCCTGCTGAGCGAACAACTGCAAGCCACCGAAGCCCAGCGCGACGAGGCCGTGGCCCGCCTGCGCAGCGTCGAGGCCCAGCAGAACGAGGCACGCAATCGCGCCCTGACGCTGCAGGCCCAGCTGGCCGCCACCGAGGCGCAGCGTGACGAGATGACCGACCTCGCCGAAACGCGCTGGGCCACGATCGAGGAACTGCAGGACCACGCGGGGCAGCTGCAGGCGCATCTGCAGGCAACCGAGCAGACGCTGGCAGAAACCTCGGCCTGGCTGGAAAGGGAACGGAACACCGTCCTGAAGCCCATCTATCGCCGCCTTTATCGCCTCGGCGGTCGGTCCATGCGCCGCGTGCTGCCGGGGGCGGCCGTCGAACGCCTCAAGCGCCGCCTGCCGGTGCCGGGGGGCATCCCGCGGGCGCTGGCCTTCTCGCCCGTGCAGGCGCAGCCGGCCGCCACGCGCGGCTATGCCTCGGTTCCGGGGCGTCAGGGCGACAAGCCCGACATCTTCGTGCTGTCGATCATCAACTGGGATTTCCGCATCCAGCGCCCCCAGCACCTCGCCACCCGCATGGCGGCGGAAGGGCACCGCGTCTTCTTCATCGAGATGGAGCAGAACCCGCGCGAGGGCACCGTGCGCGAGGTCGCGCCGGGTGTCCATGTGGTGCGGCTGCCGAACCGGGGGATGCGCGGCCTCCAGTCCTATACCGGCGTGCCCACGCCTGCGCAGACCCGCGCCTGGATCGACCATTTCCATGCGCTGGCGGACGCTGTCGCGGCCTCGCCCGTGGCCCATGTGGTGATCGAGCATCCCTACTGGTGGAACCTGGCCAAGCACCTGTCGCCCGAATACCAGATCACCTTCGACTGCATGGACGACATCGGCGGCTTTTCCAACACCGAGCCGCATGTGCTGGACGCCGAACTGGACATGATCGCGCGGGCCGACAAGATGGTCGTCAGCTCGCAATATCTTTATGACAAGTTCAGCCCGATGCGCGACGTGGTGATGGTCCGCAACGGCACGGACGTCAGCCACTTCATTGACGACAGCCAGACCCAGGCGCCCGGCTGGCTGGCCGGCAAGCTGAGGCCCGGCGCACTCCGCGTGGGCTATGTCGGCGCCATTGCCGAGTGGTTCCACACCGACCTGCTGGAAGCGGTCGCCCGCGCTAACCCGGACTTCGACATCCACCTGTGCGGGGCGGTCACGGCCGAGCCGCCGCTGCGGCTGGGGAACCTGCCCAACGTCACCCTGCACGGGGAAATCCCCTATGGCGATGTTCCTGCCTTCCACCGGCAGATGGACGTGCTGATCATCCCCTTCCAGTTGCTGCCGATCATCAAGGCCTGCGACCCGGTCAAGTTCTACGAATATTCGGCGGTGATGCGGCCGACGGTCTCGACCTCGCTGCCGGAACTGGACCGCGCGGGCGATCTGGTGTTCCGCGCCGACGACGCGGCTAGCTTCGCCGCCCAGATCCGCCGCGCCGCGCCGCTGGCGCAAGACGCCGGTTTCGGCCAGCGCCTGCGGCAGTATGCGCTGGACAACGCCTGGTCCTTCCGGGCCGCCGACATGCTGGCCGAGATGCGGCGTGAGCCGAAGCTGTCGGTGGTCGTCCTGCATTACGGCACGGATACCGACATGACGCTGGCCACGCTGCACGCCATGCTGGGGCGCGGCGAGGTCTATCCGGACCTCGAGGTCGTGCTGGTGGACAACGGCTCGACGCCCGAGGTTCTGGACATCCTGCGCGACCGCGCGGCCCAGGACGATCGCATCGTGCTGGTCGAGAACGGCGAGAACCTGGGCTTCGCCCGCGGCAACAACCGCGGCATCGAGGCCGCGACCGGCGAGTTCGTCCTGCTTCTGAACAACGACACCTTCCTCGCACCCGGCGCGCTTCTGGCGATGGTCCGCCACCTGCAGCGCCACCCGGAAATCGGCATCATCGGCCCCATGACCAACAACATCGGCAACGAGGCGCGGATCGAGATCGCCTATGCCGACATGGATGACATGGTCCGCGCCGCCCGCGACCTCGCGACCGGCCACCGGGGACAATGGACCCCCATTCCCGTCTGCGCCTATTTCTGCGCCATGTTCCGCCGCGCCGATCTGGACCGGCTCGGGCACCTGCCCGAAATCTACGGCCGCGGCATGTTCGAGGACGACGACCACTGCGCCACCTTCCGCCAGGCGGGGCTGGTGACCGCGCTGGCCGAGGACGCCTTCTGCCACCACCACCTGTCGGCGAGCTTCGACGCCCTTCCCTCGGGCGAAAAGCAGCAGCTGTTCGAAAGGAACCGCGCGCTCTTCGAGGATCGTTGGGGCAAGTGGGTGCCGCACCGTTACCGGGACGTCCGTCCTCCGGCCAGCCTGCCTGGCGCGCGCTGAGCCGACCCTTCCTTCCGACAGCCGAAAGTCCCGCGATGCGCACCGTCATTCTCCACTACCATATCTACAAGAACGCGGGCACGTCCTTCGATCATGTCCTGACGCATAACTTCGGCGGCCGACACGAGCTGTTCGACGGCCCCTTTTCCTTCTTCACCATCGACCAGGACCAACTGGACCGGATCATCATGCGCCGCCCCAATGCGGTCGCCTTCTCGTCCCACCAGATCGTCCTGCCGGCGCCCAGTTCGCTGGACTATCGCGCGCTGGCCGCGATCTTCGTGCGCAACCCTTTCCTGCGCATCGCCTCGATCTACCGCTTCAAGCGCGGGCCCGAGCGCCCGGACGGCACGCCGCTGGGCGCCCTGTCTCCCGAGGACCTGCAGGCGGAACTGGCGCGCCGGGCCCTCGAGGCCCAGCGTGCGGCAAATCCCGAAGCCGGACCGGGCCTGCCGCCCCCCGATCCCCTGCCCGTGCCCGAGTTCGACACCAGTTCGACGGCCCAGGCTGCCCGCAAGCATGACATGGCGGGATGGATCGAGCATTGCCTGAGCTCGCGGTCAGAGGTTGTCCATGTCTCGAACGCGCAGACCCGCTTCTTCGCCTCGCCCTACCGGACGCGCCCGCTCCACAAGCGCAGCGCCGATGGCCTCGTTTATGACATCGCCACGGCGCTCAGGATGCTGACAGGCGTCGAGCTGCTGGGCCGGACCGAGCATTTCGAGGCGGATGTCGCCCGCTTCGGCGACATCCTGGCCCCACACGGCCTGACACTGAACCTGCCCGAGGACACCCGCCACAACGTCACCCATGCGGGGACCGACAGCACGGCCGAACGGGTCGAGGCGATGCTGTCCTCGCTGTCCCCCGACCTGCGCGACCGGCTGATCCGCGCCAACCGGCAGGACAGCGCCCTTTACGACCGTGCCTGCGCGCTGATCGAACGGGACCACCGGATATGAGAAAGAAGGTCCTCTGCACCGTCGGCACCCGGCCCGAGGCGATCAAGATGGCCCCGGTCATCCGGGCGCTGCAGGCCGACCCCGATTTCGACTGCCGGGTGCTGGCCACGGCGCAGCACCGCCAGATGCTGGACCAGGTTCTTCAGGTCTTCGGGATAATGCCCGACATCGACCTCGACATCATGCAGCCGGGCCAGACCCTGACCGGGCTGACGGGCCGCCTGCTGATCCGGCTGGAGGAAGTGCTGGGCGCCGAGAAGCCCGACGCGATCCTGGCGCAGGGCGACACGACGACCGTGCTGGCCACCGCGCTTGCGTCCTTCTACGACCGCATCCCCTTCGGCCATGTCGAAGCGGGCCTGCGCACCGGCGACATCGCCAACCCCTTCCCCGAAGAGATGAACCGAGTCGTCGCCAGCCACCTGACCCACTGGCATTTCGCGCCGACGCGCTTTGCCGCCGACAAGCTGCTGGCCGAGGGCTATCCGGCGGCGAATGTCCATGTGACCGGCAACACGGTGATCGACGCGCTGCATCACGTCGCGGCGACAGACCCCCAGACGGGCCTGGACCTCGACCCATCGAAGCGCCTGATCCTTGTGACGCTGCACCGGCGCGAGAACTTCGGCGAGCCGCTGCTGCGCATCTGCGACGCGCTGGCGCGGCTGGTGGCGGAGAACCCGGACGTGCAGATGGTGCTGCCGGTCCACCACAACCCGAACGTCCGCGGCATCGTGCGCGAGCGTTTCGGCGCCTTGGATCGCGTCATCCTGTGCGAGCCGCTGGACTACACCGCCTTTGTCGCGGCGATGAAGGCCTCGACCCTGATCCTGTCGGATTCGGGCGGCGTGCAGGAGGAAGCCCCTGCCCTCGGCAAGCCCGTGCTGGTGCTGCGCGAAACGACCGAGCGCCCGGAGGCCGTCGAAGCCGGGGTGACGAAGCTTGTCGGCACCCGATCCGAGCCGATCCGAGCCGCCGCGCAGGAACTGCTGGACGACCCCGCCGCTTATGCCGCGATGGCCCGCTGCGAGTCGCCCTATGGCGACGGCAAGGCAAGCGCCCGCATCGTCGAGACCCTGCGCCGCGACCTGCTCTAGGCCTCGACGCTTCGGAGCCGTTCAGGAAGATGATCGCCCGTGCAGGCGGCACTCCGGTCCGGCCTGGTCTTGCCCGAGCCAAGGGAAGTCACGGCCTCGCAGGAACGATGCGGTTCAAGGCTCCCGCACGACGCCGTGCACGTCAGGGTTATCACGGACCTGCGGGGTCATCCGCACTCCGGCTTGTTCGCGGCCCATCGCGCCTCCGGGTCAGGGCTGCTCTCCTTCCGCCTCCTTCTCCTTTGTCTCGGCACCGCCGCCTTTCGGCTCGGCAGGGCCGCCCTTCCCCTTTGCGCCCACCGCGCCGGGCCTCTCCTCCGCCGCGCCCGCTCCCTCGCCAGAAGACCTGCGGGTTCCGTTCAGCCCCCATGCGCGCCGCACAGCGGGGGAGGTCCACAGCCGCGCGCCCGCTGCCGCCTCGTCACTGACCCAGCGCATCTGCCCCTCGCGCAGCCAGCCCGCCATCGCGCCGCTGCGGGCAACACGGGACTGGTCCAGCAGCAGGCAGTCCCTCGCCGCGCCCTCGGGCGCGCGCGCGGCGAGGATGACGATGGCGCCCTTGGTGCAGGCCTGCGCCACCCGATCGGCTGCCCCCTTGCCGGAGAGATGCACGATCCTGAACTCGCCAAGGCTTGCCTGACGGGCGCCCTTCTCGCCCTGCCAGCCGGGACGAGCCGCGGCCTCCTCGGCGGTGGCAAGATCACCATCGGCACGCAGCCAGCTGTCGGCGATGAAGGCCCCGGCGGGTTTCGACAGAACCCGCCCGGCCGGCGTCATCAGCCCCACGGCGGTGCCGTCCCCTGCGATCAGGATGTCGGGCCGCTCGGTCCAAAGCCACAGCAGCGCGCCGCTCAGGACCATCAGCCCGGCCAGCGCGGCGATGACACGCGACAGCCGCCCCCGTGCGCCATGCAGCGCCAGCAGCGCGACCGTCACACCCGTTCCGCCCAGCGGCACCGCCGCCCAGTGGGGCGCCGTCACCATGACGACCGCGCCGCCCCAGCCGGTCACCAGTTCGGCCACATGCAGCATCCAGCGGGTACCGAGGCCCATCAGCCACAGCGCAGGACCGGCCAGCCCCACCGGCGCCAGCAGGGCCGCAAAGACCCCGGCAGGCATCACGACCGCACCCATTACCGGCACGACCAGCAGGTTCGCCACCATCCCGTACTGGGCCGAGCGGTTGAAATAGGCAGCTGCCAGCGGCGAGGTCGCCAGCGCCGCGATCAGGGACGAGATCACCAGCAGTGCCGCCCCCCTCAGCACCCAGGGCAGCATCTGCGCCCGGCGCGACCAGGCGGGGAACAGCAGGATCAGCGCGGCGGTCGCGGCAAAGCTCATCTGGAAGCCGGGCGTCACCAGCGCCTCGGGCGCGACCAGCAGAATCATAAGGGCCGCCAGCGCCACCGTCCGCAGCGAAATCGCGCGTCGGTCGGCCAGCACCGCCGCCAGCATAACAGCGACCATCAGCCAGGCGCGCTCGGTCGGCACGCCACCGCCCGACAGCCACAGGTAGACGGTCGCCACCACCAGGGCGGCCAGCGCCGCGAGCTTGTGGACCGGCCTGCCCACCAGCAGCCCCAAGGCCTGCACGCCCGCCAGCGCCAGCCTGAGGGCGGCATAGACAAAGCCTGCAAGCATGCTCATGTGCAGGCCCGAGATCGAGACGATGTGGTAAAGGTTCGAATCCCGCATCAGCTGGTTCGTGGATTCGGCAATGCCCGAGCGGTCGCCTGTCATCAGGGCCGAGGCGACCGCGCCTTCCTGCCCGCCGATCTCGCGCTGCATGGCGGCCGACAGCGCCAGCCGCACCGCGGTCGCGTCAAGGCGGCGCGGAGGTGCTGGCTCGACGGTCAGGATGGGCGTGCGCGTATAGCCGACCGCGCCCAGCCCCTCGAAGAAGGCCGAGCGGCGGAAGTCGAAGCCGAAGGGCTCGGCCGGGCCGGGCGGCGGGCCGAGATGCCCGGTCAGCATGACCCGGCTGCCCACCTGCGGAAGCGGGATGTCGCCGGTCAGGGACAGCCGCACGCGCCGGGGCGTGCGCGCGGGCGTGGTGTCGCGCAAGGTCACGCGGTCCAGCGTCACCCGCATCCGGTCGCGGGCGGAACGGTCGATTTCCACCACTCGTCCTTCGACTGGCCCATAATAGCGGTAGTCCATCACCGGCGCTGCCACGAGATGCAGCCGCAGACCCGCCGCAAGGAACCCCGCCAGCCCCAGCGCCACGCCAAGACCGCCAAGCCGCAGCAGGTCGGCCCGGTCCCAGTCGAGCCGCCCCGCGATCACCGCGCGCGGCGCGAGCCAAGCCAGTCCCAGCGCCGCCAGCATCCCGGCCAAGGCCAGCCCATAATGCGGCAGCCGTGGCTCGAACCGCAGAAGGAACCATCCGCCAATTCCCAGCGCGACCAGCACCGGCGCCCAGATCAGCAGGCCCGCGCGCGCCACCCGTTCGGCCGTGGGCCGCGTGCGCGAGGTCTCACGCGCCATCAGCGCCGCACCCAGCGCGCGCAGCCCCGCCCGCAGCCGCCCGTCCGAAGGTGCCGCTTCGGTTGCCGTCAACCTTGTCCTTCCCCGCAATCGTCGCGTATCCCTGCCGCGACCCTACCCTCGCGGTCCTTTCCGAAAGGTTAACGACCGCCCGACCGACCGCATCAGGACGCGCCCATGCCTCAATCCCCCGTCGTCACCCGCTTTGCGCCCTCGCCCACGGGCTATCTGCACATCGGGGGTGCGCGCACGGCCCTGTTCAACTGGCTTTACGCGCGCGGCCGCGGCGGCAGGTTCCTGCTGCGGATCGAGGACACGGACCGCGCCCGCTCGACCCCTGAAGCGACGCAGGCGATCCTGGAGGGGCTGACCTGGCTGGGTCTCGATTGGGACGGCGAGCCGGTCAGCCAGTTCGCCCGTGCCGAACGTCATGCCGAGGTGGCGCGCCAGATGATGGCGGCGGGCACCGCCTACCGCTGCTACACCACGCCGGCCGAGATCGAGGCTTGGCGGGCCGAGAACCCGAACCAGCCCTTCGTCAGCCCCTGGCGGGATGCGGAGCCTTCGACCCGGCGCGACGCACCCTTCGCCATCCGCCTGCGCGCGCCGCGCGAAGGCGTCACGGTCATCCATGACGCGGTGCAGGGGGACGTGACCTTCCGCCACGACCAGTTGGACGACATGGTGCTGTTGCGCTCGGACGGGACGCCGACCTATATGCACGCGGTGGTGGTGGACGACCACGACATGGGTGTCACGCATATCATCCGGGGCGACGACCACCTGACGAACGCGGCGCGGCAGGCGCAGGTTTATGCGGCGAACGGCTGGGACCTGCCGGTCTTTGCGCACATCCCGCTGATCCACGGCACCGACGGCAAGAAGCTGTCCAAGCGTCACGGCGCGGTCGGCCTGCATGAATATGCGGCGCTCGGCTATCCGGCGGCGGCCATGCGGAACTATCTCGCCCGGCTGGGGTGGAGCCATGGCGACGACGAGCTGTTCGACGACGCGCAGGCGATGGACTGGTTCGACCTGGACGGCATCGGCAAGGCGCCCGCCCGGCTCGACTTCAAGAAGCTGGAGCACGTCTCGGGCCACCATGTCGCCGCCATGAGTGACGAGGCGCTGCTGAAGGAACTGGCGGGTTTTCTTGAGGCCACGGACCAGCCCGCCCTGACGCCGCTGCAGCTGCAGCGCCTGACGCCAGCGCTTGGGGTGCTGAAGCAGAAGGCCCGCACCCTGCCGCAACTGCTTGAGCAGGCGCGGTTTGCCCTGATCGACCGCCCCGTCCAGGCGGATGACAAGGCGCGCGCGGCGCTTGATCCGGTATCCGTTGGTATACTCAATGATTTGACCGCTGCGCTGCAGAATGCTAACTGGGCGCGAGACGATCTGGAGGCGGCGGCCCAGCGCATTGCCGAGTCGCGCGGCGTCGGACTGGGCAAGATCGCAGCCCCCTTGCGGGCCGCGCTGGCCGGCCGGACCACGACCCCCAGCGTATTCGACATGATGCTGGCCCTGGGCCGCGACGAAACGCTCGCCCGCTTGGCAGACGCCACGGCGTGAGAGACCCCGATCTTATCGGCCCGGTTCGGGCCTCTGGCAGAAGGACTGTGTGATGGCCGAAGCGAAGACTGCCCGGATCATCGTTAACGACAAGGAACTCGACCTGCCGGTCCTCAGCCCGACCGTGGGCCCGGATTGCGTCGATATCCGCAAGCTTTATGGCCAGGCGGATGTGTTCACCTTCGACCCCGGTTTCACCTCGACCGCATCCTGCGCCAGCGCCATCACCTATATCGACGGCGACAAGGGCGAACTGTGGTATCGCGGCTATCCGATCGAGCAGCTGGCCCAGCACGGCCACCACCTCGAAACCGCCTATCTGCTGCTTTACGGCGAACTGCCGAGCCCCAGGCAGATGGAAGACTTCGAGAACCGCGTCACGCGCCACACGATGGTGCATGAGCAGATGCACTATTTCTTCCGGGGCTTCCGCCGCGACAGCCACCCGATGGCGACGATGGTGGGCGTGGTCGGCGCGCTGTCGGCCTTCTACCACGACAGCCTCGACATCAACGATCCCTGGCACCGCGAGGTCGCCTCGATCCGCCTGATCGCCAAGCTGCCGACGATCGCGGCGATGGCCTACAAGTACTCGATCGGCCAGCCCTTCGTGTATCCGCGCAATGAGCTCGATTACGCGTCGAACTTCCTGCACATGTGCTTCTCGGTCCCGGCCGAGGAATACAAGGTCGATCCCGCGCTGGCCCGGGCGATGGACCGCATCATGATGCTGCATGCGGACCACGAGCAGAACGCCTCGACCTCGACCGTCCGGCTTGCGGGCTCCTCGGGCGCGAACCCCTTTGCCTGCATCGCGGCGGGCATCGCCTGCCTGTGGGGCCCCGCGCATGGCGGCGCCAACCAGGCCTGCCTCGAGATGCTGCAGGAAATCGGGTCGGTCGACCGTATCCCGGAATACATCAAGCGCGCCAAGGACAAGGATGACCCCTTCCGCCTGATGGGCTTCGGCCATCGCGTGTACAAGAACTTCGACCCTCGGGCGAAGATCATGAAGGAATCGGCCGACGAGGTTCTGGGCATTCTCGGGATCGAGGACAACCCGACCCTGCAGGTCGCCAAGGAGCTAGAGCGGATCGCGCTGGAGGACGACTATTTCGTCCAGAAGAAGCTTTACCCGAACGTGGATTTCTATTCCGGCATCATCCTGTCGGCGATGGGCTTCCCGACCTCGATGTTCACGCCTATCTTCGCCCTCAGCCGCACCGTGGGCTGGATCAGCCAGTGGACCGAGATGCTGGGCGACTCGGACAGCAAGATCGGCCGTCCGCGCCAGCTGTATGTCGGTCAGGATCGCCGGGACTACGTGCCCGTCGCCAACCGCTGAGGCGGTCTTGCCCGAACGAACGGCAGAAGGGGCCCTTGCGGCTCCTTTTCCATAAGTATCGAAGCCGAGGCCGCGATGAACCTGCTGTTTGCCAATGACCGGCGCGGAGAGTACCCGCCAAGCCTTTACGCCGAGCAGAACCCGGTCCTTGCCCCCTTCCCCCGCCTGCGAGGAGAGGCAAGGGCCGACGTCGTCGTGGTCGGCGGCGGCTATACGGGCCTGTCGGCAGCGCTGACGCTGGCCCGCGCGGGACGGCAGGTCGTCTTGCTGGAAGCGCAGCGGGTGGGCTTCGGCGCCTCAGGCCGGAACGGCGGGCAGCTTGGCTCGGGCCAGCGGCTCGAGGTCGATGACCTGGAACGCATGGCGGGGCGCAAAGCTGCGCGGCGCCTGTGGGACATGGCCGAGGAGGCCAAGGCGCTGGTGCGCGCCTATGCGGCCGAGGCGGGCGTTACGGTCCATGACGGCATCGCCCATGCCGCGCGGACCGCACGCGAGGTCGCCCATGCCCGCGAGAACGCCGAGCGGCTGGCACGCGATTACGACTATCACCTTGTCCAGCCGCTGGATCAGCAGGGCCTGCGCGCGCTGGTCAAGTCGCCCCTTTACGTCGGCGGCGACGTGGACCGGGGGGCCGGGCACCTCGACCCGCTGGCGCTGTCCTTGGGGCTGGCGCGGCTGGCCGTCGCCGCAGGCGTGCGCATCCACGAGAACAGCCATGTCCACGCGATCCGCCATGCCGCGCCGGCAGGCGAAAAGACAATCGTGCAGACCGGCACGGGCCGGGTGCTGTGCGACCACCTCATCCTCGCCGCGAACGGCTACCTTGGCCGTCTTGATGAGCGCGTAGCCGCCCGCGTCATGCCGATCAACAACTTCGTCGTGGCCACCGAGCCGCTGGGCGCGCGCGCCGACGAGATCCTGGGCGAGAACGTGGCGGTCCATGACACACGCTTCGTCGTGAACTACTGGCGGCTCAGCGACGACCGGCGGCTGGTCTTCGGCGGGGGCGAGAACCTGGGCTATCGTTTCCCCAGGGACATCGCGGCCAAGGTCCGCAAGCCCCTGGAACAGGTCTATCCCCAGCTGAAGGGCGTCAGGATCACCCACGCCTGGGGCGGGACGCTGGCCATCACTTTGAACCGGATGCCGCATTTCACCCGTCCTGCGCCGAACTGCCTGTCGGCCAGCGGCTATTCCGGTCACGGCGTCGCGTTGTCGAACCTTGCGGGCAAGCTGATGGCGCAGGCGGTGATGGGCCAGTCCGAAGGATTCGAGGCCATGGCCGCCCTGCCCTCGCGTCCCTTCCCCGGCGGCGCGGGCCTGCGCTGGCCGCTGCTGGTCGCGGGGATGAGCTGGTATTCCCTGCGCGACCGGCTGGGCGTCTGAGCTCAGGCGCCCCTGTCCTTGCGCACCTGGCCCACCGCCCGCCGTGCCAACCGGGCGGCGCGGTGGCGCTGATAGCCCTCGACCACCCGCACGGTCAGGTAATGCGCGATCAGCGCCGAGATCACGCCGGGGATGATGCTGCCGACGAGATAGGGCAGGAAGATGGCGTGAAAGAAGGTCTGCAGCTGGTCCCACTGCGCCACGCGGCCGTCGAAGATCGCCATGAAGTTATGGGTCAACTGCCGCCCGGCCGAGGTGAAGGAGCCTAGGATCGCGGCCGGCGCCATGCTGCCCTCGACCCCCAGCATCCAGCGGCCCAGCGCCATCGAGATCATCGCCATGAAGGGGATCGTCACCGGGTTGCCGATAAAGGTTCCCAGCACCGCCGCCAGCAGGTTGCCCCGCAACACCCAGGCCAGCGACAGAGCCCCAAGCAGGTGAAAGCCGAACAAGGGCGTGAAATTGATGAATGTTCCCGCCGCGAAACCGCGCGCGATCCGGTGCGGCTGGTCGGGCAGGCGGCCCATGCGGTGCGCCGCATATTGCGCCGCCCGGGACCAGCCTCCGCGAGGATAGACGAAATCCCCCAGCATCTGGGAATAGCTGCGTGGCTTGCGCTTGAACACCGGCCCGCCTCCTTCGAACCCGAACCGACCTGACCCCGAGTGAACCAGCCGCAAGGCCGCCGCACAACCCGCCCCGCCCCGGCGCGGCGGTCAAATATGCCAGAAGGCGAGCAGGGTGAGGGGCAGACCGTCAGACCCGCGCGGTCTCGTCCCGGATGCGCGACACCTGCGCCACGTCGCTTTCGGCTTCAAGCGCCGTCAGCAGGGCGTGCAGATGCTCGATGTCGCGCAGATCGACCTCGACCCGCAGCCGATAGAAGTCGGGCTTGCGGTCCACGAACTCCAGGTCCGAGATATTGGCGCCCTGCGTGCCGATCAGCGTGCAGATCCGCCCCAGAACGCCTGCGTCGTGGCGGATCGTCAGGCTCAGCTTGGCGCAATAGACCGGCGGATGCCGTCCCTCGCGCCAGCGCAGGTCCACCCAGCGGGCAGGCTGATCCTCGAAATCGGCCAGCACCGGGCAGTCGATGGCATGGATCACGACGCCCTTGCCGCGATAGGTGATGCCCACGATCCGCTCGCCCGGCAGAGGGTCGCAGCAGGGCGCGCGGGTCAGCTCACGGTCGGCTTCCAGCCCGGCCACGGCGCGAGAGGGATCGACCTCGGCTTCGGCCGGGGCAAGGTCGGGGTAAAGGACGCCCACCACCTGCCGCGCCGACAGTTCGGCCGAGCCGATGCGGGCCAGCATCTCGTCGGCGTCCGGCAGCGCCAGCGCCTTGGCCGCGGCGCGCAGCGCCTTGTCGGTCACCTTGCGGTTCACCGCCTCGAAGGCCACGCGCACCAGCTCGGACCCCAGCCGGATGAAGCGCGAGCGGTCCTCCTCGCGCAAGCTGCGCCGGATCGCGGCCTTGGCGCGGCCGGTCGCCACGATGTCCAGCCACGTCGCCTGCGGCCGCTGGCCCGAGGCCGCGATGATGTCCACGGACTGCCCGTTCTTCAGCCGCGTCCACAGCGGCACCCGGATGCCGTCCACCTTGGCCCCGACGCAGCTGTTGCCCAGCCGCGTGTGGATCGCATAGGCGAAGTCGATCGGCGTCGCCCCCTTGGGCAGCTGGATCACATCGCCCTTGGGCGTGAAGCAGAAGACCTGATCCTGGTACATCTCGAGCTTCACATGCTCGAGAAACTCGTCGTGGTCTTCCTCGCCGAAGCGCTCGGACAGCGAGGCCAGCCATTCGCCCGGATCAACGGCAAAGGGGTTCTTGCTCAGCACGCCATCGCGATAGGCCCAGTGGGCCGCAACGCCGGCCTCGGCCACCTCGTGCATGGCGCGAGTGCGGATCTGCACCTCGACGCGGGTGCCGTCGCGGGCCGAGACGGTGGTGTGGATCGAGCGGTAACCGTTCGACTTGGGCTGGCTGATGTAGTCCTTGAAGCGCCCGGGCACCATCCGCCACTTTCGGTGGATGATCCCCAGCGTGCGGTAGCAGTCGGATTCGCTGCGCGTGATGATGCGGAAGCCGTAGATGTCGGACAGGCGGCTGAAGCTCAGCTGCTTTTCCTGCATCTTGCGCCAGACGCTGTAGGGCTTCTTGGCACGGCCGAAGACGGTGGCCTCGATCCCCTCGGCTTCCAGCAGGGCGCGGATGTCGCCGGTGATCTGCGGGATGACGTCGCCGTTTTCCTTCTGCAGCGTCACGAAGCGGCGGATGATCGAATTGCGCGCCTCGGGGTTCAGGACCTTGAAGGCAAGGTCCTCGAGTTCCTCGCGCATCCACTGCATGCCCATGCGCCCGGCCAGTGGCGCATAGATCTCCATCGTCTCGCGCGCCTTCTGGACCTGCTTTTCGGGGCGCATCGACTTGATCGTGCGCATGTTGTGCAGCCGGTCGGCCAGCTTGACCAGGATCACGCGCAGGTCGCGGGACATGGCCATGAAGAGCTTGCGGAAGTTTTCGGCCTGCTTGGAATGGGCGCCCGACAGCTGCAGGTTGGTCAGCTTGGTGACGCCGTCCACCAGGTCGGCGATCTCGCGCCCGAACAGCTGCGCCACGTCGGACCAGGTCGAGCGCGTGTCCTCGATCGTGTCGTGCAGCAGGGCGGTGACGATGGTGGCATCGTCCAGCCGCATCTCGGTCAGGATGGCGGCGACGGCGACCGGATGGGTGAAATAGGGTTCGCCCGACTGGCGGAACTGCCCCTCGTGCATCCGGCGGCCATAGTCATAGGCCTGCCGGATGAGGTCGGTATTGGTCCGCGGGTTGTAGTTGCGGACAAGCGCGATCAGATCCTCGACGTCGAACTTGTCCAACCGAAGGTTCCGTCCCGCTCAGTCCTGCCGTTCAGTTGCGGCTCTGCGCTTCCAGCATCATGCGCAGCATCCGCTCCTCGGATTCCTCGTCCGCGGGCTTGGGCCGGTCGACTTCGGCACCCAGCAGCAGCGCCATCGCGTCCTCTTCCGGCTCGTCGACCTCGATCTGGGTCTGGGTCTGCTCGATCATCCGCTCGCGCAGTTCATCCACCGGCTGGGTCTCGTCGGCGATCTCGCGCAGGGCGACGACGGGGTTCTTGTCGTTGTCGCGGTCCACGCTCAGCGGCGCGCCGGCCGCAATCTCACGCGCGCGATGGGCGGCAAGCATCACCAGGTCAAAGCGGTTCGGAACCTTGTCGACGCAGTCCTCGACGGTCACGCGTGCCATGCAACACCTCTGCGAATCGGCTGTAAGAGCAAGGTGGCATAAGTGGAAGCCACAGGCATGAAAGTCAACCCAAGGGCGCCAGTCCGTCAAGTGCCGCAGGGTCCAGCGCCGCCAGCATCTGCGAAACCGTCTGCCCCGTGCGCGGGTGGCGCCACAAAGGCGCGACCTCGGCCAGGGGCGCCAGCACGAAGCCCCGATCCTGCATGCGCGGGTGCGGCAGGATCAGGGTACGGGGGGCCGCCTGCACCTGCTGCTCGGGCGGCAAGGCCCGCCACTGGTCCTGCGTGGCGGCGTCCGGCAGGACGAGATCGCCCATCGCCAGAAGATCGAGGTCGATGCCCCGCGCCTGCCAGCGCCCCCCACTCCGGGTCCGGCCCAGCGTCGCCTCGATCCGGTGCAACGCGGCCAGCGTGTCTTCCGGCCCGAGCGCCGTGCGGACCACCGCGGCGGCGTTGACATAGTCCGGCCCGCTGCCTGGCGGATAGGCGGGCGAGCGCCAGAAGCGGCTGACCGCCACGACCTTCATCCCTTCCGCGGGCAATGCGCAAAGAGCCGCGCACAGGGTCCGGGCCGGCGAACCTGTCGAAGAAAACAGGTTCCCGCCCAGCGCGACCAGAGCTAGGTTCTGCAAACCATTACCGATGAATGAAGATTGATGGGGCAAGGCATTGTTCTACAAGGATGACCGACTGGCGCTGTTCATTGACGGCTCGAATCTGCACGCCGCTGCAAAGTCGCTGGGGTTCGACCTGGACTACAAGCTGCTGCGGCAGGAGTTCGAGCGCCGCGGCAAGCTGATCCGTGCCTATTACTATACCGCCCTGCTGGAAAGCGAAGAGTATTCTCCGATCCGCCCCCTGATCGACTGGCTGAACTACAACGGCTACACGATCGTGACCAAGGCGGCGCGGGAATACACCGACTCGATGGGCCGCCGCCGGGTCAAGGGCAACATGGACATCGAGCTGGCCGTGGACGCGATGGAGCTTGCGCCCCGTCTGGACCATGCGGTGCTGTTCTCGGGCGACGGCGACTTCCGTCCGCTGGTCGAGGCGCTGCAGCGGCAGGGCGTGCGGGTGTCGGTGGTGTCCACCATGCGCAGCCAGCCGCCCATGATCGCGGACGAGCTGCGCCGGCAGGCCGACAACTTCATCGAACTGGACGCGCTGCGCGACATCGTGGGCCGGCCGCCGCGCGAGCCGCGCGAACCTGCCCCCGCGCCCACAACCGAGACCTGAACTTAACCTTTCGTCAAACTTGGACGGGACGCTGCGCAGGCTTGTGTGTTATCAGGGACTTGCCGCAAAAGGGATGCCGGGGATGATCGAGGACGAGGGAACGGACAAGGCCGGAACACCCGACCGCGTGCTGCGCCTGTCGGACTTCGGCCAGCCCCAGCCGGGGCGCGTGATCGCCGAAATGCGCGCCTACTGGTCCTCGTTGCGGCAGGGGCGCGCGATCCCCGCGCGGGCAGATGTCACGCCCCTGGGGCTGCGCGCCACGCTGGACTTTGCCTTCATTCTTGAACGGATCGCGCCTGGCGCGGCGCGCTTCAGGCTGGCGGGGAAGCACCTGATCGACCTTCTGGGCATGGAGGCCCGAGGGATGCCGCTCTGTGCGCTGATGAACCCCGGCTACCGCGGGCGGTTGTCGGACGTGCTGGAAACCGTCTTCCAGGGGCCGCAGATCGTCGAGGCGGACCTGCTCTCGCCCGCGAGCTATGGCCGCCCGGAACTGACGGGCAGGCTGCTGCTGCTGCCGCTGCGCTCGGACCTGGGCGACGTCACGCGGGCGCTGGGATGCCTCGTGTCCGTGGGAGAGGCGGGCGCCCCACCGCGCCGCTTCGACCTGGGCGCGGAACGGGCCGACCCGGTGATCGAGGGCGGGCGGGTGCTGACCCCCTCGCCTTCCGCCCTCGGGATGGCCGAGCCGCCCGCGACCTGGCGTCCTGCGCCCCGCCCCCCGATCATCGAGGAGGAAACGCCCGAGGAACGACGCGCGCGCTTCCGGATCATCTCGAACGACTGAAAACGGCGCCCCTTTCCGGGGCGCCTTTCCTTTCAGCTGGGATCGCGCAGTTGGACCGGTGTGCCGGTGCGGCGGGCGCGCAACTCCTCGGCCACCAGGAAGGCCAGTTCCAGCGACTGGCTGGCGTTCAGGCGCGGGTCGCAGGCCGTATGATAGCGGTTCGACAGGTCGTGGTCAGTGATCGCCCGCACGCCGCCTGTGCATTCCGTCACGTCGCGGCCGGTCATCTCGAAATGAACGCCGCCCGGAACGGTGCCCTCGGCCGCATGAACCTGGAAGAACTCGCGCACCTCGCGCAGGACCGAATCGAAGGGCCGCGTCTTGTAGCCTGAAGCCGACTTGATCGTGTTGCCGTGCATGGGGTCGCAGGACCAGACGACGTTGGCGCCTTCCTCCTGCACGGCGCGGATCAGGCGCGGCAGGTGGTCGCCCACGCTGCCCGCGCCGAAGCGGGCGATCAGCGTCAGCCGGCCCGCCTCGTTCTGCGGGTTCAGCTTCGCGATCAGCGCCTTGAGGTCGTCCGTCGAGATCGAGGGGCCGCATTTCAGCCCGATGGGGTTCTGGACGCCCCGACAGAATTCCACATGCGCCCCATCGACCTGCCGCGTGCGGTCCCCGATCCACAGCATGTGGCCCGAACCCGCGACCGGCAGGCCGGTCGTAGAGTCGATCCGGGCCAGCGCTTCCTCGTATTCCAGCAGCAGGGCCTCGTGGCTGGTGTAGAACTCGACCGTGCCCAGTTCATGCGCGGTTTCCGCCGTCACGCCCGCCGCCTGCATGAAGGCCATCGCGTCCGAGATCCGGTCGGCGATGTCGCGGTAGCGCGCGGCCTCGGGGCCGTCGGTGAAATCGGCGATCCAGCTTTGCACCCGGTGGATATCGGCATAGCCGCCCGTCGAGAAGGCCCGCAGCAGGTTCAGCGAGGCCGCCGCCTGCGTATAGGCCTGCAGCATCCGCATTGGATCGGGCACCCGTGCCGCAGCGGTGAAGTCGAAGCCGTTGATGATGTCGCCGCGATAGCTGGGCAGCTCGACGCCCTCCATCGTCTCGGTGGCCGCGCTGCGGGGCTTGGCGAACTGGCCTGCCATGCGGCCGACCTTGACCACGGGAAGCTGCGCCCCCCAGGTCAGCACCACGGCCATCTGCAGCATCACCTTGAAGGTGTCGCGGATGTTGTCGGCCGAGAACTCGGCGAAGCTTTCCGCGCAGTCGCCGCCCTGCAGAAGAAAGCGGCGGCCCTGCGCCACGTCGGCCAGTTGCGCCTTGAGCCGGCGCGCCTCGCCCGCAAAGACCAGCGGCGGGAACTCGGCGAGCTGCGCCTCGACGGCGGCAAGGGCCTGGGCGTCGGGATAATCGGGCATCTGCACGCGCGGGCGGGTCCGCCAGCTGCCGCGCTGCCAGTCGTCGCCGCGCAGGGTGGCGCGGGCGTTGCGGTCGGTGTCGGGCGTCTGCTGCGGCATGGCTCATCTCCTGCGGATTGCAGGGTTATAAAGGCCCGGGCGCAGGGAATAAAGCCTTACTCGCCCCTGCCCCCGGTCGGCCCTCCGGAAGGCCGCGGGGCGCCCTTCAGGCGGCCGCTCACGACACGCTTTTCTTTCAAAAAACACCGCCCTACTGTCCATGTCGTAGGACCAAGGGTCCAGTCAGGGAGAAGACTGCATGAAGAAGCTGTTTCTGGCGACGACCGCCCTTGCGTTCAGTGCGGGGCTGGCAGTGGCCGAGGACGTCAAGATCGGCCTGTCGCTTGGCTTCACCGGCCCGCTTGAATCGATGTCGCCCAACATGGCGAACGGCGCCGAGATGGCCATCAAGGAAGCGAACGACTCGGGCAAGTTCCTGAACGGCTCGACCATCACGCCGGTCCGCGCAGACAACACCTGCGCCGATGCGGCGGCGGCAGTCGCGGCGGTGGAACGGCTGGTCACGGCCGAGAAGGTCAACGGCATCATGGGCGGCATGTGCTCGGGCGAGACGATCGCCAGCCTCGAACGCGTGGGCGTGCCGAACGGCATGGTGATGATCTCGCCTTCGGCCACCTCTCCGGCGCTGACGGACATCGAGGATGGCGGCTTCTTCTTCCGCACCTCGCCGTCGGATGCGCGGCAGGGCGAGGTGATGGCCGACATCGCGCTGGAGCGCGGGGTCAAGTCGGTCGCCATCACCCACACCAACAACGATTATGGCAAGGGCTTGGCGGAATCCTTCAAGGCGGCCTTCGAAGCCAAGGGCGGCACGGTGACGATGCTGCAGGCGCATGACGACGGGAAAGCCGACTATTCGGCCGAGGTCGGCGCGCTTGCCGCGGCCGGGGGCGACGCGCTGGCGGTCGTGGGCTATGTCGATCAGGGGGGCTCGGGGATCATGCGCGGCGCGCTGGACGCGGGCGCCTTCGACACCTTCATCCTGCCCGACGGGATGGTCGCGCAGGGGCTGGTGGACCGCTTCGGGTCCGAGCTGGAAACATCGTTCGGGCAGAACCCCTCCTCCGAGGGCGAGGGCCGGACGAAGTTCAATGAACTGGCCACAGCCGCGGGTTTCGATGGCACCTCGGCCTTCGCGGGTGAATCCTATGATGCCGCCGCTCTGATCCTGCTGGCGATGCAGGCGGCCGGGTCCAGCGATCCCCGCGCCTACAAGGACAAGGTGATGGAGGTCGCGAACGCGCCGGGCGAGAAGATCAGCGCCGGCGAGATCGGCCGTGCGCTGGAACTGATCGCGGCAGGTACCGACATCGACTATGACGGCGCCTCGGCGGTCGAACTGATCGAGCCCGGCGAAAGCGCGGGCACCTACCGCGAGGTCGACTTCAAGGGCGGCCAGATGAACGTCGTCGGAATGCGCTGAACCTTGACCCCGGCCGGGTCGCCTCGGCCGGGGTTTTCCATGCCTGCCGCATCCCGCGGCAGGTCCATGCGCGATCCCGGCGATGAACGATCGGAACGCGCTCTACAGGGAGACGACAAGATGAACCGATTTCTGATCGCGACCGCCGTTGTCGCGCTGACGGCCGGCGGCGCCCTGGCGCAGGACGTGAAGCTGGGCGTGTCGCTTGGCTTCACCGGGCCGCTGGAGTCCATGGCACCCTCGATGCTGAAGGGCGCGGAACTGGCCGCGAAGGAGGCCAGCGATTCGGGCAAGCTGCTGGACGGCGGCACCGTGACGATCGTGCAGGCCGACAACACCTGCGCGGATGCCGCGGCATCGGTCACGGCGGTCGAGCGGCTGGTCACCTCGGAAAAGGTCAACGGCATCGTCGGCGGTATGTGCTCAGGCGAGACGATTGCCAGCCTGGAACGGGTGGCGGTGCCGAACGGCATGGTGATGATCGCGCCCTCGGCGACCTCGCCCGCGCTGTCCACCATCGACGACAAGGGCTTCTTCTTCCGCACTGCACCATCCGACGCGCGGCAGGGCGAGGTAATGGCCGACATCATCACCGAACGCGGCATCAAGAACGTCGCCGTGACCTATACCAACAACGACTATGGCAAGGGGCTGGCGGACAGCTTCGCCGAATCCTTCAAGGCCAAGGGCGGCTCGATCACCATCAGCGCGCCCCATGACGACGGCAAGGCCGACTATTCGGCCGAGGTCGCGGCGCTGGCATCGGCGGGCGGCGAGGCGCTGGTCGTCGCGGGCTATGTCGACCAGGGCGGCTCGGGCATCGTGCGCGGCTCGCTGGATTCCGGCGCCTTCGACACCTTCGTCTTCACCGACGGCATGGTGACGCAGGCGCTGGTGGACAAGTTCGGGACCGAGCTGGAACATTCCTTCGGCCAGAACCCCTCGGCCGAGGGCGAAGGCCGCGACGCCTTCATCGCGCAGGCGAAGGAGGCCGGCTTCGAGGGCTCGGACGCCTTTGCCGCCGAATCCTACGATGCCGCGGCCCTGATCCTGCTGGCCATGCAGGCCGCCAAGTCCACCGACCCGCGCGTCTACAAGGACAAGGTCATGGATGTGGCCAACGCGCCGGGCGAAAAGATCATGCCCGGCCAGCTGGCCCGCGCGCTGGAACTGGTCGCCGCAGGCACCGACATCGACTATGTCGGCGCCTCGGCGGTCGAGCTGGTCGGCCCCGGCGAAAGCGCGGGCTCGTACCGCGAGGTCGAGTTCAAGGGCGGCACGCTGACCGCTGTCCGTACCCGCTGATCCCCTGATACAAGGTTGCGGCGCCTGCCACAGGGCGCCGTGATGCGTTTTTCGTGGCGAAACGCGCGGACCTGCCTTATGGGACAGCTCCGACGAAACGGGGGACACATGATCGAGGTCCACGACCTTCACCGGCATTTCGGCGGCTTCCGCGCCGTGGATGGCGCCAGCCTGCAGATCCGCACCGGGTCCATCACAGGACTGATCGGGCCGAACGGCGCCGGCAAGTCCACGCTGTTCAACGTGATCGCGGGGGTGCTGTCGCCCACCTCGGGCCGCGTCGTCATGGACGGCGAGGACATCACCGGCCTGCCCCCGCACGCGCTGTTCCACAAGGGCCTGCTGCGCACCTTCCAGCTGGCGCACGAGTTCTCGTCCATGTCCGTGCGTGAGAACCTGATGATGGTCCCGCCCGGCCAGTCGGGCGAAAGCCTGTGGAACACCTGGTTCGGCCGCAAGCGCATCGCAGACGAGGAACGCGCATTGCGCGCCCGCGCCGACGAGGTGCTGGACTTCCTGACGATCAGCCACGTGGCCGAGGAAAAGGCCGGGAACCTCTCGGGCGGGCAGAAGAAGCTGCTGGAACTTGGCCGCTGCATGATGGTCGAGGCGAAGATCGTCTTCCTGGACGAGGTCGGCGCAGGCGTGAACCGCACCCTTCTGGGCACCATCGCCGACGCGATCATCCGCCTGAACAAGGAACGCGGCTATACCTTCTGCGTGATCGAGCATGACATGGATTTCATCGGCAAGCTCTGCGATCCCGTGATCGTCATGGCCGAGGGCAAGGTGCTGGCCGAAGGCCCCGCCGCGCACATCATGAAAAACGAGGCGGTGATCGAGGCCTATCTGGGCCGCGGCCTCAAGAACAAGGCGATGGTGGGGGCATGAGCGATCCTTTCGCCAACCGCGGCAACCGCGATGCCTCGGTGGTCAACCCGCGCCCGGCGGGCACGGCCGAGGGCAATCATCACAGCGGCCCGACGCGGCCGGGTCATTCCGGCGATCCGTTTCTCATCGGCGAGAACATGCGCGGCGGCTATGGCAAGGCCGACATCCTGAACGGCTGCACGCTGGCCGTCGAAAAGGGCCAGATCGCCGTGATCGTCGGCCCGAACGGCGCGGGCAAGTCCACCGCCATGAAGGCGATCTTCGGGATGCTGAACCTGCGCGAAGGCAGCGTCCGGCTGGACGGGCAGGACATCTCGGCGCTGAACCCGCAGGACCGCGTCAAGGCTGGCATGGGCTTCGTGCCGCAGGTCGCCAACGTCTTCCCGACCATGACGGTCGAGGAGAACCTGGAAATGGGCGCCTACCTGCGCGGAGACGATTTCCGCCAGACGATGCAGCAGGTCTACGAGCTGTTCCCCGCAGTCGCCGACAAGCGCCGCCAGAACGCAGGCGAACTGTCGGGGGGCCAGCGCCAGCAGGTCGCCGTGGGCCGCGCGCTGATGACCCGGCCCAAGCTTCTGATGCTGGACGAGCCGACCGCGGGGGTCAGCCCCATCGTCATGGACGAGTTGTTCGACCGCATCATCGAGATCGCGCGCACCGGCATTTCCATCCTGATGGTGGAACAGAACGCCAAGCAGGCGCTGGAAATTGCCGACATCGGCTATGTGCTGGTGCAGGGCGCGAACCGCTATACCGGCACAGGGGCCCAGCTGATGGCCGACCCCGAGGTGCGCCGCACCTTCCTGGGGGGCTGACGATGGTGGGACTTAACGCACAGGCCCTGCCTGCGGGGGAAAGCCTCTGATGGACATGCTCAACGCCCTCGTGGCGATCCTGAACTTCGTGGTGATCCCGGCCGCGGCCTATGGCGCGCAGCTGGCGCTGGGTGCGCTGGGGGTCACGCTGATCTACGGCATCCTGCGCTTTTCGAACTTCGCCCACGGCGACACCATGGCCTTCGGAACCGCCCTCGTCATCCTGCTGACTTGGGGCTTGCAGGCACTGGGCATCGGCTTCGGCCCCCTGCCCACGGCCCTGCTGGCGCTGCCGCTTGGCATCGCGCTGACCGCGGCTCTGGCGCTGCTGACCGACCGCTGGGTGTATCGCCACTACCGGCAGGTCCGCGCCGCGCCCATCGTGGTCGTCATGGCCTCGGTCGGCGTCATGTTCGTGATGAACGGGCTGACGCGCCTTGTGATCGGCGTGGACGAGATCCAGTTTGCCGACGGCGCACGCTTCGTCATCTCGGTGCCGCAGTTCAAGGCGATGACCGGGCTGACCGAAGGGCTGGCGCTGCGCACCACCCAGGCGATCACGCTGGTGATCGCGGCGCTGGCAGTCTGGGCGCTGTTCGTCTTCCTGAACCGCACGCGGGCGGGCAAGGCCATGCGGGCCTATGCAGACAACGAGGATCTGGCCCTGCTGTCGGGCATCGACCCCGACCGCGTCGTGCGGCTGACCTGGATCATCGCGACCGGCCTCGCGGTGCTGGCAGGGACGCTCTACGGGTTGGACAAGTCCTTCAAGGCTTTCAACTACTTCCAGATCCTGCTGCCGGTCTTCGCGGCGGCCATCGTGGGCGGCCTCGGCAGCCCGCTGGGTGCCATCGCGGGCGGCTTCCTGATCGCCTTCTCCGAGGTCGCGCTGACCTATCCCTGGAAGAAGATTGCCGAGTATCTGGGCTTCGAGCCTGCGGGCCTGCTGCAGATGCTGGGCACGGAATACAAGCTGGCGATCAGCTTCGTCATCCTGATCGTTGTCCTGCTGGTCCGGCCCACGGGGCTGTTCCGCGGCAAAGCCTATTGAGGAGGCCTGAATGAGCACCAACCGTCAGGCCGAAACCACTGCCAGCCCCTGGCGCGCGCCCCTGCTGTTTGCCGCCGTGATCCTGCTGGTCGTGCTGGAGGGCACGGTCTCGAACGCGATGTTCTCGGGGTCCTGGAACAGCGCGCTGTCGATCCTGAACATGGGCCTGATCTCGGCCGTGACCGCCCTGGGCGTCAACATGATCTGGGGCTACGGCGGGCTGTTCAACGCGGGCGTCGTGGGCTTCGTGGCGCTGGGGGGCCTTGCTCCGGTGCTGGTCTCGACCCCGCCTGTGGCGGGCGCCTGGGCCGCCGGGGGGCCTCAGCTCGTGCTGGCGCTGGCCGCGGGGCTTGCGACGCTGGTCATCGCCGTGACCGCTGCCGCGCGGATGAAGGGGCTGGCCCGCGTGCTGGTCGTCGCGCTGGTCCTGATCGGCGGCTACGTGGCCACGCGGATGCTGTTCGATCCCGCCGTCACGGCCATTGAGGCCAACAACCCCTCGAAGGCGGGCAACATCGGCGGCTTGGGCCTGCCCGTCCTGCTGAGCTGGCCGGTGGGCATGGTCTTCGCTGCCATCGCCGCCTGGGGCATCGGCAAGGTCGCCCTTGGGCTGCGGTCGGACTATCTGGCCATTGCCACGCTGGGGATCGGCGAGATCATCGTGGCGATCCTCAAGAACGAGGGCTGGCTGGCGCGGGGCGTCCTGAACATCACCGGCGTCCCCCGCCCCGTACCCTACGAGCTTGCGCTGCAGTCGAACCCCGCCTTCGTCGAGGCCGCCGCGCGCTGGGCCATGGACCCGGCGACCGCATCGGCGATCTATGTCAAGCTGTGCTACGCTGCGATCTTCGTGGCCGTGGTGCTGATCCTGATCCTGCTGTCGGAACTGGCGCTTTATTCGCCCTGGGGCCGGATGATGCGGGCGATCCGCGACAACGAGACGGCCGCCGAGGCGATGGGCAAGGACGTCACCCGCCGCCACCTGCACCTGTTCATCATCGGCTGCGCCGTGATCGGGCTGTCGGGCGCGATGATGGTGACACTGGACGGGCTGATGGCGCCGGGCGGCTACAACCCGCTGCGCTATACCTTCCTCGTCTGGGTCATGGTGATCGTCGGGGGCTCGGGCAACAACTGGGGCGCCGTGCTGGGCGCGGTCCTGATCTGGTTCCTGTGGATCAAGGCCGAGGTCTGGGGCCCGGCGGGCATGTCGCTGCTGACCTCGCCCCTGTCGGATGGCGCGCTGCGCCAGCACCTGATCGAAAGCGCGCCGCAGATGCGCTATGTCGCCATGGGGCTGGTCTTGCTGCTGGTGCTGCGCTTTGCGCCTCGCGGGCTGCTGCCCGAGCGGTGAAAGCCGGGTGAGAGGCCGGACCGGGGCGCTGCCCCGCTCGGACCTGCCAGCCCCTTCCTCGCTGAAAACAGTCCACAGGACTGTTTTCCGGGCGCTCGGAAGCCCGGGATATTCGGGCAAAGAAGAAAGACCTAGAGGTCGATCCGTTGGGTAATACCCGCTGCAAAGCGGCGCAGCACGGCCGGATAAAGCCGGTGCTCGGCCGTCAGGACGCGGGCGGCCAGCGTTTTGGGCGTGTCCTCCGGCCGGATCGGCACGCGGGCCTGTCCCAGAATTGGGCCATCATCCAGAACCGGCGTTACAAGATGCACCGTGGCCCCCGCCTCGGTGTCCCCTGCTTCCAGCGCGCGAGCATGGGTGTGCAGGCCAGGATATTTCGGCAGCAATGAGGGGTGGATGTTCAGCATCCGGCCCTCGAAGCACTGAACGAAGCCGGGCGTCAGGATGCGCATGAAGCCGGCAAGGCAGAGGATGTCCGGCTGCGCGGCAAGCAGGGGTTCCAGCAGCGCGGCCTCGAAGGCGGCGCGGTCGCCCTTGAAGGCGCGGTGATCCACCGCCGCCGTCGGGACGCCCATCGCGGCGGCGCGGGCAAGGCCCGTCGCCTGCGGATCGTTCGAGGCGACCAGCACCGGACGCGCCGGGTGGTCGCCCGTCATCGACCGTACCAGCTCGACCATGTTCGAGCCGCCGCCGGAAATCAGGATGGCGACGCGTCTTACCACAGCGTGCCGGTGTAGCCGACGCCCTGGCCGCCGCCGACCTCGCCGAGCATCACGACGCGCTCGCCCGCCTCGCGCAGCATCTCGGTCAGCGCACGGGCGCGGTCGGGCGCCACGACCAGGATCATGCCGATGCCGCAGTTGAAGGTCTTGAGCATCTCGCGCTCGGGGATCCCGGCCGCCTCGGCCAGCCACTGGAACACCGCCGGGGGTTGCCAGCTGTCCAGGTTGACCTCGACGCCCATGCCCTCGGGCAGGACGCGGGGCAGGTTCTCGGTGATGCCGCCGCCGGTGATATGGGCGGCCGCATGGACGCCGCCGGCGCGGATCGCTTGCAGCACCGGGCGGACGTAAAGCCGGGTCGGCGTCAGCAGCGCGCGCCCCAGCGAGCCCTTGGCGAAGGGGGCCGGGTCGGTCCAGCCGAGGCCGCTTTGTTCCACCACCTTGCGGACCAGCGAAAAGCCGTTGGAATGGATGCCGTCCGAGCAGAGGCCCAGCAGCAGGTCGCCTTCGGCCACGTCACGGGGCAGATGCGCGCCACGCTCCATCGCGCCTACGGCGAAACCGGCCAGGTCGAAGTCGCCGCCGTGATACATGCCCGGCATCTCGGCCGTCTCGCCGCCGATCAGGGCGCAGCCCGAGTTGCGGCAGCCCTCGGCGATGCCCGCGATGACGCGCGCGGCCTCTTCGACCTGCAGCTTGCCGGTGGCGAAGTAGTCGAGGAAGAACAAGGGCTCGGCGCCTTGGCAGACAAGGTCGTTCACGCACATCGCGACAAGGTCGATGCCGACGCCGTCCAGTTCGTTCGTCTCGATGGCGATGCGCAGCTTGGTGCCGACACCGTCGGTCGCGGCCACCAGAACCGGGTCGCTGTAGCCTGCCGCGCGAGGATCGAACAGCGCGCCAAAGCCGCCGAGGCCCGACATCACGCCCGGCCGCGCCGTGGCAGCCGCCGCGGGCTTGATCCGTTCGACCAGCGCATTGCCCGCGTCGATGTCCACCCCCGCCTGCGCGTAGGTCAGCCCCTTGCCATCCGCCTTGCTCATGTCGTTCCAACCCCGATGCTTGCGCGGGCTGGATAGCCCAGTGACCCCGCGCAGACAATCGAGCCCGGGCGCAATCGGGGGTTTTCCTTGACCCGCGCGCTTGCATTTGCGACAGCCCTTCGGGCGCGGGCCTGTAGCTCAATGGTCAGAGCAGGGCGCTCATAACGCCTTGGTTGGGGGTTCGAGTCCCTCCGGGCCTACCACCCGCCTCAGGTCGGCCGATGCGCGAGATAATGGCGCACCGCGCCGATCACGTGGCGGAAGCGGTCGCCGCCCAGGTGCTTGCCGCCGTACCAACGGGTGACGACGACCAGGTGATCGTCCAGTCCTTCGCTTTCCAGCATCCGCAGGATGATCGCGCCGGCGCCGGATTCGCCGTCGTCGGCCTTGAGCCCCTCGCCGCCCAGCCGCGCGGCCCAGCTGTTGTGGGTGGCCTTTGCAAAGCGGCGGACGGATTTCAGCTCGGCCAGCCGCGCGTCGATCCCGGCGCGGTCCGCCACCGCCCCGCCCGAGACCGCATAAACCGATCCCCGGTCCGAGATGATGCGGTCGAAGACGGCCAGTGGCGGGGCGGACATTCAGAACAGTCCCTCGATCCGGCCATGCGAGTCGAGGCCAATGCGATTCGCGGCAGGCTCGCGCGGCAGGCCCGGCATGGTCATGATGTCGCCGCAGATGGCGACGACGAAGCCCGCCCCGGCAGCCAGCCGCACCTCGCGCACGGGGATGGTGAAGCCGGCGGGCGCCCCGTGCAGTGTCGGGTCGGCCGAGAAGCTGTAGGGGGTCTTGGCCATGCAGACCGGAAGGTGTCCATAGTCCGCCTGCCATGCGTCCAGCCTGGCCCGCACGGCTGGGGGCGCTTCGACCCGCGCGGCGCCGTAGATGCGGGTGCAGATCGTCTCGATCTTGTCCCACAGCGGCATCCCGTCGGAATAAAGCGGGCGGAAGTCCGAGGGCTGGGCCGACAGGCGCAGGACCTCGCGGGCGAGGTCCTCGGCCCCTGCCCCGCCCTTGGCCCAGTGGCGGCACAGGATGGCGCGGACGCCCTCGGCTTCGGCGGCATCCTGGACGGCGGCGATCTCGGCGGCGGTGTCGGTGGCGAAGTGGTTGATCGCGACGACGACCGGCAGGCCATAGCCCTGCAGGTTGCGGATGTGGCGGGTCAGGTTCGCCGCACCCGCGCGGACGGCCGTGACATTCTCGGACCCCAGGTCGGCGCGGGCGACGCCGCCGTTCATCTTGAGCGCCCGAACGGTCGCGACCAGCACGACGGCGGCAGGCGACAGTCCCGCCTTGCGGCACTTGATCCCCAGGAACTTCTCGGCCCCCAGGTCCGCACCGAAACCCGCCTCGGTCACGACGAAGTCGGACAGCCGCAGCGCCGTGCGGGTGGCGATGACCGAGTTGCAGCCATGCGCGATATTGGCGAAGGGGCCGCCGTGGACCAGCGCAGGGTTGTTTTCCAGCGTCTGCACCATGTTCGGCTGCAGGGCGTCGCGCAGCAGCACCGTCATGGCGCCGTCCGCTTGCACGTCGCGCGCCGTGACCGGCCGCCCGGCGCGGGTCTGCGCCACGATGATGCGCCCCAGCCGGTCCTGCAGGTCCGCGAGATCGTCGGCCAGGCACAGGATCGCCATCACTTCCGAGGCCACGGTGATGTCGAAGCCCGATTCGCGCGGCACGCCGTTGGCCGCCCCGCCCAGGCCCAGCACCATGTCGCGCAGGGCGCGGTCGTTCATGTCCATCACGCGCCGCCAGGTGATCCGGCGCGGGTCGATGTCCAGCGCGTTGCCCCAGTGGACGTGGTTGTCGATCATCGCCGCCAGCAGGTTGTGGGCGCTGGTGATTGCGTGGAAATCGCCCGTGAAATGAAGGTTCATGTCCTCCATCGGGATCACCTGGGCATGGCCTCCGCCCGCCGCCCCGCCCTTCATGCCGAAGTTCGGGCCCAGCGAGGCCTCGCGGATGCAGACGGTTGCGCGCTGGCCGATCCGGTTCAGCGCATCCCCAAGGCCCACGGTGGTCGTGGTCTTGCCCTCGCCGGCGGGCGTCGGATTGATCGCGGTGACAAGGACCAGCTTCCCCTCGGGCCGGTGCCGAAGGCCGTCGATGAAATCGCGCGAGATCTTGGCCTTGTCATGGCCATAAGGAAGGATCTCCTCGGACCCGATCCCCAGCCGTTCGGCGATCCGGGCGATGGGCAGTTTCGTCGCCGCGCGGGCGATCTCGATGTCGGTCTTCATTGGCGTCCCCTGTTCCGCGCCCGAACCTAGCCTGCGTCGCGCGCGCACAAAAGGCATCGCCGCCCGGACAGGCCGGGCGGCGATCGGTCACGTCCCTCGTGTTATCTTGTGTGACCTTGTCTCAGCTGCAGCCCGAGGTTCCGCCGCAGGTGTTGCACTTCATGCAGGTGCCGTTACGGACCAGCGTGTAGTTGCCGCATTCGCCGCAGGGATCGCCCTCGTAGCCCTGCATCTTCGCCTTGGCGCGCGGGTCCAGCGTGACCGTGGCGACGCCCACCTCGAAGCTCGCCTGCGTCTCGGCCAGGCTGGAGGACACGGCGACTGTCGAGACCCCGCCCTGCAGCACCATCAGGTCGCGCGGCAGGCGCTTGCGCAGGTAGCCGGTCGAGCTGATCTGGCGCAGCAGTTCCACCGACTTCGAGGCAGTCCCCTCGCCCGAGGTCTCGGGCCGGCCCTCGTTCTCGCCCCCGCCCAGCGTATCGAAGCTGGCGCCGTTCGGCTTCACATGCGCAAGGTCCGTACGGTCCAGGTAGGACACGGCCAGTTCCCGGAAGATGTAGTCCAGGATCGAGGTCGCGTTCTTGATCGAGTCGTTGCCCTGCACCATCCCCGCAGGTTCGAAGCGGGTGAAGGTGAAGGCGTCCACGAACTCCTCCAGCGGGACGCCGTATTGCAGGCCCACCGACACCGCGATGGCGAAGTTGTTCATCATCGCCCGGAAGCCCGCGCCTTCCTTGTGCATGTCGATGAAGATCTCGCCCAGCTTGCCGTCGTCGTATTCGCCGGTGCGCAGGTAGACCTTGTGGCCGCCGATGATCGCCTTCTGCGTATAACCCTTGCGGCGCGCGGGCAGCTTCTGGCGGTTCGAGCGGGCGGCTTCCTTGACGATGATCCGCTCGACGATCTTCTCGGCGAGAACGGCGGCCTTTTCCTGCGGGCTGCCGGATTCCAGCACCTCGGCGGCCTCGTCGTCATCCTCGACCAAGGCTGCAGCTAGCGGCTGCGACAGCTTGGACCCGTCGCGGTAAAGCGCGTTGGCCTTGATGCCCAGCGACCAGGACAGTTCATAGGCCGCCAGCGCGTCCTCGATCGTCGCCGTGTTCGGCATGTTGATCGTCTTGGAAATCGCGCCGGAGATGAAGCTTTGCGCCGCCGCCATCATGCGGATGTGGCTGTCCACCGACAGATAGCGGGTGCCCTTCTTGCCGCAGGCATTGGCGCAATCGAAGACCGAATAGTGTTCCGGCTTCAGGAAGGGCGCGCCTTCCAGCGTCATGGTCCCGCAGACATGGTCGTTCGCCGCGTCGATCTGGGCGCGGGTGAAGCCCAGGTGCCGCAGCAGGTCGAAGCTGGGGTCGGCCAGCTTCTCGGCCGGGATGCCCAGCGTGCCCTTGCAGAAATCCTCGCCCAGCGTCCACTGGTTGAAGACGAAGCGGATGTCGAAGGCCGAGGCGAGCGCCGCGTCCACCTTTTCCAGCTCGCGCGGGCCGAAGCCGTGGCCGACCAGCGCGGGATGGTTGATGCCCGGGCAGTTGCCAAGCGAGGCGTGGCCCACGGCATAGGCGACGATCTCCTCGATCTGCGCCGAGGAATAGCCCAGCACCTCCAGCGCGGCCGGAACCGACTGGTTGATGATCTTGAAGTAGCCCCCGCCGGCGAGCTTCTTGAACTTGACCAGCGCGAAGTCGGGCTCGATCCCCGTGGTGTCGCAGTCCATGACCAGGCCGATGGTGCCGGTCGGTGCGATCACGGTGGTCTGGGCGTTGCGGAAGCCGTGTTCCTCGCCCAGCGCCAGCGCCTTGTCCCAGGCGCGCTGAGCCATGGTGGCAAGCTGCGGATCGGGGCAGTTGTCCACGTCCAGTTCGACCGGGTTGACGTTCACGGCCTCGTATTCGCCGGTGCCGTGGGCGGCCGCACGGTGGTTGCGGATCACCCGCAGCATGGCCTCGGCGTTGCGGGCATAGCCCGGGAAGGGGCCAAGCTCGCCCGCCATCTCGGCCGAGGTCGCATAGGAGACGCCCGTCATCAGCGCGGTCAGCGCGCCGCACAGGGCCCGGCCCTCGTCGCTGTCGTAACCCAGGCCGAGGTTCATCAGCAGGCCACCGATGTTGGCGTAGCCCAGGCCCAGCGTGCGGAAGTCATAGGAGCGCTGCGCGATCTCCTTCGACGGGAACTGCGCCATCAGCACGCTGATCTCCAGCGTGACGGTCCACAGGCGCGTGGCGTGGACATAGCCCTCGGCGTCGAACTGGCCGGCCTTGAGGAAGGTCAGCAGGTTCATCGACGCCAGGTTGCAGGCCGTGTCGTCCAGGAACATGTATTCCGAGCAGGGGTTCGAGCCCCGGATCGGCCCGTCCGCCGGGCAGGTGTGCCAGGCGTTCACCGTGTCGTGGAACTGGATGCCCGGGTCGGCGCAGGCCCATGCGGCGTGCCCGATCTGGTCCCACAACTCGCGCGCCTTGACGGTCTTGGCGGTCTTGCCGTCGGTGCGGCGGATCAGCGCCCAGTCGGCGTCGTCCTTCACTGCCTTCAGGAAGGCGTCGGTCACGCGGACCGAGTTGTTCGAGTTCTGGCCCGAGACCGAGGCATAGGCTTCGGAATCCCAGTCGGTGTCATAGGTCGGGAACTCGATCGAGTCGAAGCCCTGGCGCGCGTATTGCAGCACGCGATTGATGTAGGTTTCCGGGATCATCGCCTTCTTGGCGGACCGGATCGCACCCTTCAGCGCCTCGTTCCTGGCCGGGTCGGTCGCATCCTCGGCGGTGCCATCCCACTGGCGGATCGCGGCGAAGATCTCGTTCAGCTTGGCCTCGTGCATCTTCGAGCCGGCCACCAGCGAGGCGACCTTCTGTTCTTCGATGACCTTCCAGTTGATGAAGGATTCGATGTCGGGGTGATCCATGTCGCAGATCACCATCTTGGCCGCGCGGCGTGTGGTGCCGCCCGACTTGATCGCGCCCGCAGCCCGGTCGCCGATCTTGAGGAAGCCCATCAGCCCCGAGGACTTGCCGCCGCCCGACAGCTTCTCGCCCTCGCCGCGCAGGGACGAGAAGTTGGTGCCGGTGCCCGAGCCGTACTTGAACAGCCGCGCCTCGCGGACCCACAGGTCCATGATGCCGCCCTCGTTCACCAGGTCGTCGGCGACGGACTGGATGAAGCAGGCGTGGGGCTGGGGATGCTCATAGGCCGAGTTCGACTTGACCAGCTCGCCGGTCTGGAAGTCGACATAGAAGTGGCCCTGCGAGGGCCCGTCGATGCCATAGGCCCAGTGCAGGCCCGTGTTGAACCACTGGGGCGAGTTCGGCGCGCCCATCTGGCGGGCCAGCATGAAGCGCATCTCGTCGTAATAGGCGCGGGCGTCGGCCTCGGCCGTAAAGTAGCCGCCCTTCCAGCCCCAATAGGCCCAGGCGCCGGCCAGGCGGTCAAAGACCTGCCGCGCCGAGGTCTCGCCCACGAAGCGCTTGTCTTCGGGCAGCCTGGCCAGCGCGGCCTCGTCAGGGACCGAGCGCCACAGGAACTCGGGCACGCCCTTTTCCTTCACGCGCTTCAGCGCGGCGGGGACACCCGCCTTGCGGAAGTATTTCTGCGCGATGACGTCGGATGCGACCTGGCTCCAGCCCTCGGGCACCTCGACGGACTCGTTGCGGAAGACGACCGTGCCGTCCGGGTTGCGGATTTCCGAGGCCGTGGTGGTGAACGCAACGGCGCCATAGGCCCCGCTGTCTTCCGTCGTGAAACGCCGTTCGATCTTCATGATCCGCCCCTTTATCCTTCGATGCCGCCGTTGTTTCCGTCAGGTCCGAGCCATGACCTGCCGGCCCTGCGGATCGGTTCCGCAGGCCCGGCGAGCCCATGGCGGCTCGGCGTCATGTTTTGCTTGTCCCTCGTTACGTTACCACATGTTGTGGTTCGCAACTTGCGTAGCTACCAACTGCAGCCAGCCGCCCTGAGTTTCAAGAAGATTCTTTGTCCCGCTCTTGTCTCCCCGAGGTTGACAATTGATGGTCTTTTGATCCCGCCTTCCCAGTCCCCAGTCTCGCCTGGAATGGGGTAATTTTGGAGTTGGCGAAGTTTTCAAAGCAGGGACGAAGGGTTGCAGAAGGGGGACAGAAGTTGTCCACAGGTTGTCCCCAGACTCGGACGCCGTTCCGGGCGGTCGCCGCTGGCGAACGGCTGTGACCTGTGAGTCACAGTTCCCGACGTAGCATTCCGGCGTCGGTGACGATCATGTCGAGCGGCTGATCGAAAGGCTCGGCCGGGATGGCGGGAAGGCGCTGGACCTCCCAGGCGAGGCCGATGGCCGCGACCGGGCCGGACGTCCGCAGCAGTTCCAGCGTCCTGTCGTAATAGCCGCCGCCATAGCCCAGCCGGTTCAGCTCCCCGTCGAAGGCCACCAGCGGCACGATCAGCACCTCGGGCCTGACCTCGGGCAGCGAATCAGGCGGCTGGCTGGTGCCCAGCGGGCCGGGCTCCAGGGCCTCACCCTGCCAAAGCCGGAAGACCAGCGGCACGGCGCGGCCCGGCACCACCGGCAGGCACAGGGGGCCGCCATGGGCGCGCATAGCGGGCAGCGGATCGGGCTCATTCCGCATCGGCCAGTAGCCTGCAAGGACGCGGCCGGCGTGGGGTGCCAGCGCTTCGCGCAGGTGGCGGTCCAGTGCCGCCTGGTCGCCCCCCTGCCCGCGCGCGGCCAGCGCCTGCGCCCGCAGCCCGGCCTTGGCGGCGCTCAGATCAGAAGCCATGTCGCGAGTCCCAGAAAAGCGAGGAAGCCCATCACGTCGGTCAACGTCGTGACGAAAGTGCCGGAAGCCAGCGCCGGGTCGAGGCCGAAGCGCTCCAGCGTGAGGGGCACCAGCACCCCCCCCAGCGCGGCCACGATCTGGTTCACGATCATGGCCATGGCCAGCACGGCCCCCAAGCGTGCATCCCCGAAGACAAGCATCCCCACCAGCCCCAGGATCAGGGCCAGCCCGAGGCCGTTCAGGACGCCCGCGACCAGTTCGCGCCGGATCACGCGGGGCGCAGTCGAGCGGTTCAGGTCGCGCGTGGCCAGCGCACGGACGGCCACGGCCAGCGACTGCGTGCCCGCAATCCCGCCGGTCGAGGCCACGATCGGCATCAGCGCCGCCAGGACGACCAGGGTGGCGATGGTGTCCTCGAACTGCGCGATCACCAGGGCCGACAGCGAGGCCGTGAACAGGTTGGCCACCAGCCAGGGCAGGCGCTGGCGGGCAGTGGCCAGGGCGCTGTCGGAGACATGGCTGTCGGTGTTGACGCCCGACAGGCGCAGCATGTCCTCTTCATGTTCTTCGTCCAGGACGGTCATGGCGTCGTCGATGGTGATGACGCCCACCAGCCTGTCGTGATCATCCACCACAGGAGCCGAGATGATGTGGTACTTGTTGAAGGCATAGGCGACGTCGCCCTCGTCCTGCCGGGCCGAGATGGTGCGGAAGCTGTCCTCGGTGATGTCGCGCAGGCGGGTTCCGCGCTGCGATGACAGCAGCCGGCCCAGCGTCACATAGCCCACCGGATGACGTCGCGGATCGACCAGGATCATGTGGTAGAACTGGTCGGGCAGCCAGTCCTCGGATCGCAGGTAGTCGATGGCCTCGCCCACGGTCCAGTGCTCGGGGGCGGCGACCACTTCGGACTGCATCAGGCGGCCGGCGGAATGTTCGGGCCAGTTCAGCGACTGTTCGACGGCGGCGCGGTCGGACTGGTCCAGCGCCGACAGAATCGTCTCGCGCCCGGGGCCCTCCATGTCCTCGACCAGGTCCACGACGTCGTCGCTGTCCATCTCGCGCACGGCGTCGGCCAGCACCTCGGCGGGAAGCTGCTCGATCACCTCCTCGCGGATGGATTCGTCGATTTCCGAGATGATCTCGGCGTCGAACTCTCCGGAATAAAGCCGCACGAGGCGCTGGCGGCGCTGGGGCGTCAGTTGCTCGATCAGGTCGGCGATGTCGGCGCCGTGCAGCGGGTCCAGCAGCGCGTGCAGGCGCGCGCCGTTGTCCTCGTCAATGGCTTCGGCAATCTCCGCCACGAGGATCCGGCTGGGGACGAAGTCGTCGTCGCCCGCTTCGGGTTCGGGGCGGATTTCGGTCATGGGACACCTGCCTTTGGCTTGCGCGCCGCGACCATAGGCCCGGCGCGCCGAGGCGGCAACCGGGCCGGGAAGCCTCAGCCCGCCAGCAGCGTCAGGGCCTGTGCGTGAAGCTCGGGCGTGGCGGCGGCGATCACGCGCCCACCCGCATGGGCCGGGCCGCCGGTCCAGTCGGTGACGATGCCGCCCGCGGCCTCGACGACGGCAATGGGCGCCACGACATCATAGGGCTGCAGGCCCGCCTCGATCACCAGGTCCACCTGCCCCAGCGCCAGCAGAGCATAGGCATAGCAGTCAAAGCCATAGCGCGTGAGACGAACCGCATCCGCCACGCGGCGGAAGGCGACGGTGTCGTCGGGGCCGCCGACCTCCGGGTAGGTCGTCATCAGCGTGGCCTGCGCCAGGGCGACGCCCCGGCGCACGGAGAGTTCGCGGCTTCCCTGCGGGGCCGTCACGCTGCTGACACCGGGGCCGCCCTCGAACCGCTCGCCGGTCCAGGGCTGGTCGATCAGGCCGTAAGCCGCCCCTTGCGCGTCCGTCACCCCGATCAGCACGCCCCAGGTCGGCGCCCCGCACAGATAGGCGCGGGTGCCGTCAATAGGGTCCAGCACCCAGGTCAGGCCGGTGGTGCCGGGCGTGGGCCCGTATTCCTCGCCGAGAATGGCGTCATGGGGCCGTCGCTGGGCCAGGATCGCGCGCATGACGCGCTCGCAGGCGCGGTCGGCCTCGGTCACGGGATCAAAGCCGGACGCCGCCTTGTTGTCGGGCGCAAGCAGAGGGCTGCGGAAATGCCTCAGCGTCTCGATCCGCGCAGCATCGGCCAGGGCGGCGGCGGTTTCCCGGATGGCGGCAAGATCCGCATCCGCGATCCGTGCAGGGGAAAGGGTCGGCATCGGCACACTCGGCTTGGGCCGCATTGGTGCGGCGTCAAGCCAGCCTTAGCCGGGCGCGCGCGTCAAGGCCAGCGCGCGCGCCCGTTGCCGTCAGGCGGCTTCGGACAGGACCCGGGCCAATTCAAAGATCTGGCGGCGCTGCGGCTCGGGCATCGCGTAATAGGCGCGCACCAGTTGCAGTGCCTCCTTGTCACCCAGCAGATCCACCTCGGCGTCATGCGCCTGGTCGCCCAGACCCTCGAAGAAGAACGAGACAGGAACGTCCAGCGCGGCGGCGATGTCCCACAGCCGCGAAGCCGAGACGCGGTTCATCCCCGTTTCGTACTTCTGGATCTGCTGGAACTTGATGCCGACAGCATCGGCCAGCTGCTGCTGAGTCATTCCGACAGTCCAGCGCCGGTGCCGAATCCTCTGTCCGACGTGTACATCGACAACATGCTTCATCGTTAACCTCACACAATCTATCCTTGCACTAGCGCAGGCAAACGCAATCAGCGAGGATTATCAGCAGGAAAACGGCCGATTATGTCCAAAAAGATAGGTCCGGAGCGGGCGTTTAACCCTAATTGTCTCCGGAGGCCGCAAGAGGTGGAAAGCATGAGCCGAATCATCGAGATCGCCGAGCCGGGGGCACCGCCCCGGATGGGTCGGGCGGGGCCGCGCGACCCCGGTCCCGGAGAGGTTGCGGTTCGCCTTCACGCGGCGGCGCTGAACTTCGCCGACCTGCTGATGACCGAAGGACGCTATCAGGATACGCCCCCCACGCCCTTTGTCGCGGGGCTTGAAGGCGCGGGCGAGGTCGTCGCCGCAGGGCCGGGCGTGGACCTGCCTATAGGCGCCCGGGTCGCGGTCGCGGCGCAGGGAACGCTGGCCGATCACGGCGTCTTTTCGGCCGAGGACTGCATCCCGGTTCCCGACAGCATGTCCTGGTGCGACGCGGCAGGCTTCCAGGTCGCCTATGGCACCAGCCACCTGGCGCTGACCGGCCCTGCCCGGCTGCGCGCGGGCGAAACCCTGGCAGTGCTGGGCGCGGGCGGCGGCGTGGGCCTGACGGCAGTCGAGATCGGCGCCGTTCTGGGCGCGCGCGTGATCGCGGTCGCCAGGGGCGCGGACAAGCTGGCTGCCGCGCGCGAGGCCGGCGCCACCGAGACGATCGACAGCGCCGAATGCGAGGACCTGCGCGCCGCCCTGCGCGCCCTGGGCGGCGTGGACGTGGTCTATGACGCGGTCGGCGACGCGCCGGGGCTGGCGGCTTTCGGCGCGCTTCGGACAGGCGGGCGGCACCTGGTGATCGGCTTTGCAGGCGGGCGTCCCCCGGCGCTGCCGCTGAACCATGCGCTGGTCAAGAACATCTCGATCCTCGGCTTCTACTGGGGCGGCTACCGCAAGCTGGACCGGGCGGCCATGCAGGACAGCCTGCGGGCGCTGTTCGCGCTGCACGCGGCGGGACGGCTTCGCCCCACCGCCGGCGCGGTCCTTCCGTTGGAACAGGCGTCCCAAGGGTATGAACTGCTGCGCAGCCGCAAGGCCGTGGGAAAGGTAATCCTGACCATGACACCCGAGGCCGCCGCCGGATAGGCGCTCCCAGTTCAAGAACATGTCAAGGTCTTGGAAATCCGGTCCGAAAGTCCACCCGACGGTTGATAAAAAGGGGCAGAGTTACGATATTCCGCAAACGAGGACCGGCCCCTGCCGGACCGTCCAAGAGGGAACACTGATGGTCGACTACAACACGATCCGCCGCCCGGCCACGACGGCCAACCGTGCTGCGGTCTATGACGAGGGCCTTCGGGCCTACATGAACAAGGTCTACGGCCTGATGACCGTGGGCATGCTGGTCACGGCCGTCGTGGCCTGGAGCTTTGCGCAGATGGCCGGGGGCCCGGGCGCTTGGACCGAGTTCGGACGCGTGATCTACACGACGCCGGTGCGCTGGGTCATCATGCTGCTGCCGCTGGTGATGGTCTTCGCCTTCGGCGCGGCGCTGAACCGGCTGTCGACCCAGGGCGCGACCCTGCTGTTCTACGCCTTCGCCGCGGCAATGGGCGCGTCCGTCAGCTCGATTTTCCTGCGCTATACCGGCAGCTCGATCGCCATGACCTTCGTGGCGACCGCCGCGGGCTTCGCGGGCCTGTCGCTTTACGGCTACACGACCAAGCGCGACCTGAGCGCGATGGGCCGCTTCCTGATGATCGGTCTGATCGGCCTGATCGTCGCGATGCTGGTCAACCTCTTCGTGGGCTCCAGCGCGGTGAACTTCGCCATCTCGGTGATCGGCGTGCTGATCTTCGCCGGCCTGACCGCCTATGACACCCAGAACATCAAGAACACCTACCTGGAGCTGGCGAACTCGGACGCCGACTTCCTGGGCAAGTCGGCGATCATGGGTGCGCTGACGCTGTACCTGGACTTCCTGAACCTGTTCACCTTCCTGCTGAGCTTCATGGGCCAGCAGGAGTGATCCCAGCCTGATCGACGGAAAAGGGCCGGCCCAGCGCCGGCCCTTTTTCATTGCTTGCCGCCCGGCTTCAGAAGACCGTCTCGAAGCGCTCGGGAATGCGGTGAAGCTCCTTGCGAAGCCAGCCTTTCCGCTTCCAGAAGCCCTGCTCATCCTGACTTGCCGAGGACAGCCACTTGGCGCGATCCTTCCTGAAACGGATCTTCCTCATCGGCTCGGACGCCTTGATTGCATAACGCTCGAACTCGTTGGTGCGCTGCCAGCTCGGTCCCCCCAGGCCCTCGATGACCTTGCCGGTTCCGGGATCGGTGACCATCGCCCTGCGGTTGGCCGAGCGTTCCTGGTAGACCCCCCTGTCGAACAGCCGCAGATGGAACAGGACAAGGTCTTCGGACAAAAAGACCTCGCGCTTGTCCGAGTAATGTCCGCCCTTGCTCCAGATGATCGGCTCGGACGTGATGCAGGGCTTGGAATAAGGCGCGCTCGAGCAGACGAAGCTGCGCTGCGACAGGATCGGCCGTGACAGGTCGATGGGCGGCAGGTCCAGTTCCGCGGGCTCGACCACGTCGACGCCGTAGGGAGAGATCACCGCCTCGGTCCTGTTCAGGACATGCTCGACCGGATCGCTGCCGTTCTTCGGGTCCAGCGCGATGATCTCGTCCACGTCCGTGTAGATCACCCGCTCGAACATGAAGGTCAGGCTGGAGGCCAGGCTGGACAGCATGCGCCAGCGGTCCACCTCGAGATCCACGTGTACCTGAGGGCGCGCGATGCGGATCGTGTTGCAGCCCCTCGCCATCTCTTCGTAATGGTCGTGATTGGCGTGGATCAGGACATAAAGGTTGCTGCGCGGAACGAAGCGTTCCCAATAGGCCAGCCAGATCTTCAGGTAGATGTCGTCGTCATAAACCATCGTCAGAATGGCGATCGGCTTCATGATGCACTCGCGGTCGGAAGCTCGGCAGCGGACGGGCTGTAGGCTTGGGAAAAGGTCACATTCGGGAAGGCTTGCTTCAGGGAAGCCTCATAGATCGACCGGTTCTTGAAGTAGGAATTGGCGTAAAGATGCACCCGCCGCCCCATCATCGCGGCGGCGATCGAGACATGCAGGCGGTTCGTGTGGATCGTCTCGAAGCGCGCGATGGCCTCCAGGAAGGCCGCCATCGGGGTGCTTTCCGTCCCCTCGGCCGAGATGTCCCGGTTGCCCGGGGGAAGCGCCATCCCCTCGACCTTCTCGACGTCGCGCCGGAAGAAAAAGCCGGTGCCCGAACCGTTGCCCTGACACGCGATCCGCCCGAGGCTCAGCGCCATGTCGTGACAGAACACGGACTTGGGCGCGAATTCCTTGGAGCCGCTTTCGTCGCGGCGGAACAGGATGTCGGACCTTCGAAAGCCCAGCTTGCGCCGGGGAACCGCGTAGGTATGGGGCAGCACGAGGATGCGTTCGGACCGCTCGACCAGGGCGGGGATGCGGCGGTGCATGTGATACTTGTTCAGGAAGGCCCCGCCGCCGCTGTAGACCATCCGCACTTTCGCGCTGGAGGAAGCCTCCCGCAGTTCCTCGGCCGACAGCGACACGGCGCTGGCCACGGGGATGCTGACATAGCGGAAGCCGTTCTGCCGGAAGAACCGCTCGGTCGCATAGCGGATCAGCCCGTCGCCCCAGTTCCCCTTGTTGACCACGAAGACGAAGGTTTCGCCTTCGGCGAAGTCCCGCAGCGTTTCTTCCAGCCTGATGAACTCGATGGCTCCGGCAAGACCGGAGGGCTGAAAGCGCTCGGCATCCGTCACCCGGTTCCTCCGCGGTTCGGTGACAGCCACCAAGGCAGGGCCGTCCCGGTCACATTTCGGAGGACGCTAGCACCTCGGCAGGCTTTTTCAACCTTGCAGCGGCGGCGCGCTGGCGACCCCGGGAGGGCTCGAACCCCCAACCTTGGACTTAGAAGGTCCCTGCTCTATCCAGTTGAGCTACGGGGCCGCGCAGCCCCGTGATTGCGGCAAAGCGGGCAGCGACGCAAGGCGGAAGCTAGAGCGGTCGGCTCATGAAGACGCTGTTCGGGTCGGGGCCATAGCCCTCGAACGGGCCGCATTCCGCGAAGCCCGCCCCTGCATATAGCGCGCGGGCGGCGCGGAAGCTGTCCTGCGCGCCTGTTTCCAGCGACAGGCGCGTCATGCCGCTGTCGCGCGCCTGGGCAACCAGAGCTTCAAGCATCAGGCGCGACAGACCCTGCCCCCGGCGCTCGGACAGGACATGCATCGACTTGATCTCGCCGTGATCCCCGGACAGCCGCTTCAGGGCGCCCATGCCGACCGGCTCGCCCCCCTTGCGCATCACCAGGAAAGTGATGCGGGGCGAGACGAGATCCTCGCGCGGCAGCATGTGGATCGATTCGGGCGGCGTATCGGCATGCATCGCCTGCACATGCCGCGCAAACAGCAGGTCGAGATCCGGCGACAGCGGGCTTTCGGCCGTGATTGCGACCGTCCCCTGGTGTCTCAGTGCGTCCACGGCAGGCGGCGGTCGGTAGCGAAGTTCTCGCCATAGCCGCGCGGACGGATATTGGGCGCGCGGGGCTTGGGCTCGGTCACGATGTAGTCCAACCCCTTGGCCTTCGCATAGGCCTCGGCTTCGGCGCGGGTGTCGAAGCGCAGGCGCACCTGGGCCTGGGTGTCGTCCGAGGTGGTCCATCCCATCAGCGGGTCGAGCGACGGATGATCCTCGCGAGCGAACTCGAGCACCCAGCCCTTGCTGCGGGCGACGCCGGACTGCATGGCATTGCGGGACGGCTGATAGATGCGGACGCGCATGGGTTCCCCTTCGGCGGCTTGACGCAAGCTGGCCTCTTTTGGCGCAGGTCGCGGCCGCGATCAAGCCGCCCTAGGGGAACGGCGCGGCGGTCCGAGGCGTTGACCCGGCGCAAGGACAGACAGGAGAATCCTCGATGACCCGTTCCCGCGCAGAAACCCGCGCCCTGCCTCATCCTCAAGCCCTTGGCGTGCTGATGCTGGGCGCGGCACTGGCCTTGGTTCCCTTTGGAGGCCATGCGCAGACGGCGCAGCCTGCCGATGCCGCAGCCGGGCAGGCCGCGCCGATCGAGAACGCCTCGCCCGCCGCGACCACCGCCGGGCAATCCGCCGGAGGGGCGACAACAACCGACACCGGTGGAAACGACACCTCGGGCCAGGCAGGGGGCGCCTCGGGCCAGGCGGCTTCGGGATCGGCGGCTCAGGGCGCAGCGGCCTCCGGCACGGGCCAGCTTCGGCAGGCAGGCGGGGTCCTGCGCAATGCCGAGGGCGGCGACATGGGCACCGTTCTTGTCACGGAAACCGAGTCGGGCGTGATGCATTTCGTGCTCGACGTGGCCGAAGGCGCCTTGCCTGCAGGTGCCCAGCGCGCGATCCACATCCACGAGAACGGCGTCTGCGAGGGTCCGACCTTCGAAAGCGCCGGTGGCCATCTTCCGGGCGACAAGGAACATGGCGTGCATTCGGCAAGTGGCCCGCATCCCGGCGACCTGCCCAACATCACCATGGGCGCCGCAGGCGCGCTGCATACCGAATATTTCCTGCCGGGCGTGCTGATGGACCAGATCATGGACGACAACGGCTCGGCCGTGATCATCCATGCCGATGTGGACGATTACACCTCGCAGCCTTCGGGGAATGCGGGGGACCGCATCGCCTGCGCGGTGCTTGAACTGGAAAGCTGACGCCTGCGCCGGGACCACGCGGGGGCCGCCTTCCGGGGCGGCCCTCTGCCTTGAAGCGGACAGGGCCTCGCCCCATGTTCCGTGATCGCCCCTACCCCCAGGATCGTCATGGCCCACAACAACACGAACGCCCCGATGCCCATGCTGCTGCAGCCCCAGCGGCGGGCGAAGCTGGAAGGCGGCAAGCGCTTCGTGATGCAAAGCGAGTTTTCCCCCGCAGGCGACCAGCCCACCGCCATCGCCGAGCTTTCGCAGGGCGTCCTGAACGGCGAGCGGGACCAGGTGCTGCTGGGCGCAACGGGCACCGGCAAGACCTACACCATGGCCAAGGTGATCGAGGAAACCCAGCGCCCGGCGATCATCCTCGCCCCCAACAAGACGCTGGCCGCGCAGCTTTACGGCGAGTTCAAGGGCTTCTTTCCCGACAACGCGGTCGAGTACTTCGTCAGCTACTACGACTACTACCAGCCCGAGGCCTACGTCCCCCGCAGCGACACCTATATCGAGAAGGAATCGCAGATCAACGAGGCCATCGACCGGATGCGCCACTCGGCGACCCGCGCCCTGCTGGAACGCGACGACGTCATCATCGTGGCCTCGGTCAGCTGCATCTACGGCATCGGCTCGGTCGAGACCTACTCGGCCATGACGCAGGACATGATCGTGGGGCAGTCTTACGACCAGCGCGGCTTCATCAACGAACTGGTGGCGCAGCAGTACAAGCGGCTGGACACGGCCTTCCAGCGCGGCGCCTTCCGGGTGCGCGGCGATGTGGTCGAGGTCTGGCCCGCCCACCTGGAAGACCGCGCCTGGCGGTTCAGCTTCTTCGGAAACGAGCTTGAGGCGATCATCGAGTTCGACCCCCTGACCGGCGCACGTGAGGGCGACTACAAGCAGATCCGCATCTATGCCAACAGCCACTACGTCACCCCCCGCCCGACATTGCAGCAGGCGATCAAGGGGATACGCTCCGAACTTCAGGCACGGCTTCAACAGCTGACCGATGAGGGCAAGCTGCTGGAAGCGCAGCGTTTGGAACAGCGCACGAACTTCGACATCGAGATGCTCGAGGCGACCGGCGTCTGCAACGGGATCGAGAACTACTCGCGCTACCTGACCGGCCGTGCGCCGGGCGAGCCGCCGCCGACGCTGTTCGAGTTCATCCCCGACAATGCCATCGTCTTCGCCGACGAAAGCCACGTCAGCGTGCCGCAGATCGGCGGCATGTATCGAGGCGACTTCCGGCGCAAGTTCACGCTGGCCGAGTTCGGGTTCCGCCTGCCTTCCTGCATGGACAACCGCCCCTTGAAGTTCGAGGAATGGGACGCCATGCGCCCGCAATCGGTCTTCGTGTCAGCCACGCCGGGCCAATGGGAACTGGACCAGAGCGGCGGCGTCTTCACCGAGCAGGTGATCCGCCCGACGGGCCTGCTGGACCCGGTGATCGAGATCCGCCCGGTCGAAACGCAGGTGGACGACCTGCTGGACGAGGTGCGCCATGTCTCGAAGCAGGGCTATCGCACGCTGGTCACGACGCTCACCAAGCGCATGGCCGAGGACCTTACCGAATACCTGCACGAACAGGGCATCCGCGTCCGCTACATGCACAGCGACATCGACACGATCGAGCGGATCGAGATCCTGCGCGACCTGCGGCTGGGGGCCTATGATGTCCTGGTCGGCATCAACTTGCTGCGCGAAGGCCTTGATATTCCTGAATGCGGCCTTGTCGCGATCCTTGACGCCGACAAGGAGGGCTTTCTGCGATCAGAGACCTCATTGATCCAGACCATCGGCCGCGCTGCCCGGAATGTCGACGGCCGCGTCATCATGTATGCCGACCGCATCACCGGCAGCATGGAACGCGCCATGCGCGAAACGGAACGCCGCCGCGCCAAGCAGCAGGCCTATAACGAGGCGCATGGCATTACTCCGCAGACCGTCCGCAAGAACGTGGACGACGTGCTGGCCGGACTGTGGCAGGGCGACACCGACCAGTCGCGGATCACGACCAAGGTGGACAAGCCCTTGGTCGGATCGAACTTGCAGGCGCATCTGGACGCGCTGCGCACGCAGATGCGCAAGGCCGCCGAAAACCTCGAGTTCGAGGAAGCCGCCCGCCTGCGCGACGAGGTCAAGCGGCTGGAGGCGGTCGAGCTGGTCGTGTCCGACGACCCGCTGGCCCGGCAGACAGCCGTCGAGGAAGCGGCCGAGGCCGCCGTCCGTGCCCAGGGCCGCTCGACTGCCGGTCGTGCCGGGCAGCGAGGCGGCAACAAGCGCAGCAAGCGGCGGGGCTGACCAGCCCCTGGCGCTACAGCTAGCGGATGGTCGCCGCGCCCTCGATGCCGGCCTGCGCCATGATCTCGTCGGCAAGCGCGGTGATCTCGTCCCGTCCGGGGCCGGAGGGACCCTCGGCAACCGCACCGCCGCGCCCCAGGCTTTCGGCATAAGCCACGCGATGGGCCAATTGCGCCCGGGCCACGTCCACGCCCAAGGCGGCCGCCCCGGCCGCGACCTCGGCGCCCAGGCGCGTGTTCGGGCGTGTCCGGTTCAGGACGATCATCACGGGGCGCTTCTCGCGCGCGGCAAGGTCCAGCACGCCCTCGGTCGCCCACAGGTCCACCTGGCTTGAGGCGACAGGGACCAGCACCAGGTCGGCCACGCGCAGCGCAGGGCGCAGATCGCTTTCGATCTTGGGCGGCGTATCGATCAGCACCACGTCGAAGCGCCGCTTGAGCTTTTCGCCCTCGTAGCTCGCGCCCCAAGCCGACGAGGTCGAGAACTCGAGCCCTCCGTCCTCGCCCACCGCCTGCAGCCGCTCCATGAACCAGCGGCCGAGGCTGCCCTGCGGGTCGGTGTCCAGCACCGCGACAGTGAATCCCTTGCGCCGCAGGGCGACGGCGAGATTCGCGGTCAGCGTCGTCTTGCCCGAGCCGCCCTTCTGCTGCGCCACGGTGATGATGCGTCCCGCCATGCCGTCCCCGCTGCAAGCTCCCTCATCCTTGGGTCGCATGCACCCGCCTTCAGGGCAAGCCCAAGGGGCAATCCTCATGGCGCGGCTTGCATCCCTGCCGCCGTGGTGGTCTTCGTGCCCCGCCAGACACAGCCTTGGGACCCGGCCCGCATGATCCCCGTATTCGACGGACACAACGACTTCCTGCAACGTGCGGTGGCCGCAGGCCCCGAAGCCGGTCGGCTCTGGACCGAAGGGGACGGCACTGGCCACATGGACCTGCCCCGGCTGCGCGCGGGCGGCATGGTCGGCGGCTTCTTCGCCATGTGGGTGCCCGACGCTGAAACCGGCGACGTGGCCGAACTGCTGCGCCAGAAGGAAAACCCGCCCTTCGACCTGCCCCTTCCGCCCGAGGTCGCCTGCGACCAGGCCCTGCCGATGGCCTTCGCGCAGGCCTCGGCGCTGTTTGCCCTGGAACGGACCGGCACGCTTTCGGTCTGCCGCAGCGCCGCCGACATTCGTGCGGCGATGGACGCGGGCCACGTCGCTGCCATCCTGCACATGGAGGGGGCCGAGCCGCTGGCCGATCTGGATGCGCTGCACCTGTGGCACGCGATGGGCCTGCGCTCGATGGGCTTCGTCTGGTCACGGCCGACGGCCTACGGTCACGGCGTGCCCTTCGCCTTCCCGTCTTCCCCGGACCGTGGCGAGGGGCTGACCGACCGGGGCAAGGCGCTGGTCCGCGAATGCAACGCGCTGCGAATCATCATCGACCTGTCGCACCTGAACGAGAAGGGCTGCGACGACGTGGCCAGGCTGACCGACGCGCCGCTGGTCGCGACCCATTCAGGCGCCCATGCGATCTGCGAAAGCTCCCGCAACCTGACCGACCGCCAGTTGCGCCGGATCGCTGGCACGGGCGGCGTGGTCGGCCTGAACTTCAACACAGGCTTCCTGGCCCCCGATGGGCGCCGTGAACAGTTCCGCGGCTTCGACATCCTTCTGCGCCATCTCGACCACATGCTGGCAATCCTGGGCGAGGACGGCGTGGCGCTGGGTTCGGACTTCGACGGAGCCGTGATGCCCGCCGACCTGTCCGACGCCGCAGCCCTGCCCCGGCTGACCGATGCCCTGCTGGCCCATGGCTATGGCCGTGAACTGGTCGAGAAGATCGCCTGGAGAAACTGGCTGTCGCTGGTGGAACGCAGCTGGGGCGGGTGACTGGTGCCGGTTGAGGGATTTGAACCCCCGACCCCCTGATTACAAATCAGACGCTCTACCACTGAGCTAAACCGGCCTGCGCTTCCAGATACGCGCACGCCCACGATGGCGCAAGCGCGGCACTAGACTGCCGCGCATCCCTTGCAAGTTTTTCTGCCCCCCCTCCCTCGCAACCCCTTGACCCTGTGTGCACACAAGGCGACGGGACAGGTCGGCAGCAAAGATGAGGTCTGGCCCATGCAGGTCGCCATCCATTTCGGCACCCACGGCACCGAGCCCGAGCGGATGATCCGCACGCTGATGGAAAACCGCGACTGGCTGCTGGCCAACGGGGTCGAGGTCGTGCCTCCCGGCCGCTACAAGGGCGTGCTGGACGAGGCGCTGAGTTCGCTCAAGGGTGGCGAGGCCTCGCCCGAGATGGAGGACGTCATCTACGACGCCCTGCTCGAGGCCGACAACGTCCAGCGGATGGTGCTGTCGCAGGCCTCGCTGATCGGGGCGCCGGTGCGCTGCCTGTCCGACAGCGGCCTCTTCCCGCAGGCGGGCGCGCGGATGCGGGCGGTGGCCGCGCTGTTCCCCTCGGCCGAGGTCGAGGTCTCGCTGGCGATCCAGAACCCGGCGCTGCAGATCCCGCATCTCGTCTCGCGGATGCCCGACCCCTCGTTTGAGCGCGTGCTGGGCAACTGCGACCCGCGCCAGTTGCGCTGGGGTCCCGCCATGCAGCGCATCGTCGAGGCAATGCAGGGCCGCCGGGTCATCGTCTGGTGCTACGAGGACACGCCGCTGATCTGGCCCGAGGCGGTGCGCCGCATCGCGCGGATGCCCGCCGAAGTGCCACTGAAATCAGGCCTCGCCGTGCTGGGCGACCTGCTGCCGCCCGAGGGCATGGCGGAGCTGAAGGAGGCGCTGACGAAATCCGGCCGCCTGACGGTCGACGCCCGCCGGGCGATCTTCGCCGAAATGCTGGGACGCCACGCTAGGCCCGAGGCCGTCCGCCAGGAGATCACCGCGCCGGGCTGGACGCAGGACCTGGTGGACGAGATCACCGACGCCTACGAGGAGGACGTCGCCCTGATCGCCGCCCTGCCGGGGGTCGAGTTCCTCAGCCCCTGACCGGCGCGGGCAAGTCCAAGGACCTGACCTTGCAAGGCACGACTGGCAGCCGCCACAAGGCCCGCTTTCTTCTTTGCTCAAATATCCTCCGGGGGTGCGGGGGTGGAAAACCCCCGGCTCCAACCCTTCGGCAGACGCTCCGGCCGCTGCCCGAGCATCTATGCCCTCAGGCCATCCCCAGCGCGCTCTTGTACATTTCCAAGATCGCTTCTTCCTCGGCGACATCGTCCTTGTCGCGCTTCCGCAGCGCCACGATCCTGCGCATCACCTTGGTGTCGTAGCCCCGGGCCTTCGCCTCGGCCATCAGTTCCTTCTGGCGCTCGGCCACGTCCTTCTTCTCGGCGTCGAGCTGTTCATACTGTTCGATGAACTGGCGCAGCTCTCCGGCTGCGATGCCATAGGCCTGATCGTCGCTCATGTCGCTGTCCTTCGCCGGCGGAGAATGAGGCGCTGCAATAGGCCGTCTTGCCCGGACGCGCAATCGCCGCTAGGCCGGCAGGGCTTGAGGACTGACGGGGGCGCCATGACCATCCACGACATCCTGATCTGGGGCGGCGCGGCTCTGACGGCGCTGGGACTGGCGGGCATCGTCTGGTGCATCGCGGCCGTCGCGCGGGCCAAGCGCGCGCGGCAGGACGATGCCGCCATGCGGGCCACCATGCAGCGGGTGGTGGCGGTGAACATGGCGGCGCTCGCGGCCTCGATGCTGGGGCTGATGGCTGTCGTTCTCGGCATCATGCTGCGCTGAGACGGCCATGCGGGTCCTGATCCAGCGCGTGTCGCAGGCCGAGGTCACGGTCGAGGGCCGCCCGACAGGCCGCATCGGCGCGGGCCTTCTTGTGCTGGTCTGCGCCATGGGCGGCGATGACCAGGCCACCGCCGAACGTTTGGCGGGCCGGGTCGCGCGGCTGCGCATCTTCCGCGACGACCAGGGCCGGATGAACCGCTCGGTCCAGGACATCGGCGGCGCTGCGCTGGTCGTCAGCCAGTTCACCCTGGCCGCCGACACCCGCACCGGCAATCGCCCCGGCTTTTCCACTGCCGCCCTGCCCGACGAGGGCGAGCGGCTGTATCTGGCCTTTGCCGCGGCGCTGCGTGCCCAAGGGCTGCCCGTCGAGACGGGCGAGTTCGGGGCCGACATGAAGGTCTCGCTGGTCAACGACGGACCGGTGACGATCTGGATGGACTCGGCCGACCGGAACTGAAGCCTAGCCCTCGATCAGCCGCCGGGCCACCGCCTCCAGCGACACCGGCTTCCCGCGTTGGGGCGCCACCCTTTCGGCAAGCTCGGCAGCTGTCCGCAGGTCATAACCATTGGCCGAGCCTTCGCCCTCCAGCGCCTCCCAGGACAGCGGCATGGCGACCGGGGCCCCTGCCCTTGCGCGGACGGAAAACGGAGAAATCGCCGTAGCTTGTTCCTCGTTCCTCAGCCAGTCCACGAAGATCTTTCCGCTGCGCTTGGCCTTGGACATGGTGGCGACGTAGCGGTCAGGCTCCTCGGCCGCGACCAGATGGGCGAAGGTGCGGGCGAACAGCTTGACCGTTTCCCAGGTCGCCGTTCGGCGCAGGTCGGCCACGACATGGATACCCTTGCCGCCCGTCACCATGGGCCAGGTCGGCAGGCCCAGCGCCGCCAGCCGGTCGCGGAACTGGAAGGCCGCTGCCTTGACCGCGTCGAAGCCCAGCCCCTCGTCGGGGTCGAGGTCGAAGACCAGCCGGTCGGGCCGGTCCATGCGGTCGCGCCGCGTGCCCCGGATGTGGTATTCCACCACCCCCATCTGCGCGCCTGCGACCAGGCCGGCGGGGGTCGAGACATAGATCGCGGGCTCCTCCTCGCCCTCGATCTGCGTCTGGCGCATCTCGGCCGGAAAGCCCTTGCCCGCGTGCTTCTGAAAGAAGCGCTCGCCCCCCATACCTTCGGGCAGCCGCACCAGCGCCAGAGGCCGGTCGGCGCAGTGAGGCAGCATCAGGGGCGCGATCCGCTCGTAATAGGCGGCGAGGTCGCCCTTGGTCACGCCCGCCTCGGGGAAGACCACGCGGTCGGCGCTGGTAATGGTCACGCCCGCGATCTTGAGGCTGCGGCCCGTGGGTTTCTCGACACGGATGACGGGGGTGGGCGAAGTCGGCGCCATCTTGTCCTCGCGCAATCCCAGAAAACTCGCATGGCGCAGGATGTCATCGCGCGTCATTTCCGCATAGCGGACTTCGGCGACCAGACGCGGTTCGACCCAGGTTGCGCTGCGGGATTCCACCTTCGGGACGCGCGTGGCGGCTGTCTTGCGGACCAACGGGCGCATGAGCGCGGCAAGCTCCGCCTGTGTTTCCGCCGAGAAGCCGGTGCCGACGCGCCCCCGATAGCGCAGGGCGCCGTCCGGCCCGTCGGGACTGGCCAGCAGCAGCGAGGCAAAGGGCCGCCCGGCGCTTTCCGACGGCGTCCAGCCGATCACGGTCATGGCCGTACGATGTTCGCATTTCGTCTTGCGCCAACTGTCGCCTCGTCCCTGCACATAGGGGGCGCGGGCGAGCTTGCTGACGATCCCCTCGCCCCCCGCCGCGCAGATCGCCGCCAAGGCGGCCGCGCCATCGCCGGGCACTGCCTCGCTCAGCTGCACCAGCCCTAGGGGCGGGACACCCGCCAGCAGGCGCTCCAGCGAGGCGCGGCGCTCGACCAAGGGCTGGTCGCGCAGGTCGCGGCCTTCCAGTTCCAGCAGGTCGAAGGCCACGAAGCCAAAGGGCCCGCCGGCCGTGATCGCCGCCTGCAGCGCGGAAAAGCCGAAGGCGCCCGCGCCCGCCACGATCTCTCCGTCGATCAGGGCGGATCGCGGCGGCAGTTCCGCCAGCGCCGGGATCAGCGAGGCGAAGCGGCTCGTCCAATCCAGCCCGTTGCGGGTGCGGATGACCGGCCCTCCTTCCCCCAGATGGACCAGCCCGCGATAGCCGTCGATCTTGATCTCGTGCAACCAGTCCTCGCCCGAGGGCGGCGCCTCGACCAGCCGCGCGAGCATGGGCTCGGCCGATTCCGGCAAGGGCAGCGGATCGGTGGGGCCGAAAGGCTTTGCAGGCACGTCGGCCGTGATCTCGGCGAAGCTGCGGTTGGTCGAGACGCTGGTCCTGTAGCGCTCCACCGGGTCAGGGCAGTGAGCGGCCGCGTCCTCGGCCTTGACCAGCAGCCAGTTCTCGCGCCGCTCGGACGCCTTGCCCTTGATCCGCACCAGATCCCAGATGCCCGTCAGCCGCCGCCCGTAAAGCTGAAAGCGCAGGTGCCCCTTGGCAAGCCCGTGCTCCGCGTCTTCTAGGGGCCGCCAGTGCCCTAGGTCCCACAGCATCACCGTGCCCGCGCCATACTGGCCGCCGGGGATCACGCCCTCGAAGGTGAGATAGGGAATCGGGTGATCCTCGGTCCTGACCGCCAGCCGCTTTTCCGCAGGATCAAGCGAGGGGCCGCGCGTGACGGCCCAACTCAGCAGCACGCCGTCCCATTCCAGCCGCAGGTCCCAGTGCAGCCGCGTGGCGTCGTGGTTCTGCATCGAATAGCGCAGCGCGCCTCCCGAGGGCGTGCCGGCGTCAAAAGGCTCGGGCGTGGCCGAGGGGTCGCGCCGGGCGCGATAGTCGTCCAGCCGCGCCAATCAACTGGCCTTGCGGCTGGGGCGTCGGGCCTTCGCAGGCGCGTCCTCGGACTTGGACTTTGCGCGAGAGGAAGGCTTGCCCTCCTTCTCGGGCGCGCTCCCGCCCGAGGCCTTCAGGCTTTCCCGCAGCGCCTGCATCAGGTCCACCACATTGTCCGACGAGGGCTTGTCGCCCCCGGCCGTCACGCGGGGCGCGCGGCCCTTGCGCTTGTCCTCGATCAGTTGCCGCAGCGCGCGGTCGAAGTTGTCATGGAAGGCCGCGGCGTCGAAGGGGGCGGTCTTCTTCTCGATCAGGGCTGTCGCCACCGTCAGCAGGTCCGAGTCGGCCTCCTCGTCCTCGATGGTGTTGAACAGGGGCTCGGCGTCCTTGATCTCGTCGGCGTAGAACAGCGTCTCCATCAGCAGCCCGTCGCCGCAGGGGCGCACGGCGCAGAGGTGTTCGCGCCCGTGCAGGGTCAGCTGGCCGAGCCCCGTCTTCTGCGACTTGCGCAGCGCGTCGCGGACCACGCGATAGGCATCTTCGGCCAGTTCATCCGCAGGCACGATGTAATAGGGCTGGTCGTAGTAGAGCGGAGAGATCTCGTTGGTGCCGACGAACTGCACGAGTTCGAAGGTCTTCTTCGTCTCGAGCTTGATCGCGTCGATCTCCTCGGGCTGGATCAGCAGGTATTCGTTGTCGCCCAGCGCATAGCCCTTGAGGATTTCGTCCGAGGAGACCTTGCCGATGCCGGGCACAACCTTCTCATAATTCACCGGCTTGCCCGAGGGGCCGTGGATCTGGCGGAAGCTGATGCGCCGGCCCGACTTGGTCGCGGCATGGATCTCGACCGGGATCGACACCAGCGACAGCCGAAGCTGTCCCTTCCAGATCGCCCGCGATGCCATGTGCCGGTCCCCCCTGTCCGTTCCCGGGGGAAACGCCGCGTCCTGTCCGGCGGTTTCCTGTGCCCCGGCAGGCGCTTAGGAAGAGAGAGATTCTTCCGCCTTGTCAGCCAGCGACTCGGCGCGCGCCGCCAATTCGGCCATCGCCTCGGCGACCCGCGGCGGGATCACCGGAACCTCGACACGCGGCGGATTGGCCTTGAGCCGGCCCAATTCGCGCTCGGCCGAGGCCAGGCGGTCCTCCAGCGTTGAGGTTCGGTCGGCCAGCATCAGCCCTGCCAGCAGCAGCAGCCGCGGTTCCGGCATCCGTCCGGCCTGTTCCAGGATCGTGCGCGCTTCGGTGTCCAGCATGGCGGCGGCGCGCTTGAGCAGCCGCTCCTCGCCTTCCTGGGCGGACAGTTCATACTGCTTGTGGCCGATGGTGAACTCGACGACGGGCATCAGCGGTGTTCCTTTTCGCTGTCGGCGGCCTTGGGGAGCGTGGCACCGGCGCGAGGCAGCTGGTCCTCTGCCCCGAGATCCAGCACAGGCTCATCCTCGGGCAGCGGGTCCTCGTCCCGTACGACGCTCAGCTCGCGGATCGGCTCCGAAGAGCTGTCCTCGGGCAATCCGGCCTCCTCCCCGCCGTTCGGCTTGGAGTGGGCCTGCGGCTCGCCCCCGCCCTCCCCGGCCGCCTGCACCCAGGTCCGGGTGGAATGGCTGCGCGGAGTCGTGGTCACACCCAGCATCCGGTCCAGCGCGTCGAGGATTTCGCCCATCTGAGCGACCTCGGCCTCGCGCGCGGCCCGCAGCCCCTCGACCTCGGCCTGAAGCGCAGCCATCGCCGCAGCCTCGCCGCGCTCGGCCCAAGCCTCGGGGCTGGCCGTCGCCTCGATCAGCGCGCGGTTGGCCTGCGCCAGTTCGTCATTCGCCGCGGCAAGTCGCGCCGCCTGCCCGCCCGCCGCCGCGAGCCGTTCATGCGCCTCGGCCAGCCGCGCCTGCATCGCCTCGAGCGTCGCGGCCTGCCGATCGTGCAGCGCGGCAATCTGCGGGGAAAGGCCCGTGTCCGCCCCCTGCGCCGGCGCAGTTGCGGCGGGTCTTGGCGCGGGCATCCGGGCCTGCATCGTGGCCATGCGGTGGGTCGCGCTCTCGACCACGGCGTCCAGGCGGTCCAAGGCGGCGATCAGCCGTCGCTCGGCGGCGGAAAGGTCTTTCATCGACGGGCCTCACTCTGCTTGGCCCTTTGTGGCAAAGCCGGGCGGGCAAGACAAGGCGGCGGCGGTTCCGCAGGGCGCTTGCCGCCGCGCGGCGCGGTTCCTATAACGCGGCTGATGCATTTTGTGGCGCGGATATCCCGAATTAGCGGCCCGGTGGCGTGAGGTTTCGCGCCGCCGGGATGACGCCTGCCCGACCGCATTGCCCCAAGGATTCCGCCCCATGAGCGCCGACCAGACCCCCGACTACCGCGACACCGTCTTTCTTCCTGAGACCGACTTTCCCATGCGCGCGGGACTTCCGCAGCGCGAGCCCGAGTGGCTGGCGCGCTGGGAACGCCTGGGCGTCTATGACCGGCTGCGCAGCGAAGGACAGGACCGCAAGCCCTTCGTGCTGCACGACGGCCCTCCCTATGCCAACGGCCACCTGCACATCGGCCACGCGCTGAACAAGGTGCTGAAGGATTTCATCGTCCGCAGCCAGCAGATGATGGGGCGCGACTCGCGCTATGTGCCCGGCTGGGACTGCCACGGCCTGCCGATCGAATGGAAGATCGAGGAGGAATACCGAAAGCAGGGCCGCGACAAGGACGCCGTGGACGTGGTCGAGTTCCGCCAGGAATGCCGCCGCTTCGCCGAGGGCTGGGTGGACATTCAGCGCGAGGAGTTCAAGCGCCTCGGCATCACCGGCAAGTGGGACGACCCCTACCTGACCATGGACTATCACGCCGAGGCCGTGATCGCGGGCGAGTTCATGAAGCTTCTGATGAACGGCTCGCTGTATCAGGGGTCCAAGCCCGTGATGTGGTCGCCGGTCGAACAGACCGCGCTGGCCGAGGCCGAGGTCGAATACCACGACCACACCAGCCACCAGGTCTGGGTGGCCTTCCCCGTGGCGTCTCAACGCGATTTCGCGCCGCTGGACGGCTGCATGAGGACGGACCTGCTGGGCGCCTCGGTGGTGATCTGGACGACGACGCCCTGGACCATCCCGCAGAACCGTGCTGTCGCCTTCGGCCCCGACATCGCCTACGGGCTGTATCAGGTCACGGGCGACAAGGCGGGCCCCTACCTGCTGGCGGACAAACTGGCGTCCGAAGTCCTCACGGCGGCAAAGCTGGACGCGGACGCATGGCAGCGCCTGCGCGATGTTTCGGCCGAGGAGCTTGGCGCGCTGATCCTTGCCCATCCCTATCGCGGGATCGAAGGCGGCGCGGGCGAATGGGACTATGACGTGCCCCTGCTGCCGGGCGAGCATGTGACCGAGGACGCCGGCACCGGCTTCGTCCACACCGCGCCCAGCCATGGCGAGGACGACTACCAGATGGGCCTGAAATACGGCCTGCCCATGACCTACAACGTCCTGCCCGACGGCAGCTATCGCGCCGACCTGCCGGTCTTCGGCGGCCAAGCGATCCTGACGCCGGATGGCAAGGAAGGCCCTGCCAACGTCGGCAACATCAAGGCGCTGGCCGGACAGGGCGCGCTGTTCGCCAAGGGCAAGCTGAAGCACTCCTATCCGCATTCCTGGCGGTCCAAGGCCCCGCTGATCTACCGGAACACGCCCCAGTGGTTCGCGGCGATCGACAAGCCGCTGGCCGATGGCATGGGCGAGCATGGCGACACGATCCGCGCCCGTGCGCTGGCCTCGATCGACCAGCTGGTCCAGTGGACGCCTCAGACAGGGCGTAACCGCATCTTCTCGATGGTCGAGAACCGCCCGGACTGGGTGTTGTCGCGCCAGCGCGCCTGGGGCGTGCCGCTGACCTGCTTCACCAAGCGGGGCGCCAAGCCCGACGACGCCGACTTCCTGCTGCGGAACGAAACGGTCAACGCGCGCATCCTCGAGGTCTTCGAGAAGGACGGGGCAGATGCTTGGTATCGCTCCGGTTTCAAGGAACAGCTCCTGTCCGGCATCGTGAATCCCGACGACTACGATCAGGTCACGGACGTGCTGGATGTGTGGTTCGACTCGGGCTCGACCCATGCCTTTGTGCTGCGCGACCGCGCGGATGGCGCGCCCGACGGCATCGCCGACCTGTATCTTGAGGGCACGGACCAGCACCGCGGCTGGTTCCAGTCCTCGCTGCTGCAGGCCTGCGCGACCCGAGGACGCGCGCCCTATTGCGGGGTTCTGACCCACGGCTTCACGCTCGACGAAAAGGGCATGAAGATGTCCAAGTCGCTGGGCAACACCGTCGCCCCGCAGGAGGTGATCGCGCAATACGGCGCCGACATCCTGCGCCTGTGGGTGGCGCAGTCGGACTATACCGCCGACCTGCGCATCGGGAAGGAGATCCTGAAAGGGACCGCCGACGCCTATCGCCGCCTGCGCAACACCATGCGCTTCATGCTGGGCGCGCTGGCTGGTTTCTCGGATGCCGAACGGATCGCGCCGGCCGAGATGCCGGAACTGGAACGCTGGGTCCTGCACCGTCTGGCCGAACTCGATGCCCGCGTGCGCGAGGGCTACACAGCCTATGACTTCCAGGGCGTGTTCCGGGCGCTGTTCGACTTTGCCACGGTGGACCTGTCGGCCTTCTGGTTCGACATCCGCAAGGACGCGCTTTACTGCGACGCGTCGGACAGCCCGCGCCGCCGCGCCGTCCGCACCGTCATGGACGCGCTGTTCCACCGGCTGACGCTGTGGCTGGCGCCCATGCTGCCCTTCACGACCGAGGACATCTGGCTCTCGCGCTTCCCGTCCGAAGGTGACAGCGTCCACCTGCACGACTTCCCCGAGACGCCCGTCGCATGGCGCGACGAGGCGCTGGCCGCCAAGTGGGACGCCATCCGCCGCGCCCGCCGGGTCGTGACGGCCGCGCTGGAAGTGAAGCGCGCTGACAAGACCATCGGCGCCAGCCTCGAGGCCGCGCCCGTCGTCCATGTCGAAGACGCCGCGCTGCTGAAGGCGCTTCGCTCGGTCGATTTCGACGACGTCTGCATCACCAGCGCGATCAGCCTGACTGTTGACCCTGTCCCGGCCGAAGCCTTCCGCCTGCCCGAGGTCCCCGGCATCGGCGTCGTCTTCGAGGAAGCCGAGGGCGAGAAATGTCAGCGCTGCTGGAAGATCCTGCCCGACGTCGGCCACCACGACCACGCCGCCACCTGCGCGCGCTGCGACGAGGTGCTGGATGGCATGAAGAACAAGGTCGAGGTTCCGGCCGCAGGCTAGGCCGCTTCAGAACGGCGTATCGGCGCCCCGCTTTTCGCAGCGGCGCCGATACTCTGCCTGCCAATGGACATAGCGCCCCATCACGGCCTGCTGGCTCATCAGCATGGCGATGAAGGCCCGCTTGTGCCGGGCCTTCTTGAGCTTCCTGAACAGCGATTTCTGGTCGCGCGTCATCGAGCAGCCGATGCAGTGCCCCTCGCGCCGGAACTTGCAGACGCTGATGCAGGGCGACAGAACCTTGCCCACCGGGGCTGCCTCAGGCCCGCAGCCCCGCGAAGGTCATGGGATCGAGGCTGACCTGCGCGAAGGTCGGACCTTCGGTCAACAGGCTGACGGCATCGTGGGAATGCAGCGATTCCTGATGGCTGGCGATCACGCGGAAGTCCCCGACGCGGGGTTCCAGTTCAAGCTCATGGGCAAAGGCTCGGACGGCATCCTCGACGAAGATCGGGTTCGCGGCATTAAGCTCGGCAAAGGCCTGCTCGTCCTCGCGCTTGACCATCACCTGCGTCTCGGTCGCGACGGCGCGGCGGCAGAGCGCCACCATGTCCTCGAACCACAGCTTCTCCTCGCCCTCCATCACCGCCGAGATGCGGGCGATGGACCGCTGCGAATGGGGGGTCGCCAGCTGGCTGCGCGATTCGCGGGCATGTTCGGACAGTTCCAGCGAACAGGGGCAGGTCGAGGAATAGACATAGTCGAAATGCATGACCTTCAGGCGCTGCCCGCCCTGGTCGATCAGCTCCATCGCGATGTCGTAATACTGCCAGCCGCTGAGGCCCGAGCGCAGCGAGTCCACCCGCATCGGATAGGACAGCCGCATTTGCAGCCGGGCATCGAAAGAGTCGAGGTGGTCCTTGTAGTCGCTGACCGCCGCCGCCAGCACGCCCAGCGAGAACTGCTTTTCCGCATGGGCGTAGAAGGATCGCATGATGCGGCTCATGTTGATGCCCTTGCGGTCGGCATCCAGGCTGACGCTGCCGGTGACGCTGGTTTCCAGCACGATCTCGCCCCCGTCCTTGCGGCGATAGCGGATCGGCAGTCGGAAGTTGGAAATGCCGACGTGCTGGATGACCTTGCGGGCCCCCACGATCAGGCTGGCCGGGCCGTTCTGCAGGTCGGGCAGGCTGGCGCGATACTGCTCGTCCACCTTGAAGTCGGCCGGATAACTCCGGCTGAGGGCGGGATAAACGGGAACGAACGGCTTGTTGCGGGTCATGGGCGCGTCCAGGGCAAGGGTTGGCCCGAATATGGGGAACCGGCCCAGAAAGGCCAGAGGCTTAGCCCACGGCCCCCAGAAGATCGGCGATCAGGTCGTCCTCGTGCTCAAGCCCCACGGACAGGCGGATCAGGCCCGGTCCGATACCCAGAGTGGCGCGGTCGGACTCGCTCAGCCGCTGGTGGGTGGTTGTCGCCGGATGGGTCGCGATGGACTTGGCGTCGCCCAGGTTGTTCGAGATCGACACCAGTTCCAGCCGGTTCAGCATGGCAAAGGCGGCGTCCTGCGAGCCGAGGTCAAAGGCGACCATCGTGCCGCCCGATCCCATCTGCCGGATCGCCAACTCATGCTGGGGATGCGAGGGCAGGCCCGGATAGATCACCGGCAGCCCTGCGCCTTCCAGCGCCCGCGCCACGGCCAGCGCGCTGTCGGCCATGGCCCGCACGCGCAGATCCATGGTGGTCAGGCCGTTCAGCATGATCCAGGCGTTGAAGGGGCTGATCGCCCCGCCCGTGTGCTTGAGATAGGGCTCGGCTACGCCGCGTACGAAGTCGCGGGTGCCGCAGATCACGCCGCCCAGCGCCCGGCCGCCGCCATCGACGTGCTTGGTCGTGGAGTAAACGATCACGTCGGCGCCCTGCTCGACGGCGCGGGAAAAGACGGGGGTGGCGAAGACGTTGTCGGCCACGACCAGCGCGCCCGCCGCATGGGCGATTTCGGCGATGCCCGTGATGTCCATGACCTGCAACGCGGGATTCGAGACCGTCTCGAAGAAGCAGGCCTTCGTCTCCGGCGTCACGGCCGCGCGCCACTGATCGAGGTCGGTGCCGTCCACCAGCACCACGTCCACGCCGAATTTCTTCAGCACATCCAACACATAAAGGCAAGAACCGAACAACTGACGCGAAGAAACCACCCGGTCGCCCGGCGCCACCATGCTCATCAGCGCACCGTTGACGGCGGCCATGCCCGAGGCGGTGGCGAATGCGTCCTCGGTCCCCTCCAGCGAGGCCATGCGGTCCTCGAACATCCGGCTGGTCGGGTTGCCGTAGCGGGCATAGATGAACTCGTCCTGACCCACCTTCTGGAACCGCGCCTCGGCCTGCTCGGCGGTGTCGTAGGCAAAGCCCTGGGTCAGGAACAGGGCCTCGGCCATCTCGCCATACTGGCTGCGGCGGATGCCGTGATGGACGGAACGGGTGCGGGGATGAAGCTTGCGGTCGGCCATGCGGGGCCGATACTCCCATGGCCGAAAAAGCGCAATCGTCCCCTTGACGGCTCCGACGCCTGCCCTAGGTTGAATGCCTGACCGGGCCCCTCTGGCGATCTCTGCAGATCGTGATGTCGGTCGCATCACGCAACATATCTGCAGGAGACGACATGGAGCTGACCTCCCTCTTTCTTGGCAAACCCGTCTGGTTGTGGGCCATCTTCCTGGCCCTCGTGCTGGTGCTTCTGGTGCTGGACCTCGGCGTCCTGAACAGGGGCCAGCGCGAGATCGGCGTGCGCAAGTCCCTGCTTCTTTCTGCCTTCTACATCGGCATCGGCCTTGCCTTCGGCGGCTTCGTCTGGGCCCAGCTGGGCGAGCAGGCGGCCCTGGAATACTGGACCGGCTTCGTGGTGGAAAAGTCGCTGGCGATGGACAACGTCTTCGTGATCGCCACCATCTTCGGCTTCTTCGCCGTCCCCCGCCACCTGCAGCACCGGGTGCTGTTCTGGGGCATCTTGGGCGTGATCGTCCTGCGGGCCATCATGATCGGCTTCGGCGCGGCGCTGGTGCAGCGCTATGAATGGGTGCTGCTGGTCTTCGCGGTCTTCCTGGTCTTCACCGGCATCAAGATGCTGCGCTCGGGGCACGAGGACGAGTCCGACCTTTCGCAGAACCGCGTCCTTGCCTGGATGCAGCGCCATCTCCGCGTGACCGACGGCTTTGTGGGCAACCGCTTCTTCGTCCGCCAGCCCGGCCGTGGCGGCAAGCTGCAGCTGTTCGTCACGCCGCTGTTCCTGGCGCTGATCGTGATCGAGTTCGCCGACCTCGTCTTTGCCGTCGACTCGGTGCCTGCGATCTTCGCCATCACGACCGACCCCTACCTGGTCTATACCTCGAACATCTTCGCCATCCTGGGCCTGCGGGCGCTGTATTTCGCGCTGGCCGCGATCCTGCACCGTTTCGCCTATCTCAAGCCCGCGCTGGCCGCCCTGCTGATCTTCATCGGCGGCAAGGTGCTGGTGGCCGAGGCGATCGGGATCGAGAAGGTGCCGCCGTCGATCTCGCTGACCGTGACTTTCCTGATCCTGGCCGCGGGCGTGATCGTTTCGCTGGTCAAGACCGCGCCCGGGCACGATGCGGCGCTGAAGAAGGACGAGGCCGCCGAGCGTCTGGCCGAGAAGGCCGTCGGACAGTCGCGCTGATCGAATCGCCGCAAACGTGAACGGAATGGGAACGCGGGCTTTGCAGAAAGGCCCGCGTTCTCTATGTTGCAGCCCATGAGCCAGTTCGACGATCACGACGCCTTCGAGGCCGCCGCCCGCCCCTCCCTTTCCCAGCGGGCGATGACGGGCCGCGCCGCGCCCTACCTGGACGGGCTGAACCCGGCGCAGCGGCTGGCGGTGGAAACGCTTGACGGTCCCGTCCTGCTGCTGGCAGGTGCGGGCACCGGCAAGACCCGCGCCCTGACCACCCGGATCGCGCATCTGCTGACGCAGGGCCGCGCCACCCCCGGCCGCATCCTTGCCGTGACATTCACCAACAAGGCCGCGCGCGAGATGAAGGAGCGGGTGGCCCGCCTTATGGGCGAGACAGTCGAGGGGATGCCCTGGCTGGGCACCTTCCACTCGATCAGCGTCAAGATCCTGCGCCGCCATGCGGAGCTTGTGGGCGACGGGCAGGTGCACCTGAAGTCCAGCTTCACCATTCTGGACACCGACGACCAGATCCGCCTGCTGAAGCAGTTGATCGCGGCCGAGAACATCGACGACAAGCGCTGGCCCGCGCGGATGCTGGCCGGGCTGATCGATGACTGGAAGAACCGGGCGCTTTCGCCCTCGCGCGTGCCGGAAGGCGAATCGCACGCCTATGACAGCAAGGGCGCGAAGCTCTACGCCCAGTACCAGCGGCGGCTCTTGGAACTGAACGCCGTCGATTTCGGCGACCTCTTGCTGCATTGCGTGATGATCTTCCAGGCGCACCCGGATGTGCTGGCGCAGTGGCAGGACCGCTTCCGCTATATCCTCGTGGACGAATATCAGGACACCAACGTCGCGCAGTACCTGTGGCTGCGGCTTCTGGCGCAGGGGCACCGCAACATCTGCTGCGTGGGAGACGACGACCAGTCGATCTACGGCTGGCGCGGGGCCGAGGTCGGCAACATCCTGCGGTTCGAGGCAGACTTCCCCGGCGCGCAGGTCATCCGGCTGGAACAGAACTACCGTTCCACCCCGCATATCCTCGCCGCCGCCTCGGGACTGATTGCGGCGAACAAGGGGCGTCTGGGCAAGACGCTGTGGACCGAGCACACCAAGGGCGAGAAGGTCCGCCTGATCGGCCATTGGGACAGCGAGGCCGAGGCCCGCTGGATCGGCGAGGAGATCGAGGCCTTCCACGGCGGCCACCGCCACTCCGTTGGCCGGCGCAGCCTCAACGACATCGCCATCCTCGTGCGCGCCTCGCACCAGATGCGGGCCTTCGAGGACCGCTTCATGACCATCGGCCTGCCTTATCGCGTGATCGGCGGTCCCCGCTTCTACGAGCGGCAGGAAATCCGCGACGCAATGGCCTATTTCCGGCTGGCCGTCAGCCCCACCGACGACCTCGCCTTCGAGCGGATCGTGAACACCCCCAAGCGCGGCCTTGGCGACAAGGCGATCCAGACGATCCAGCGCGAGGCGCGGGCCGAGGGCCTGTCGCTGCTGGAAGGGGCCGCCGCCGTGGTCGCCTCGGGCGCGCTGACGGGCAAGGGCGCGACCAACCTGCGGCAGTTCACGCAGTTCATGGGCCGCTGGCACGCCGACGCGCTGGATTCCACCGTGAACCATGTCGAACTGGCCGAGCGGATCCTCGACGAATCCGGCTACACGGCGATGTGGCAGAACGACCGCTCGCCCGACGCGCCGGGGCGGCTCGACAACCTCAAGGAACTCGTCAAGGCGCTGGAGGAGTTCGACAACCTCCAAGGCTTCCTGGAACATGTCGCGCTGGTGATGGACGCATCCGAAAGCGAGCAGGCCGAGGAGGTCTCGATCATGACCCTCCACGCCGCCAAGGGGCTGGAATACCCCATCGTCTTCCTGCCAGGATGGGAGGACGGCCTTTTCCCCAGCCAGCGCAGCATGGACGAATCCGGCCTGAAGGGGCTCGAGGAGGAACGGCGCCTCGCCTATGTCGGCCTGACCCGCGCCGAGGAACTGGCGACGATCACCTTTGCCGGCAACCGTCGGATGTACGGGCAATGGCAGTCGTCCCTGCCCTCGCGCTTCATCGACGAGCTGCCCGAGGAGCATGTCGAGGTGCTGACGCCCCCCGGCCTTTACGGCGGCGGCTTCGGGGCCGCAGCGCAGGTCATGGGCCAGCCCTTCGCGCAATCCGCGATGCACGACCGCGCCAGCCGCGCCGATGTCTACAACTCGCCCGGTTGGAAGCGGATGCAGGAACGTGCAGCTGTGCGCTCCGCTCCCTCGCACCGCCCGCCCATCGTGATCGACGCCGAACCCGCCGCGCGCTTTGCCGTGGGCGATCGGGTCTTTCACCAGAAGTTCGGCACCGGCAGCGTCATGGGCATCGCCGAGGACACCTTAACGGTCGAGTTCCCGGCGGGCTTCAAGACCATAAAGGCGGCTTACGTCCAGCCCGCATCGGATGCGGCGTCGGACAACGTGCCCTTCTGAGACCGAAACGAAAAGGCAGCCCATGTCCCCCAAGCTCAAGGCCGCGCTCGACTACGGGCCGCTGATCGTCTTCCTGGCGGTGTTCCTGCTGTATCGCGACCAGACGGTAACGCTGTGGGGCCAGACCTATCCCGGTCTGATCCTCGCCACGCTGGTCTTCGTGCCGCTGACGATCGCTGCCAACGCCGTGCTGTGGAAGCGGACGGGAGAGTTGTCGGTGATGCAGCTGGTCACGCTGGTGGTGGTCGTCGTCTTCGGCGGCCTGACCGTCTGGCTGAACGACCCGCGCTTCATCAAGATGAAGCCCACGCTGATCTACCTGACCTTCGCCGCGCTGCTGGCCATCGGCGCGGCGCTGGGCCGCAACTGGCTGGGCCGCGCGCTGGGCGAGGCGATTCCACTGTCGCCCGAGGGCTGGCGCATCCTGACCCGCCGCATCATCTGGTTCTGCCTCGGCCTCGCCGCGTTGAACGAGGTCATCTGGCGCACCCAGTCCGACACCACCTGGGTCGTCTTCAAAACCGTCGGGCTGATCGTGCTGACGATGCTGTTCTTCGTGGCGAACGCTCCGCTCTTCGGTCGCCACGCCCTGCAGCCGCAGGACAACAGCGATTCGTCACGCTAAGTGACGCAGTCGTCCTGCGACCTGCCATGCGCAACAGCCCGCCTGGCAGGTCGGAACCACCCTGCATGGCGCGCCGCCGCCTTCCCACACTCGGCACGGCCGCCGATCATCTTCTGTCCTGAAATATCCTGGGGGAGGCGCGAAGCGCCGGGGGCAAAGTCCCCATTCCGAAAACAACAAAAAACCGCGCTATGGTCACACCAAGCGCGGTTCCTTTCCTTGCGAACAGGCAGATCTTACTTGATCTTGCCTTCCTTGTACTCGACGTGCTTGCGCACGACCGGGTCGTACTTGTTGACCGTCATCTTCTCGGTCATGGTCCGGGCGTTCTTCTTGGTGACATAGAAGTGCCCGGTGCCCGCCGTCGAGTTCAGACGGATCTTGATCGTCGTCGGCTTCGCCATTGGTCCTGCTCCTGCTTCGGGGCGGCCAGTGGCCAGTCCGATAACCCCGTGTAATCTGTGAAGCCCGCCTTTTAAGGCGAGCGTGGCCCAAGTCAACCCGAATCTGCGCGAAACTCCTTGGAAATCATGCGCGGATGGCCTGTAAGCCGGGTTCTGTCCGGGGCCTTGCGGCCCGTGGATGACCATTCCTCTGGCCCCGCCGTTGCCGACGGGCTCTAGCTGCCAACCCGGATCTGCTGGGGCGCAGGCAGCCCTGCGGGGTTGCCCCCGCGCGCGATCCCTATTCGGCATTGCTCCTGGTGGGGCTTGCCGTGCCGGTCCGGTTGCCCGTCCCGCGGTGGGCTCTTGCCCCACCGTTTCACCCTTGCCCCCGCAAGCGGAGGCGGTCTGTTCTCTGTGGCGCTTTCCCTGGGGTTGCCCCCGCCGGGCGTTACCCGGCACCATGCCTGCATGGAGCCCGGACTTTCCTCGAACGGCCGAAGCCGCCCGCGGTCATCCGGCCATCCGCGCGAGTGCGCAGATAGGCGGAGGCCGCCCTGCGGTCAAGCGTCAGTCCAGCCGCACCGCCGCGAGGATCGGCCCCGGCTCGCCCCCTGCCAGCGCCTGCTGGACCAGGATCGCGTGCAGCGTGTCGGCGGGATAGGCCTCGTCCGGGTCGTTCCCCGGCCGCACGGTCAGGCGCAGCGGCTCGCGCGCGGGCCAGCGGGCCAGCAACTCGCTGTCCACCACGATGTTGCGATAATCGATGGTTCGGCCCCTGTTCTCGCCGGCCTTCACCTGCACCGAGCGGTGGGGAAGATAGCGCACCAGCGCGATCTCGACCCCGCCGGGAACCGCCACCCGGGGCGTGAGGTCGATGACATGGACCTCGCCGTCGGCCGCCGCCGTCACCATGATCGCGGGCGGCCGCGCCGCGTGCTCGTCGATCATCGCCATCAGCGCCGCGCGATGCAGGCTGAGCAGCGTGTCCTGCCCGTCGATGATGATCTGCGGCGTATAAACGCCCCGCTCGCCCGCGGCATCGGCATAGGCCTCCTGCCGGGCGGTATGCTCGGGCCGGGCGAAGACATCGGCCCAGCCGAGGTAATCCCAATAGTCCACGTGCCAGCTGAGCGTCAGCACGCCCGGCTCGTCCGACATCGCCCCGATCAGCGCATCCGCCGGCGGGCAGGACGAACAGCCCTGCGAGGTGAAAAGCTCGACCACCACCGGCGGGCTGCCGATCGGCCCCCGGCGGCCACGTCCCATGGCTTTGTCCTCAGGGGCGGCGAATGTCTGGCGTTCCGGCGCAAGCGAGAAAGCGCCTTCGGGCAGCTCGGTCGCGGCGCCCTCGGGCGCCTCGATGACCGCAACGCCGGCCTCGGCGGTAATGGCGGCCCCGACTCCCTGCCCCGGCGCCATGTCCTGCGCCCCCGAGGGCGCGGCCAGGACGGCCAGCACGACGCCGATTGCCGCTGCAAGCCCCACCGGGCGAAAGCAAAGGATCGAAGTGTCTGTCATCGCCTTCCGCTTAGGCCAGCCGCGCACCCTAGGCCAAATCAATGCTTCGTTAGCATTTGTCTGCGCCCGTGATCCGTGCACTCGCCCTTGAAATGCACACCCGATATGTATACCACGGCATACAAAGAAATGCCGGGCGAGTCTCGATGCATCCTTGCGCTTGCGCCGCGGGATGAGTCGGGGCAATCCGGGCATTGCGTGCCACCTGAGCCCTTGAGGAAGCAAAGCCATGACGATCGTCACCGGAACCGATACCGCCCGAACCCGCCGCGAGCTGGTCGTCGGCGACCAGACCGTGGCCTATTACTCGATCCCCGCGGCCGCAGAGGCGGGCCTGGGCGATTTCTCGCGGCTGCCAGCCTCGCTGAAGGTCGTGCTGGAGAACCTGCTGCGCTTCGAGGACGGTGGCTTCACCGTCAGCGTGGACGACATCAAGGCCTTTGCGGCCTGGGCGCAGAACGGCGGCAAGTCCGACCGCGAGATCGCCTATCGCCCGGCGCGCGTGCTGATGCAGGACTTCACCGGCGTTCCGGCGGTCGTTGACCTCGCCGCGATGCGCGACGGGATCAAGGCGCTGGGCGGCGACGCGCAGAAGATCAACCCGCTGAACCCGGTCGATCTGGTCATCGACCACTCGGTCATGGTGGACGAGTTCGGCAACCCCCGCGCCTTCCAGCGCAACGTGGACCTGGAATACGAACGGAACATGGAACGCTACCAGTTCCTGAAATGGGGCCAGGGCGCGTTCAACAACTTCCGCGTGGTGCCTCCGGGGACCGGCATCTGCCACCAGGTGAATCTGGAGTATCTGGCGCAGACCGTCTGGACCGACACGGACCAGGGCGGCGCGACCGTGGCCTATCCCGACACGCTGGTCGGCACGGACAGCCACACCACCATGGTCAACGGTCTGGCCGTGCTGGGCTGGGGCGTCGGCGGGATCGAGGCCGAGGCCGCGATGCTGGGCCAGCCGATCTCGATGCTGATCCCCGAGGTCGTGGGCTTCAAGATCACCGGCGCGCTGCGCGAGGGCGTGACCGCGACCGACCTCGTTCTCAAGGTCGTCAAGATGCTGCGCGACCACAAGGTCGTCGGCAAGTTCGTCGAGTTCTACGGCGAAGGCCTGGACAACATGCCGCTGGCCGACCGCGCGACCATCGCCAACATGGCCCCCGAATACGGCGCCACCTGCGGCTTCTTCCCGATCGACGACGAGACCCTGCGTTACCTGCGCCAGACCGGCCGGGACGAGCACCGCATCGCGCTGGTCGAGGCCTATGCCCGCGCCAACGGCATGTGGCGCGAGCCGGGCTTCGAGCCGGTCTTCACCTCGACGCTGCATCTCGACCTGGGCGACGTGGTGCCCGCGATCTCGGGTCCCAAGCGCCCGCAGGACCACGTCGCGCTGGATGCCGCCGCCCAGACCTTCAAGGACTACATCGCTAGCCTGCCGCCCGCGCCCACCGCGACGGCTGCCCAGAAGGTCAAGATGATGGCCGAGGGGGGCGCCCCTGCCCCGGCCGAGATTCCCGGCACCACCGGGGACGGCGCCATCGCGCATGGCAAGGTCGAGGGCAAGGATTACATGCTGCATGACGGCTCGGTCGTGATCGCGGCGATCACCTCCTGCACCAACACCTCGAACCCTTATGTGCTGATGGCGGCAGGGCTTGTCGCCAAGAAGGCCAACGAACTGGGCCTGTCGCGCAAGCCCTGGGTCAAGACCTCGCTCGCGCCCGGGTCGCAGGTCGTGGCCGAGTACCTTGAGGCCGCCGGCCTGCAGGAGCACCTGGACGCGCTGGGCTTCAACCTGGTCGGCTTCGGCTGCACCACCTGCATCGGCAACTCGGGCCCTCTGGAGCCCGCGATCTCGAAGGCCATCAACGAGAACGACCTGGTCGCCGTCTCGGTTCTGTCGGGCAACCGCAACTTCGAGGGCCGGATCAGCCCCGACGTGCGCGCCAACTACCTGGCCTCGCCCCCGCTGGTCGTGGCCTATGCGATCGCCGGCGACATGAACATCGACATCACGCGCGAGCCGCTGGCCCGGACGGCGGACGGGCGCGACGTCTACCTCAAGGACCTCTGGCCCTCGTCGCAGGAGATTTCGGACCTCGTGGACCGGATCGTCACGCGCGAGATGTTCCAGACCAAATATGCCGACGTCTTCAAGGGCGACGAGCGCTGGCAGGCGGTCGAGACCACGGACAGCGAGACCTATGACTGGCCGCCGACCTCGACCTACATCCAGAACCCGCCCTACTTCCAGGGCATGTCGCAGGAACCGGGCGTGATCTCGGACATCGAGGGCGCGCGGGTGCTGGCTGTCCTGGGCGACATGATCACAACCGACCACATCAGCCCCGCCGGCTCGTTCAAGCCGACCTCGCCGGCCGGCAAGTATCTGTGCGACCGGCAGGTCGCGCCCGCGGACTTCAACAGCTACGGCTCGCGCCGCGGCAACCACGAAGTCATGATGCGCGGCACCTTCGCCAACATCCGCATCAAGAACGAGATGCTGGACGGGGTCGAAGGCGGCTACACCAAGGGGCCGGACGGGCAGCAGACCTCGATCTATGACGCCGCGATGGCGTGGAAGGACCGGGGCGTGCCGCTGATCGTGGTGGGCGGCGTCGAATACGGCGCGGGCTCGTCGCGCGACTGGGCGGCCAAGGGCACCAACCTGCTGGGCGTCAAGGCCGTGATCGCGGAAAGCTTCGAGCGCATCCACCGTTCGAACCTCGTCGGCATGGGCGTGATCCCCTTCGAGTTCACTGGCGGCGACAACCGCAAGTCGCTGGGCCTGACCGGCGACGAGGTGATCTCGATCCACGGGCTGGCGGGCGAGTTCAAGCCGCTGTCGCTGGTGCCCGCCACGATCCGTTACGCGGACGGCACCGAGAAGACCGTGCAGCTGAAGGCGCGGGTCGATACCGAGGTCGAGATCGAATACCTCAAGAACGGCGGCGTGCTGCATTACGTGCTGCGCAACCTCGCCCGGTCGTAAGAGCGCGCGGTCTCCGACACAAACCCCGGCCTTTGCGGCCGGGGTTTTTTCATGGCGGTGCCGGGACTTGGGGTTGATGGTCAGGGAAGCCGCCTTGCATCCCCCACCCGCGCTTGCCACATCGGAACCATGACCAGCGGAACGACGTGACGATGCAGAAGCTTTCCCTTCCCGAGCGGCCCGGCTGGCGCGACCGCGCGACCGAGCTGGGGTTCACCTTCGCCGACATGGGAGGAGAGCCCTACTGGGACGAGACCTCGGCCTATCGCTTCACGCTTGCCCAGATCGAGGATGACATCGAGGCGCCAGGGGCCGAGCTGCACGCCATGTGTCGCCAGGCCGTGGCCCATGCCGTCACCTCCGAGGAATGGCTGACCCGGCTGGAGATCCCCCGCCCCTACTGGGATTTCGTCGAGCGCAGCTGGGCGCGCGGCGAGCCCGAGCTTTATGGCCGCTTCGACCTGGCCTATGACGGCAAGCGCCCGGCGAAGCTGCTGGAATACAACGCGGACACGCCGACCTCGCTGTATGAATCCGCGTCCTTTCAGTGGCTGTGGTTCGAGGAAAGCCGCGACGCGGGTGTTCTTGGTCCGAACACCGACCAGTTCAACCGCATCCACGAGGCGCTGGCCGAACGCTGGGCCGCCATCTGCGCGCCGGGCGAGCACGTCCATTTCGCCGCGGACAAGCAGAACCCCGAGGATTATGCGACCGTCGAGGCGCTGGCCTGGGCCGCGCGCGAAGGGGGGTTGGGCGCGCATTTCACGCCCCTGTCGGGCATCGGCATCACGGACAAGGGGCAGCTTGCGGACGATCAGGACCGGGTGATCGGCACGCTGTTCAAGCTGTATCCGTGGGAGGACATGCTGCGCGACGACTTTGCGCCGAACCTCCAGCCTTCGGGCGCGCGCTTCATCGAACCGCCATGGAAGGCCGTCGTCTCGAACAAGGGGCTTCTGCCCCTGCTGTGGCATCTCTTCCCCAACCATCCGAACCTCTTGCCGGCGTTCTTCCAGGCGGACATCGAGGCCGCGCGCCGGGGCGAGCAGACCCCCCATGCCGCCGCCATCGCCGCGGCCGAGCCGCTGCTGGCCGGTGGCCATGTCACCAAGCCCATCTTCTCGCGCGAGGGCGCGGGCGTCGTGATCCACGAAGGCGGCCGCGAGACCGATCGCGCGCCGGACGACAGCTATTCGCATCACCCCCATGTGGTGCAGGCGCTGGCGCCGCTGCCCGACTTCGACGGCTTCCATCCCGTCCTCGGCGCCTGGATCGTGGGCGAGGACTGCGTGGGCCTGGGCGTCCGCGAGGACCGCGCGCGGATCACCCACAACCTGTCGCGCTTCAAGCCGCATTTCATCGAAGGGTAAGGCCATGACCGATCTTGCTGACCGCCCCGAGGAAACCTCCGCGCTGCGCCGAAAGCGGTCGCGCCACGTGGCCCTGCTGCTGGCTGGTGCCGCCGTCCTGACGCTGGCCGCCTGCGAGGATGACGCCGTGGACGCGCAGGCCTTCCCCGACCTGAACAGCTGCATCGCCGCCGCCCAGGAAGACGGGCTGTGGTTCACCGAGGAAGACTGCCGCACCCAGTTTGCCGCCGCCGAGCAGACGCATCTGGAAACCGCGCCCCGCTATGAATCGCGCGAGCTCTGCGAGGAACAGCATGGCGCAGGCGCCTGCGGGGCCGATCCGGCGGCGGGCGACCCTGCAACGGCGCAGCAGCAGGGTGGCGGGGGCTTCAGCTTCATGCCGCTGCTGGTGGGCTACATGATGGGATCGATGCTGTCGCGTGGCGGCGGGGTCTTCAGCCAGCCGATGGTGCGGACGCCGACCGGCTACTCGACGCCCTCGGGCAACCAGACCTTTGCCAGCAACTCGGGCTCGGGCCGCGTGCCCGCCACCACCTTCAACCGCGCCCCGACCACCATGGGCCAGCAGCCCATGAGCCGGGCGCAGGTCGCCCAGCGCGGCGGCTTCGGCGCGGGCGCGACGGCGCGCACCCCGACGGGCGGGGCGCGGGGCTTCGGCGGCTGAGATCGGGGGCGGGCGGACGCCGCCCTTGCGTCGGACGCGCGCCCGGCGCAGGGTCGCGCAGGATTTCCGAAAGGTTTCTCCATGACGCCCGAAAGCCAGTCCGCCCGCATCCGCGAGATCTGCGCCATGGCGCCGGTCATCCCGGTGATCGTGATCGAGGACGCCGCCTGGGCCGAGCCGCTGGCCCGCAGCCTCGTCGCAGGCGGCCTGCCCGTGCTTGAAGTCACGCTGCGCACCCCTGCCGCGCTGGAGGCCATTGCCGCAATGGCGCAGGTCGAGGGCGCAGTCGTGGGCGCCGGGACGGTCATTACGACGCAGGACGCCCACCGGGCCAGGACGGCGGGGGCGCGTTTCGCGGTCTCTCCCGGCCTGACCGACACGCTGGTCGGCGCCTGCGAGGAATGCGCGCTGCCGCTGCTGCCGGGGGCCGCCACGGCTTCCGAGGCGATGCAGGCGGTCGAGGCGGGCTTTGACACGCTCAAGTTCTTCCCTGCCGGACCTGCAGGCGGTCCTGCCTATCTCAAGGCGCTGGCAGGCCCGCTGCCGGGCATCCGCTTCTGCCCGACGGGCGGCGTCTCGGCCACGAACGCGCCCGACTACCTTGCGCTGTCCAACGTCCTTTGCGTCGGCGGCAGCTGGATCTCGCCTGCGGACATGATGCGCGCGGGCGACTGGGCAGGGATCCAGGCGCTGGCGCGGCAGGCGGCGGGCCTTCGTCCATGAGCGTCCTTGCCACCGACACCCCCGACAGCCGCCGCCTGGCCTGGGCGAACGTCGGCGTTCTGGTGCTGGCCCAGGCGATCCTGGGCGCGCAGCTGTCGATGGTCTTCATCACTGCCGGGCTTGCGGGGACGATGATCGCGCCGAACCCCTGCTTTGCCACCCTGCCGGTGTCGATGGTCATGCTGGGCTCGGCCCTGTCGGCGCGGTTCCTGTCCGGCTTCATGGCGCGGCACGGGCGCCGCGCGGGCTTCACCGTCGCCTCGCTGGTCGCGGCCCTTGGCGCGGGCATTGCCTTCGCGGGGCTGGAACGCGGCAGCTTCGCGCTGTTCACCCTGGGCTGCACGCTGATCGGGGCGCAGATGTCGGCGCAGGGGTTCTATCGCTTCGCCGCCGCCGATACGGCACCCGAGGCGCTGCAGCCCAAGATGATCAGCTTCGTGCAGGCCGGTGGCCTCGTCTCGGCGCTGATCGGCCCGAAGCTCGCCACCATGACAGCCGAGGCAAGCGCGATCCCCTTCGCCATGACATTTGGCGCCATCATCGGGCTGAACCTGCTGGGGCCCTTCATCTATGCCATGCTGCGCATCCCAGTCCTGCCGCAGTCGCACGGCGGCGCGGGCGGAGGGCGCAGCCTCTCGCAGATCCTTCGCAGCCCCGGCATCGTCGTTGCCATGATCTGCGGCACGGTTTCTTACGCGTTGATGAACCTGGTGATGACTTCGACGCCGCTGGCGATGGTCGGCTGCGGCTTTGCCGTCGCGGATGCGTCCGGCGTCACGCAGGCGCACATGATCGCCATGTTCGGGCCCGCGTTCTTCACCGGCCACCTGATCGCCCGCTTCGGGGCCGAGCGGATCGTGACAGTCGGTCTGGTCATCCTTGCCGGGGCCGGCGCAGTCGCCCTGAGCGGCGTCGAGCTTGACCATTTCTACCTCGCGCTGATCCTGCTGGGCCTAGGCTGGAACTTCGGCTTCATCGGCTCGACCGCGATGCTGACCGCGCAGCACACGCCGGAAGAACGCGGCCGTGTGCAGGGCATCAACGACGCCATCGTCTTCGGCGGCGTGTTCCTCGCCTCGCTGTCCTCGGGCGCGCTGATGGGCTGCGCGGGCGGGACCGCGCAGCAGGGCTGGTCGGCGGTCAACCTGATGATGCTGCCCTTCCTGACGCTGGCGGGGGCCACGCTGATCTGGATGGCCCTGCGCCCGCGTGAGACGCGCTGAGGCGCTTAGAACAGCGAGCCCTGCTCGGGCGGCTTCCTCGCGCCGCGTCGCGGGCTGGGAACATTGCCTTCGGGATGCACCTTCACCCGCCCGTCATGGAACTCGAGTTCCAGCGCGGCTGTCCTGCCCGCGGCCGCAGCCGAGGTGACCAGCCCGTCAGGGCCGCGCACGATGGCAAAGCCGCGGCGCAGGGTCTCGGTATGACCCAAGGTCTGGCGCAGGCGGTCGAGGGCTTCCAGTTGGCCCCGCCGCTCGGCCGTCAGCCGGGGAGCAAGGGCGGCGAGGCGGCGCGCGGCCTCCTGCGCCCGCAACCGCCCCTCGGTCTGCTCGCGCCGGATCTTCGCCTGTGCACGGTCCAGCCGCGTGGTCAGGGCAGAAAGACGCTCCGCCACCTTGGTGGTTGCGCGCTTGCCCGCGCTGTCCAACCGAGGCTGCATGTCCTCCAGCCGCCGCGCTGCCTGCGCCTGCAACATCCGCACCGCACCCGCACGAACCACGGGCAGCGCCGATCGCCTGCGCTGCTGATCCCGAAGGCGCTCCTGCTCCAATGCACGCCCTGCCCGTTCCACGCCCGCGCGGCGGTCGGCCATGAAGCCGCGCAGGGCGAACAGCGGCAGGTGCAGCGCCTCGATGCTGCGGCGGCGGTCGCGGGTGAAAGCGCGCAGCACGGGCTCCAGCCGGGGGGCGGTCAGGTCCAGCCGCTGCCGCGCCGGATCGGTCAGGGCCTGCGGGCGGCCCAATCCGCGTCCCAGATCGCCCAGCCGCTGGGTGGAACGGTCCAGCCGAGCGCGCGTGCCGCGCAGCAGCCGCGCCTGCAGTTCCGACAGCCGGGCGGACAGGTCGGCCAGCACCGGCACCGCCATCTCGGCCGCCGCCGTCGGCGTGGGCGCGCGCAGGTCGGCGGCGTGGTCGATCAGCGTCGTGTCGGTTTCATGCCCCACGGCCGAGATCAGCGGAATCGTCCCGGCCGCGACGGCGCGCACCACCGCCTCGTCGTTGAAGCCCCACAGGTCCTCGACCGAGCCGCCGCCACGCGCCACGATGATAAGATCGGGACGCGGCACCGGTCCGCCGGGCCGTACCGCGTTCAGCCGGGTGATCGCGTCGGCCACCTGCGGCGCGCAGGCAGTGCCCTGCACGGCCACCGGCCAGATCAGCACGCGACTGGGAAAGCGGTCGCGCAGCCGGTGCAGGATGTCGCGGATCACCGCGCCCGTGGGCGAGGTCACGACCGCGATCACGCCAGGCAGATAGGGGATGGGCTGCTTTCGAGCGGCGTCGAACAGCCCCTCGGCCGCCAGCGCCTTCCGCCGCTGTTCCAGCATCGCCATCAGCGCGCCCAGGCCCGCGGGTTCCACCTGCTCGACGATCAACTGGTACTTGGACTGGTTGGCGAAGGTGGTCAGGCGTCCGGTGACGATGATCTCCATCCCCTCTTCGGGGCGGTGCGCCAGTCGGGCGGCCTGCATCTTCCAGCAGACGGCCGCCATGCAGGCGTTGTCGTCCTTGAGGTCGAAGTAGAGATGCCCTGAACCGGGCCGCGACACGCGCCCGACCTCGCCCCTCACGCGGACACGGCCGAATTCGCCCTCGATCACGCGCTTCACGGCGCCCGAGATCTCCGAAACGGTGAGGGGCGGGGCGTTGCTGCCGGCCTCGGCGCCGGGCGCGTCGTCTTCGAAAAGGTCCATGGGGGATAGATGGACCGGCCGGGCCGCGGGGGCAAGCGCCGGACCGGGGCGCTGCCCCGCACCCAAGGATACTTGCACGAAGAAGAAGCCCAGACCGCGCCTTGTCCGGCGCGGGGCTTTCGGCCACAAGCACGCGCAAGAATGGAGGTCTTGCGCATGAACATCCTGATCCTCGGCGGCGGCGGACGCGAACATGCGCTGGCCTGGGCCATCCGGCAGAACCCCAAGTGCGACCGGCTGATCGTGGCGCCGGGGAATGCGGGCATCGCCGCCATTGCGCGCTGCGCCGAACTGGCGATCGAGGATGGGGCGGCGGTGGTCGCCTTCTGCGAGGAGCACGCCATCGACCTTGTGGTGATCGGCCCCGAGGCGCCCCTGGCCGCGGGCGTGGCGGATGCGCTGCGCGCGGCGGGGATCGCGGCCTTCGGGCCGTCGCAGGCGGCGGCGCGGCTGGAAGCGTCCAAGGCCTTCACCAAGGAGATCTGCGACGCCTGCGGGGCGCCGACCGCCGCCTGGGCCCGCTTCGACGAGGCCGAGCCCGCGCGTGACTACATCCGCAGCAAAGGTGCGCCCATTGTCGTCAAGGCCGACGGGCTGGCCGCCGGCAAGGGCGTCACCGTCGCCATGACCGAGGCCGAGGCGCTGGAAGCCGTTGATGCGGCCTTTGGCGGCGCCTTCGGTGCAGCGGGTGCCGAGGTGGTCATCGAGGAATACATGGAAGGCGAGGAGGCGAGCTTCTTCGTCCTCGTGGACGGCACGACCTGCCTGCCCATCGGCACCGCGCAGGACCACAAGCGCGTGGGCGAGGGCGACAGCGGCCCGAACACCGGCGGCATGGGCGCCTATTCCCCCGCGCCCATCCTGACCGGGGACCTGCAGGCCCGCGTCATGGCCGAGATCATCCAGCCCACCGTCGATGAGATGGCGCGGCGCGGGATGCCTTTCCAAGGCGTTCTATATGCCGGACTGATGATCAGGGACGGACGGGCGCGGCTGGTGGAATACAACGTCCGCTTCGGCGATCCGGAATGCCAGGTGCTGATGATGCGGCTGGGCGCGCAGGCACTGGACCTGATCCAGGCTTGCGCCGAGTCGCGGCTGGACAGCGTCAGCGTGAGTTGGGCCGACGATCACGCGCTGACCGTCGTGCTGGCCGCGCAGGGCTATCCCGGTGATTATGCCAAGGGGACGGCGATCCGGCTGCCGGAAGACCTGGCCGAAAGCTCGTCCGCCATGATCTTCCATGCGGGCACGGCGGAACGCGAGGGGCGGCTGGTCTCGGCGGGCGGACGGGTGCTGAACGCGACCGGCCGGGGGGCCACGCTGGCCGAGGCGCGCGACCGCGCCTATGCGCTGGCCGAGCCGGTCGACTGGCCCGAGGGCTTCTTCCGCCGCGACATCGGCTGGCGGGCGCTGTAACGACAAGGGGCGCGTGATCGTCACGCGCCCCTTCTTTCGGGTCAGAGGATGCGCCGCTCAGACTGCGGCGTACATTCCTTCATAGATCGGCTGCAGCGTTTCCAGCTCGAACAGCGAGGACACCGAGGTTCCGTTCCAGGTGGACATGATCGCCTGCGCAAACAGCGGCGCAGTCGGCACGATACGGATGTTGCGGGCGTTCTTCACCGCCTCGGGCTGGGCGATCGAGTCGGTGACGACCAGCGACTTCATGACCGAGTTCTCGATGCGGCCAACCGCCGGGCCGGACAGGACGCCGTGGGTGATATAGGCATGGACCTCGGTCGCGCCGTGGTCGGCCAGCAGTTGCGCGGCCTTCACCAGCGTCCCCGCCGTGTCGCAGATGTCGTCCACGATGATGCAGGTCTTGCCCGAAACATCACCGATCACCGTCATCTCGGCGATCTCGCCCGCCTTTTCGCGCCGTTTGTCCACGATCGCCAGGGGCGCGTCGATCCGGGCCGCGATCTCGCGCGCGCGCGCCACGCCGCCCACGTCGGGCGAGACGATCATCAGGTCGTCCATGCGGCCCTTGAAGTGGTGCATGATGTCCAGCGAGAAGATCGGCGCGGCGTAAAGGTTGTCCACGGGGATGTCGAAGAACCCCTGGATCTGGGTCGCGTGCAGATCCAGCGTCAGGACGCGGTCCACCCCGGCCTCGGTCAGCAGGTTCGCCACCAGCTTGGCGCTGATCGGCGTGCGGGCCTTGGCGCGGCGGTCCTGGCGGGCATAGCCGAAGTAGGGGATCACCGCCGTGATCCGGTTGGCCGAACTGCGCCGCAGCGCGTCGGCCATGATCAGCAGCTCCATCAGGTTGTCGTTGGCCGGGTTCGACGTCGACTGGATGATGTACATGTCCTCGCCACGGACGTTTTCATACACCTCGACGAAGATCTCCTGGTCGTTGAACCGCTCGACCCGCGCGTTCACCAGGTCCACGTTCATGCCGCGGTGCATCGACATCCGCCGTGCGATTCCGGTGGCCAGCGGGCGATTCGCGTTACCCGCGATCAGCTTGGGTTCGGTCATTGCAGGCATGGGAGTCCTTGGTCGCTAGGGTCGCCCGGCCGGGATTCGCCGGATTGCGGCCCGATTAGCACCGCGATAGCGTCCGGGTAAACCGCAGGAGGACCGGAACGTGGCGCAGATCGACTATTACCTCAGCACGATCAGCCCTTGGGCCTACCTTGCGGGCGACCGGCTGGAGCGGATCGCCGCGCGCCACGGGGCAAGCGTCACCTACCGCCCCATCGACGCCATGCAGCTTTTCGACCGCACCGGGGGCACGCGCCCGCAGAACCGCCACCCCTCGCGCATGGACTATCGCCGGCAGGAGCTGACCCGTTGGTCCGAGCACCTGGACCTGCCGATCCGGATCGACGTCCCGATGACGAACCCCGCCCCGGCGGCCTATGCGATCATCGCCGCGCAGGAGGCAGGGGGCGACGTGGCCGGGCTGGTGCGGGCGATCCTGTCCGCGCGCTTTGCCGAGGGGCGCGACATCGCCGAGGACGAGGTGATCCGCGCGGCGCTGTCGCAGGCGGGCTTCGATCCGGGCCTTGCCGACCGTGGGCTGTTCGTGGGCGCCGAAACCTATGCCCGCAACCTCGAGCGCGCGGTCGAAGCCGGGGTCTTCGGCGTTCCCTTCTATCACGTCCTTGACTCGGACCAGCGGTTCTGGGGCCAGGACCGGCTGGACTTCCTTGACCGGCACCTGGCCACGCTGTGAGCGCGGTTCACGTCCGGCACTGGCCGAGCGATCCCGCGCGCCCCGCGCTGGCGATCCATTGCATGATGGGCAGCGGCCGTGCCTTCGATCCCATGGCGCGGCGGCTTGGCGGCAAGGTGGACCTGACCGCCTTCGACCTGCCCTCGCACGGGCGCAGCGAGGCGTGGCGTCCTGCCGGTGGTGAGGACTACCACACGACCGTCACCCGCATCGCGGAAGGGCTGCTGGGCACGGGGCCCGTGGACCTGATCGGCCATTCGCTCGGGGGCACGGTCGCCCTGCGGCTGGCAGTGGCTGCGCCGCAGCGGGTCCGCTCGGTGACGCTGATCGAGCCGGTGCTGTTCGCCGCCTCCCGCTCGGGCCGTGCGCTGGACAGCGCGCTTTCCGCCCTCGCCGCGGCCGGAAAGATGGAGGAGGCCGCGCGGCTGTTCCTGGACGTCTGGGGGGCACCCGGCGGGTTCGAGGCGCTGCCGCGCAGTCTGCAGCAGGCGGCGGTGGAACTGATGCCCCTCGTGCTGGAAACGGACGCCGCGCTCAGCGCCGATGCCCACGGCATCCTGCGGCGCGGGCAACTCGAAGGTGTGACCGCCCCGACGCTGCTGATCGCAGGGGCGGATTCGCCCGCCGTCATGGGCGAGATCCTCGACGCGCTGGCCGCGCGCCTGCCAAATGCGCGCAGGGCAACGGTGCCGGGCGCGGGGCACATGGTCCCTGTGACGCATCCCACCGAGGTGACGGAACTGGTGGCCGGGCACCTCGACCGCAGTTGAGGTTCAATCGACGGCGAAGTCGTCCACGTGGTCGGCCGGGCCGATGGCCAGCCAGTCTGCGCGGACCCGCGCAACCCGCGTGTCAGCCCAGGTGCGGAAGACCAGCGTGAAGCCGCTGGCGGTCACGTCCTCGGCGGCGATGTCCACGCGCTGGTTTGCCGCGACCGAGATGTCCCACATCGACAGACCCACATGAACCACCGGCGGGCCACGAAAGGGCGTGGCGAAGCTGACCGGGACCCGCTCGACCCTCGGACCCGTGCCGGTCCACATCGGCCCGTTGTCCTCGAAAGCCGAGAACAGGAAGGCGCGGCCCTGTTGCACGCCGACGGCAGTATGGCTGAAGCGCAGCATCCGTCCCCCTTGGGCAGGTGTTTCTCGGCCCGCCGCATCCACGGGACTTAAACAGCAACACCCCGCCCGACGGAACGGGCGAGGTGCCTAACTTTTTGTCGGTCTGACCAGGCCGGAGCTATTCCGGAACGGTCGACTGGTTGGGGTCAAGCCCGATATGGGTTCCCAGCGCATGCATGTCGCCCAGCATCTTGGCCGAGGCGGCAACCACCTCGTCCCCGACCGACTCGCGCCGCGCCTCGACGCCACGATGCGCACGCTGCGCGTCGCGCATCATCTCGTTGTAGACGTCCTGCGTGATCTCGGCGCGGGCGTGGCCCCGCTCGGCCAGCAGGCTGACCGACTCGCCGTTGATCTCGGCAAAGCCGCCGGTCACGGCGAACTCGCTCGCCGTGCCCTGCGCGTCCACCACCGTGACGATCCCCGGCCGAAGCGTGACGATCGTCGCGGCGTGACCCGGCATCGCCGTCAGGTCGCCATCCGTGCCCGGCAGGCGAACCTCGCGCACCGGGACCGAGACGAGCCTGCGTTCCGGCGAGACGAGGTCGAACTGCATCGTGTCGGCCATGTCGCCCCCTTACGCCGCGTCAGCGGCGAGGCGCTGCGCCTTGGCTTTCACGTCCTCGATGCCGCCGACCATGTAGAAGGCCGCTTCCGGCAGGTGGTCGTATTCGCCGGCCACGACCGCCTTGAACGAGCGGATCGTGTCTTCCAGCGGGACCTGCACGCCGTCCGAGCCGGTGAAGACCTTGGCCACGTCGAAGGGCTGCGACAGGAAGCGCTGGATCTTCCGGGCGCGGGCCACCGTCAGCTTGTCCTCTTCCGACAGTTCGTCCATCCCGAGGATGGCGATGATGTCCTGCAGCGACTTGTACTTCTGCAGGATGCCCTGGACGTCGCGGGCGACCTGGTAGTGCTCTTCGCCGACAACGGCCGGGTCGAGGATCCGGCTGTTCGAGTCGAGCGGGTCCACGGCCGGGTAGATCCCCAGTTCCGAGATCGCGCGCGACAGAACGGTCGTGGCGTCGAGGTGGGCGAAGGTCGTTGCGGGCGCCGGGTCGGTGAGGTCGTCGGCCGGAACGTAGACGGCCTGGATCGAGGTGATCGAGCCCTTCTTGGTCGAGGTGATGCGTTCCTGCATCGCGCCCATGTCGGTCGCCAGCGTCGGCTGGTAACCCACGGCGGACGGGATGCGGCCCAGAAGCGCCGACACTTCGGAACCTGCCTGCGTGAAGCGGAAGATGTTGTCCACGAAGAACAGAACGTCCGTGCCGGTCGCGTCGCGGAACTGTTCCGCCACGGTCAGGCCGGTCAGGGCCACGCGCATCCGCGCCCCCGGAGGCTCGTTCATCTGGCCATAGACCAGTGCCACCTGCGACTCGGCCAGGTTGTCCGGCTTGATGACGCCCGATTCCACCATCTCGTGGTAAAGGTCGTTGCCTTCGCGGGTCCGCTCGCCCACGCCTGCGAACACGGAGTAGCCCGAGTGCACCTTGGCGATGTTGTTGATCAGTTCCATGATCAGAACGGTCTTGCCCACGCCGGCGCCGCCGAACAGGCCGATCTTGCCGCCCTTGGAATAGGGGGCCAGCAGGTCGATGACCTTGATGCCGGTGACAAGGATTTCCGAGCTCGTCGCCTGCGCGGCGAAGTCCGGTGCGGGCTGGTGGATCGCGCGGGTCTCGGTCGCCTGAACCGGGCCGCGTTCGTCCACGGGCTCGCCCACGACGTTCAGGATGCGGCCCAAGGTGGCCTCGCCCACGGGAACCGAGATCGGCCCCCCGGTGTCGGTCACGGCGGCGCCGCGGACCAGGCCCTCGGTCGCGTCCATGGCGATGGTGCGGACGGTGTTCTCGCCCAGGTGCTGGGCGACTTCCAGGACCAGCTTGCGGCCGTTGTTCTCGGTTTCCAGCGCGTTCAGGATCGCCGGCAGGTGATCGTCGAACTGGACGTCCACGACCGGGCCGATGACCTGGGTGATCTTGCCCTTGGCGCCGGCGCGCGACGGTTCGTCGGCCAGGATGTTGCGGGCTTCAGCCTCTGCCATCTTCTTACCTCTTTGTTTCCCGTCAGAGCGCTTCGGCGCCCGCGATGATTTCGATGAGTTCGGTGGTGATCGCCGCCTGACGCGAGCGGTTGAACTGCGTCGTCAGCCTGTCGATCATCTCGCCGGCGTTGCGCGTCGCGTTGTCCATGGCGGTCATCCGCGCGCCCTGTTCCGAGGCCGCGTTTTCCAGCAGCGACGCGAAGACCTGCGTGGTGATGGACCGCGGCAGCAGCTCGGACAGGATTGCTTCCTCGCCGGGCTCGTAGTCGTAAAGGGCCGAGGCACCCTCGCCCGCCTGCCCTTCCTCGACCACGGCCGGGATGATCTGGCGTGCGGTGGGCACCTGGCTGATGACGGATTCGAAGCGGCTGTAGAACAGCGTGGCCACGTCGAACTCGCCGCTGTCGAAGCGTTCGAGGATTTCGCGCGCGATGTCGCGGGCATTCTCGTAGCCGATGCGCTTGACCTCGGACAGATCGACGTGATGCACGAAGAACTGGCCCATGTCGCGGCGCAGCTGCTCGCGGGCCTTCTTGCCCACGGTCAGGATGGCGACCTGCTTGCCCTGGCCCAGCAGTTCCTCGGCATGCTGGCGCGCCAGCTTGACGATCGAGCTGTTGAAGCCGCCCGCAAGGCCACGTTCCGACGTCAGCACCACCAGCAGGTGGCGCCGGTCCTCACCCGTGCCGGCCAGAAGGCGCGGCGCGCCTTCAGACCCGGCCGCCGCGGCGGTCAGGCCGGCCATGACGGCCGACATGCGCTCGGCATAGGGACGCGCGGCTTCCGCCGCGTCCTGCGCCCGGCGCAGTTTCGCGGCGGCGACCATCTGCATCGCCTTGGTGATCTTCCGCGTGTTCTTGACGCTTCCGATCCGGTTCTTGAGAGCCTTGAGGCTGGGCATCTGTCCCCTCTCCTCAGGCGTAGGTCTTGGCGTAGGCGTCCAGGACCGACTTCAGCCGAGCTTCCGCGTCACCCTTGATCTTCGGGTCTTCGCGGGTGAGCCAGTCGAGAACGTCGGCGTGCTGGTTGCGCAGGAACGAGATCAGACCCTCTTCCCAGCGGCCGACCTCGCGCACCGGGATGTCGTCAAGGTAGCCCTTGGTGCCGGCATAGATGACGGCGACGATCTCGGCGTTGGTCAGCGGCGAGTACTGCGGCTGCTTCATCAGCTCGGTCAGACGCGCGCCGCGGTTCAGCAGCTTCTGCGTCGCCGCGTCGAGGTCAGAACCGAACTGCGCGAAGGCCGCCATCTCGCGGTACTGCGCCAGTTCCAGCTTCACCGGGCCGGCGACCGACTTCATCGCGTTGGTCTGCGCGGCCGAGCCCACGCGCGACACCGACAGACCGGTGTTCACGGCCGGGCGGATGCCCTGGAAGAACAGGTCGGTTTCCAGGAAGATCTGGCCGTCGGTGATCGAGATCACGTTGGTCGGGATATAGGCCGACACGTCGCCCGCCTGCGTCTCGATGATCGGCAGGGCGGTCAGCGAGCCCGCGCCGAAGTCCTCGTTCAGCTTGGCCGAACGCTCCAGCAGGCGCGAGTGCAGGTAGAACACGTCGCCCGGATAGGCTTCGCGCCCCGGCGGACGGCGCAGCAGCAGCGACATCTGGCGGTAAGCCACGGCCTGCTTGGACAGGTCGTCATAGATGATCAGCGCGTCCATGCCATTGTCGCGGAAGTATTCCGCCATGGCGGTCGCGGCATAGGGGGCGAGATACTGCATCGGCGCAGGCTCGGAGGCGGTCGCGGCGATCACGGTGGTGTAGGCCATCGCGCCGGTTTCTTCCAGCTTCTTGACCAGCTGGGCGACGGTCGAACGCTTCTGGCCGATCGCGACATAGAAGCAGTGCAGCGTCTTCATGCCGTCCGCTTCGCGGCCGTTGTAGTTGCGCTGGTTCAGGATGGTGTCCATCGCAATCGCCGACTTGCCGGTCTGGCGGTCGCCGATGATCAGTTCGCGCTGGCCGCGGCCGACGGGGATCATGGCGTCCACCGACTTGAGGCCGGTCGCCATGGGCTCGTGCACCGACTTGCGCGGCATGATGCCGGGCGCCTTGACGTCGGCCACGCGGCGCTCGGTCGCGTCGATCGGACCCTTGCCGTCGATGGGGTTGCCCAGCGCGTCGACCACGCGGCCCAGCAGGCCGCGGCCCACGGGCACGTCCACGATCGAGCGGGTGCGCTTGACGGTGTCGCCTTCCTTGATCGAGCGGTCGTCACCGAAGATCACGACGCCGACGTTGTCGGTTTCAAGGTTCAGCACCATGCCCCGGATGCCGCCGGGGAATTCCACCATTTCGCCGGCCTGCACCTTGTCCAGGCCGTGAACGCGCGCGATGCCGTCGCCCACCGACAGCACCTGGCCGACCTCGGCCACCTCGGCGTCCTGACCGAAATTCTTGATCTGATCCTTGAGGATCGCCGAAATCTCGGCAGCCTGGATTCCCATTATCCGACCTCTTTCATGACATTCTGGAGAGAAGCGAGCTTCGAGCGGATCGAGCTGTCGATCATCTGCGAGCCCAGCTTGACGATCATTCCGCCGATGAGGCTTTCATCGACGCGGGTGTTCAGTTTCACGGTCCGGCCGGATTTCTGCGCCAGCGTCTCGATCAGGCGGCGCTGCTGCTCCTCGGACAACGGGGCAGCGGCGATGACATCGGCGGTGACCTCGCCGCGTTCCTCGGCGATCAGCTCGCCCAGACGCTCGACCAGTTGCGGCAGTGTGAACAGGCGGCGGTTCTGCGCCATCAGCCGCAGCGTGTTGGTCATGATGCCCGAAAGGCCCATCCGCCCGGCAATGGCCACGATGGCCGATTCCTGGTCCTCGCGCGAATACAGGGGCGAGCCGATCAGGGTGCGCAGGTCGGCGCTGTCGTTCAGCGTCGTGCGCAGGCTTTCGACCTCGGTGGAGAGACGGTCGAGGGCGCCTTCCTCCTTGACCAGGTCGAACACGGCTTGCGCATAACGGCCGGCGATGTTTGCGGAAATCGAAGCGGTATTGGCCACGGACACCCCTTTGGTTTGCGCCAAACCCCGCGGGCGGGCCGCCCTTGGGGCGGTCAGTCACGGGGCGCGGACAACGGCAGGGCAGGCCTGTGGACGGCGCGCCCCTGAATCTGGCGCGTCTCTAACAGCAGTCGCCCTCCGCGCGCAACAGGTCGCGGGGCTAAAATGACACCGCCGCCGGCTGAACTCTGTCCGGCATATGGGGGGCCGGCCTGCGAGCAGCAAGGATGCGTGCGGACCCCGCCCGGGGGCGTGACAGCGTGTCTCAAGCAGCCTGGCGCGACACCGGTTCCCTTGCGACGGAAAAATCGCCCGCCACAGCTGTCACCTTCCCGGCGGGTCCATGCCGGACCTGCCCTGCCCGCCCGAAGGATGCGGCGCCGGCCGCACGAGAGGCCGTGGCTTGCGGATTCCCCCCAGCACCTCGAGGGGGCTTGGCACCAGGATCTTCTGCGCGGGCCCGATCATGGCGGGGACCTGCTTGGCGAACTCGGCGATCACCACGCCCGCGATCAGGACAGATGCGATGCGGCTGCCCGTCCGCTCCCACATCTGTGCGCTTTTCAGCCAGAAGCGCCGGTCCGAGGGCGGGATGTAGACGGCGGCCCCGGTCGCCTCCGTCACGAAGCCTGCGGCCCGCGCCTGCGCCTCGAGCTGGCCGCGCGTATAGCTGCGCCCGATGCCGAAGGGCGTGGCCTCGCTTTGCGCCCAAAGCCCGGCGCGGTTCGGCACCATCACCATCAGTCGCCCGCCGGGGCCGAGGACACGCCAGCATTCCGACAGCACCGCATCGGCGTGGTCCGCCGTTTCCAGCCCGTGCAATACGATCAGGCGGTCCACGCTGCCGGTTTCCAGCGGCCAGGCGGTTTCCTCGCACAGGACGCTGTGGTTCGGCGCGCCCGCGGGCCAGGGCATCACGCCCTGCTGGGCCGGCATCAGTGCGATGACATGGCGACCGCGCGCCAGATAGGGCCGCAGCAGGGGGGCGGCAAAGCCGTAGCCCGCGACGGTCATGCCAGAGGTCCGCTCGGGCGGCCACATCGCCGTCAGCCGGTCGCGCAGGATGCGCTGGACCACCCGGCCCAGCGCGCGCTGGTAATAGAAGCTGCGCAGGTCGAGAACGTCGTGATGCATGGCGCCATCAGGGCCCCGCGCAACTCTGCCGTCAAGCCGATGCCCCGGTTTGCCAAGCGGCCCGGCCGCACCTAACCTCACCCTGACAAGGAGGACATCATGGCCGAACTGGTGACGATCCGCTGCCTGACCGACAACTATGCCTATCTGGTCCACGACCGGGGCTGCACGGTGCTGATCGACGCGCCCGAGGCGGAACCGGTCCTTTCGGAACTGCGGGGCCGGGGCTGGAGCCTCGATGTCATCCTGCTGACCCATCACCATGACGACCACATCCAGGCCGTGCCCGAGATCGTGGCCGCAACAGGCGCACAGGTCTGGGGCAACATGGCCGACACGAGCCGCCTGCCGCCGCTGGACCGGGCGCTGGAAACGGGCGAGTGGACCGAGGTCTGCGGGCAGGCGCTGAACGTCATCGACGTGCCGGGGCACACGGTCGGGCATGTCGCCTTCCACATGCCCGACGCGGGCCTGGTCTTCACCGCCGACAGCCTGATGGCGATGGGCTGCGGGCGGCTGTTCGAAGGGACGGCCGCGCAGATGTGGGCCTCGCTGACCCGTCTGGCGGCCCTGCCGGACGACACGCTGGTCTGCTCGGGGCACGATTATGCCCGCGGCAACGGCGCCTTCGCGCTGTTCGTGGACCCCGAGAACCCGGCGCTGCGCGAACGGGTGGACGCGACGCTGGCGGGCGATCGCCCGGCCTCTCCTGCCACGCTGGGCGAGGAGAAAGCCACCAACCCCTTTCTGCGCGCGGCCGAACTTGCCCGGCCCGGCGAGCCTCCCCTGGACAGCTTCACGCGCCTGCGCGCGGCCAAGGACGGGTTCCGGGGCTGAACGGGGTGCTTGAAACCGGCCCCTCGCGTGATCACATCTGCCTCAACCGCAACTTATCGGCCGCGTCATCCCAACGAATCCCTTGCGCCGCGCCGAAATGCACCAATTCTTAATCGTATCGTGACAGTCTGGTCAGGTGGGATCCTCACGGGCCCCAGACCGCCAGTCGACTGACAGGAGCAGTGCCGTGCCGTCCTTCTCGACCACCCTGGAACAGGCGATCCATTCCGCCTTGTCGCTGGCCAACCGCCACCGCCATGAACTCGCCACGCTTGAACATCTTCTTCTGGCCCTGACCGATGAACCCGACGCGGTGCGCGTCATGCGCGCCTGCAACGTCGACCTGAACGAATTGCGGCGCATGCTGACCGAGTTCATCGACGACGACCTTTCGACCCTGATCACCGACGTGGACGGGTCCGAGGCGGTACCCACCGCCGCCTTCCAGCGCGTCATCCAGCGCGCCGCGATCCATGTCCAAAGCTCGGGCCGCAGCGAAGTCACGGGCGCCAACGTGCTGGTCGCCATCTTCGCCGAGCGGGAATCCAATGCCGCGTTCTTCCTGCAGGAACTCGACATGACCCGCTACGACGCAGTGAACTTCATCGCCCATGGGGTGGCGAAGAACCCCTCGTTCTCGGAATCGCGGCCCGTCAAGGGCGCCGAGGCCGAGCAGTCACAGACCGAGGAACGGCAGGGCAAGGAGGATTCGGCCTTGGCCAAGTATTGCGTGGACCTGAACGCCAAGGCCTCGCAGGGCGACGTCGATCCGCTGATCGGCCGCGCCGACGAGGTCGAGCGCTGCATCCAGGTGCTCTGCCGCCGCCGCAAGAACAACCCGCTGCTGGTGGGCGATCCGGGCGTCGGCAAGACCGCCATCGCCGAAGGGCTGGCGCTGAAGATCACGCGGGGCGAGACGCCGGACGTGCTGGTGGGCGCCACAATCTTCTCGCTCGACATGGGGGCGCTGCTCGCGGGCACCCGTTATCGCGGCGACTTCGAGGAGCGGCTGAAGGCCGTCGTGAAGGAACTTGAGGAGCATCCCGACGCGATCCTTTTCATCGACGAGATCCATACGGTTATCGGCGCAGGCGCGACCTCGGGCGGGGCGATGGACGCGTCGAACCTGCTCAAGCCCGCGCTGTCGGGCGGCAAGCTGCGCTGCATGGGGTCCACGACCTACAAGGAGTTCCGCCAGCACTTCGAGAAGGACCGGGCGCTTTCCCGCCGCTTCCAGAAGATCGACGTGAACGAGCCTTCGGTGCCGGATGCGATCAAGATCCTGATGGGCCTCAAGCCGTCGTTCGAGAAGCACCACGAGCTGCGCTATACCTCGGAAGCGATCAAGACCGCCGTCGAACTGGCCTCGCGCTACATCAACGACCGCAAGCTGCCGGACTCGGCCATCGACGTGATCGACGAGGCGGGGGCGGCGCAGCATGTGGTGGCCGAAAGCCGTCGCAAGAAGGTGATCTCGCCCAAGGAGATTGAGGCGGTCGTCGCCAAGATCGCCCGCATTCCTCCGAAAAGCGTCAGCAAGGACGACGCCGAGGTGCTGCGCGACCTTGAGAAGACGCTCAAGCGGCTGGTCTTCGGGCAGGATAGCGCCATTGAGGCACTCGCCTCCTCGATCAAGCTGGCCCGTGCCGGCCTGCGCGAGCCGGAAAAGCCCATCGGCAACTACCTGTTCGCGGGGCCGACCGGCGTCGGAAAGACCGAGGTCGCCAAGCAGTTGGCGAACACCCTGGGCGTCGAACTGCTGCGCTTCGACATGTCGGAATACATGGAGAAGCATGCGGTCAGCCGCCTGATCGGCGCGCCTCCGGGCTACGTCGGCTTCGACCAGGGCGGGCTGCTGACGGACGGCGTGGACCAGCATCCGCATTGCGTGCTGCTGCTGGACGAGATCGAGAAGGCGCACCCGGATGTCTACAACATCCTGCTGCAGGTGATGGACCACGGGAAGCTGACCGACCACAACGGCCGGCAGGTGGACTTCCGCAACGTGATCCTGATCATGACCTCGAACGCGGGCGCCGCCGATCAGGCCCGCGCGGCCATCGGCTTCGGACGCGACCGCCGCGAGGGCGAGGACAAGGAGGCGATCGAGCGGACCTTCACGCCCGAGTTCCGCAACCGTCTGGACGCGGTGATCTCCTTCGCGCCGCTGTCGCGCGAAGTGATCGTGCAGGTGGTCGAGAAGTTCATCCTGCAGCTGGAAGCCCAGCTCATGGACCGCAACGTCCATATCGAGCTGACCTCCGAGGCGGCGAACTGGCTGGCGGAAAAGGGCTACGACGACCGGATGGGCGCGCGTCCCCTGGCCCGTGTGATCCAGGAAACGATCAAGAAGCCCTTGGCCGAGGAGCTTCTGTTCGGCCGCCTGATCAAGGGCGGGATCGTCCGGGTCCGCATCGAGGACGACAAGCCCGTCTTCGACATTGAAGGCCCCGGCACGCCCCGGCTGGGCAAGGACCGCACCCCGCTGCTGACGGCCGAGTAAGGCCCCCGACTTTGAAAGGCGCCCTTCGGGGCGCCTTTTTCCATGCTTCCACGGCCAGAGCGCCCCCCCCCGCGCCCCGCGCCTTCGTCACCCGGCCGTCATGATCCTGTCACCTGTTCATGCTTCAAGGCCTGTCTGATCATCGGAAAGGGACTGGAACATGGTAAAGAGCCTCGATCTGCGCGCATTCGACGAGGCGCTCGACGAGGACGTCGAACTGGAGCTCGAGGATACGGCGATGCCCCTGCAGATCGCGGCAGCCTATCGCGAGATGCATCCCAATCCGCTTCCCAAGAAGATCTATTTCCACGAGCTGCTGCGCCTTCAGGCCGAGCTGATCAAGCTGCAGAGCTGGGTCGCCCATCACAAGGAAAAGGTCGTCGTCATCTTCGAAGGCCGCGATTCGGCCGGAAAGGGCGGCGTCATCAAGCGCATCACCCAGCGCCTGAATCCGCGGGTCGTGCGCACCGTGGCCCTGCCCGCGCCCTCGGACCGCGAAAAGACCCAGTGGTATTTCCAGCGCTATGTCCCGCACCTGCCCGCGGGCGGCGAGATCGTGCTGTTCGACCGCAGCTGGTACAACCGCGCGGGCGTTGAGCGCGTGATGGGCTTCGCCACCGAGGACGAGGTCGAGCAGTTCTTCCGCGACGTGCCCGAATTCGAGAGGATGCTGGTCCGCTCGGGCATCCGGCTGGTGAAATACTGGTTCTCGATCACCGATGTCGAACAGCAGATGCGCTTCCTCATGCGAATCCACGATCCCCTGAAGCAGTGGAAGCTGTCCCCGATGGACCTGCAGTCCCGCGTCCGCTGGGAGGCCTATACCAAGGCCAAGGAGGACATGTTCGAACGCACCTCGATCCCCGAGGCGCCCTGGTATATCGTTCCGGGCAACGACAAGAAGCGGGCGCGGCTGAACTGCATCAGCCATCTGCTGAGCCTGATCCCCTATACCGAGGTCGAATACGAACCGATCACCCTGCCCGAGCGCGTCTTCAACCCGGATTATGAGCGCGACGTCCTGCCGCGCGACCTCTTTGTTCCCGAACGTTACTGAAAGCACTCCGATGCCCAAGGCCTACTGGATCGCCCATGTCACCGTCGATGACCCCGACGCCTACGGCGCCTATCGCGAGGCCAACGCGGCCGCGTTCGGGAAATACGGCGCCCGCTTCCTTGTTCGGGGCGGCGACCAGCAGGTGATGGAGGGCACGCTTCGCCCCCGCGCCGTGGTGATCGAGTTCCCCTCGCGCGAGGCGGCCGAGGCCTGTTACCACAGCCCCGAGTATCAGGCCGCGCTGGCGCTGCGGCAGCCCGTCAGCACCGCCGACCTAGCCATCGTCGACGGCTGGGATCAGCCGGATCGCGCCGATGGAAGTAACTGATCTTCTTTAACTTGCGCAGGCTGGAAAGGGCACTGATAATAAAGCCATGTTCCGTAGCCTGCTGCCTCGCCTACTGGGAGAAGATCCCCCCGAAACCACGCTGTCGCATGATGACGCGGAGGTTGCGATCGCCGCGTTGATGGTGCGGATCGCGCGTGCCGACAATCATTACGGCAAGGACGAGCGGACCCATATCGACGCGCTGCTGGCCCGCCGCCGCAATCTGTCTGCGGCGGATGCGGCCGACCGCCGCGCTGCGGCCGAGATGATCGAGGCCGAGGCCCCCGACACCGTGCGCTTCACCCGCGCCATCAAGGATCGCATCGCGCTGGAAGAACGGGCCGAGATCATCGGCGCCCTGTGGGAAATCGCGTTGGCCGACGGCACGCGCAGCCCCGACGAGGACGCGATGATCCGGCTGGTCGCCAGCCTTCTGGGTGTCAGCGACGTGGAAAGCGCGCAGCAGCGCCAGCAGGTCGCCGGCGCCGCTTCGGGGCGCTGAGCGCGCCTGACGTTCCGACATCCCCGTTGCAATCCAGCCCGGATTCACGCCAGATGCGCAGGCAATGACAGCGCAAGCCCTTCGATCCCGCCTGCCCGCCGACGACGCGGCGCCCGCCCCGGTCATCCAGATCCGTGGGCTGCACAAGGCCTATGGCCCGCTGCAGGTGCTCAAGGGCGTGGACATGACGGCGCCGCGCGGCCATGTCGTCACGCTGATCGGCTCGTCCGGCTCGGGAAAGTCCACGCTGCTGCGCTGCTGCAACCTGCTGGAAATCAGCCAGGCGGGCGAGATCGTGATCGAGGGCGAGCCCGTCCGCTGGACCGGCGCCGGCCCCGACCGCCAGCCCGCCGACCGCGCGCAGGTCCGCCGCCTTCGCACCAACCTGTCCATGGTGTTCCAGCAGTTCAACCTGTGGTCCCACATGACCATCCTGCAGAACGTCATGGAGGCGCCCGTGACCGTGCTGGGCCAGCCCGCGGGACAGGTCGAGGCGCGCGCCCGCAAGCTCTTGGACAAGGTCGGCATCGGCGACAAGGCCGACGCTTGGCCCGCCCAGCTTTCGGGTGGTCAGCAGCAGCGCGCCGCGATTGCCCGCGCGCTCTGCATGGAGCCCCGCGCGCTTCTCTTCGATGAACCCACCAGCGCGCTCGACCCCGAACTGCAGCAGGAGGTCGTGAAGGTCATCAAGGATCTCGCGGCCGAGCACCGGACCATGATCCTCGTCACCCACGACATGCGGCTGGCGGCCGATGTCAGCGACCACGTGGTGTTCCTGCACCAGGGCCGGATCGAGGAGGAAGGCCCGCCCGACCAGATTTTCCGCGCCCCCCGGACCGACCGGCTGCGCCAATTCCTCAGCGCGACGATGAGCGCCTGAGACATAACCGACGGGAGACCACGATGAAGAACCTGCTGATCGCCGCCGCCGTGCTGGCCCTGAGCGCGGGCGCAAGCCTGGCCGAGCCGCTGCGGATGGGTACCGAGGGCGCCTACCCTCCCTACAACTTCGTCAACGAGAAGGGCGAGGTGGACGGCTTCGAGATCGAGCTGGGCAACGAGCTGTGCAAGCGCATCCAGGCGGAATGCACCTGGGTCCGCAACGACTGGGACTCGATCATCCCGAACCTCGTCAGCGGCAACTACGACACGATCATGGCGGGGATGAACATCACCGAGGAACGCCGCAAGTCGATCGCCTTCTCGGACGCCTACACGCCGCCCCCGCCCTCGGCCTATGTGGCGCTGACGCCCGATGCCGACGTGAAGGGCATCGTCGCCGCGCAGACTAACACCATCCAGGCGGGCTATGTCGCCGAATCCGGCGCGACCTTGGTCGAGTTCGCCACCGGTGAGGAAGCCATCGCCGCCGTCCGCAACGGCGAGGCCGACGCCGTCTTCGCCGACCGCGACTTCCTCGTGCCCTTCGAGCGCGACTCGGAAGATCTCGTCTGGGTCGACGGCCAGGACCGCGTCGTCGTGGGCGAGGGCCTGGGGATCGGGATGCGCCAGTCGGACACCGAACTGAAGGCCCGCTTCGACAAGGCCATCGCCGACATGAAGGCCGACGGCTCGCTGGACGCGCTGATCGTCAAGTGGCTGGGCGCCGAGGCCAAGACATTCGCCGGCATGGCCGCCGAGGGCGGTGCTGCCACCGACGCCGCTGCCGCGCCCGCCGCCGCCTCGAACTGACCCCTGAAAGGGGCCGCCGTCCCGCTGCGGACGGCGGCCTGCCCCGATCATGTTCGCCATGTGCGCCGACCCCAAGGCCCTTGAAGGGCTCGCCTGGATGCTGTGCTACCTCACCTCGGGGACGCACATGCTGTTCTATGCGTCCTTCGGCACGGTGCTGGGGCTGCTGGCGGTGACCGCGCCCGCGGCGCTGCTGCTGGGCTTTCTGGGGGCGCTGGCCGCGCGCTCGCCCGTGGCGCCGCTGCGCTGGATCGGGCGCACCTACGCCGCCATCGTGCGCGGAGTCCCGGACGTGGTCTTCTTCCTTTTCGTGCCCATCGCGCTGGACCAGGGAATCGAGTGGCTGCGCTCGCGCGTCCTTTGCGATCCTTCGGTCCCGGTTCGGCAGGGCAACGAGTTCGTGGTCTGCGCCGCCGCCAAGATGCCCCTGTCCACCAGCCCCGAATGGGTGCACGATCTTTATGGCATCGCCTTGGCCGTCGCGGCCTTCGCCTTCGTCTTCGGGGCCTTCGCGGCCAACGTCCTTTACGGGGCGATGGGTGCGGTGCCACGCGCTCAGCTTGAGACGGCCGAGGCCTATGGCATGACCCCGCGCCAGATCAACCGGCGCATCCTGATCCCGCAGATGTGGACCTATGCCCTGCCCGGCCTGTCGAACCTGTGGATGATCCTCATCAAGGCGACGCCGCTCCTGTTCCTGCTGGGCGTCGAGGACATCGTCTACTGGGCGCGGGAACTGGGCGGGTCCAAGACCACGACCTATGCCTATCCGCATGGCGACTGGCGCGTGTGGTATTTCCTGGCGCTGCTGGTCTTCTATCTGGCCATGACCTGGATCTCGCAGCGGCTGATCGACCGGCTGGCGGGCCGCCTGTCGCGCGGACAGGCGACCATGGCGGGCGAGGCCATGCGCAAGGCGGGCACCACCGCATGAACGAGTGCCTGCAAACCATCGCGGATTATGGCCTGCGCTCGGTCGGGATCGGCGAGCGGCTGCTGCCGCGGACCGACTTCACGCTGTGCCAGCAGTTCGTGCTGATCGGCTCGGGGCTGATCTGGAACCTTTACTTCGTCACCCTGTCGCTGGCTTTCGGCTTTGTTCTGGCGAACGGGCTGGCGCTGGCCAAGGCCAGCCGCAACCCCTGGCTCCGCCGCCCGGCCGATGGCTTCATCTTCGTCTTCCGGGGCAGCCCGCTCTTCATCCAGTTCTTCCTGGCCTATTCGGCGCTGGTGCTGCTGCCGCGCGACGGCGTGCAGCTTTTCGGCCTGACCCTGCCGACCGGCTGGCTGACCCGCGCCTGGGCGGGGGCGCTGATTGTCCTGACACTGAACACCGCCGCCTATTCGGCCGAGATCTTCCACGGCGCGCTGAGGAACGTGCCCAAGGGCGACCTCGAGGCCGCCGACGCCTATGGCCTGACCGGCTGGAAGCGGTTCCGGCGCATCGTCTGGCCGACGATGATGCGGCTGGCCTGGCCCGCGTATACCAACGAGGCGATCTTCCTCTTCCATGCCACGACGCTGGTGTTCTTTTCGGCCTTTCCGGCCATCCAGCAGATGGGCGACAGCCTGTATTACGCCAGCTACTTCGCCGACAAGACCTTCAACCCCTTCGTGGCCTATCCCATCGTGGCGGGCTACTTCATCCTTCTGACCCTGTGCCTGATCGGGCTTTTCGGGGTCGTCAACCGGCGGCTGAACCGCCATCTGCCGGGCGCGGCCAAGCGGCTGCGCTATCGGCCCAATCTTTTCAGGTGACATCATGGACTGGCTGAGGGAACACCCTGAAGTCAAGACGATCCGCGTGGCCGCGTCGGACCTGAACGGGGTCGCGCGCGGCAAGCGCGTGCCCGCCCGCTTCGCCGACAAGCTGCTGACAGAGGGGACCAAGTTCCCCTATTCGGTCCTGAACATGGACATCTGGGGCGAGGACGTCGAGGACAGCCCCCTCGTCTTCCAGGCCGGCGACCCGGACGGGCTGCTGATGCCGACCGAGCGGGGTTTCATGCCGATGCCCTGGCTGGACGCGCCCACGGGCCTGCTGCCCTTGTGGATGTTCCACCCCGACGGGCGCCCCTATGACGGCTGTCCCCGGCAGGCGCTGGCCCGCGTCATGGACCGCTACAAGGCGGCCGGGCTGACCCCCGTGGTGGCGACCGAGCTGGAATTCTTCCTGATCGACGACAGCAAGTTCGGCGAATTGCAGGTGCCGCCCTCGCCCCGGTCCGGCAAGCGGCGGACGGGGGCGGAAACACTGTCCCTGCGCGCGCTCGACGCCTTCGACCGTTTCTTCACGCAGCTTTACGACGGCTGCGAGGCGATGGACATTCCCGCCGATACCGCGATCTCGGAAGCCGCACCGGGGCAGTTCGAGATCAACCTGATGCACCAGCCCGATCCGCTGAAGGCGGCGGACGACGCCTGGCTGTTCAAGATGCTGGTCAAGGGCATCGCCCGGCGCTTCGGCTTCGCCGGGTCCTTCATGGCCAAGCCCTATGACGTGTTCAACGGCAACGGGATGCACATGCATTTCTCGATCCTGGACGCCGAGGGGAACAACATCTTCGACGACGGGACCGAGGCCGGGTCGCCCATGCTGCGCCACGCCGTCGCGGGTTGCCTGCGGGCAATGCCGGGCTCGACCCTGCTGTTTGCGCCGCACGAGAACAGCTATGACCGGCTGGTCCCGAATGCCCATGCCCCCACCGGCATCGGCTGGGCCTACGAGAACCGGACCTCGGCCATCCGCATCCCGTCCTCGCACCACAAGGCGCGCCGGATCGAGCATCGGACGCCCGGCGGCGACGTGAATCCCTACCTGACGGTCGCGGCGATCCTTGGCGCGGCGCTGAACGGGATCGAGGACCGGCTGGACTGCCCGGCACCGATCACGGGCAATGCCTATGACCATGACCTGCAGCAGTTGCCGGGCACCTGGGCCGGGGCCATCGACTGTTTCGAGAAATGTCCCGACATCCGGTGCATCTTCCCGCAGCACCTGATCGAGAACCTGCTGATGACCAAGCGGCAGGAACTGCACTACATGGCCGAGCTGTCGGACGCCGAGACGATCGAGCTGTATCTGGACACGGTCTGACGCGCACCGGGCGGGCCGCTACAGCGGCCTCTCGACCAGCCGCAGCGCCCCGTCCGGCAGAGGGCGCTGCAAGGCGCGGGCCTGCTCGAAGGGGGCGGTCAGCCATGCGTCCCATTCCTCGGGGGTGGTCAGGATGACCGGCATGGCCTTGGGGTGGATCGCGCCCACCTCGGCGTTCGGCGGGCAGGTGAGAAAGGCGTAAAGGTCGTCGGTGGTCTCGCCGTCCTTCACCTTGCGCACCGACCGCCAGCCGCGCACCTCAAGCCCCGCGAAGAACATGGGCGCGTCCTTGTCCGCTGGCGCGAACCACTGGTTGCCGCCTTTGCTGCGCTCGGCGAACGAGGTGAGCGGAACAAGGCAGCGGTGTGCAGGCCCCAGCCAGCGCCGCCAGTGGGGCGAGCCGGTATTGCGCACGTTGGTCACGCCGGGATCGCGTTGCGTCTTGAGGACCGAGGGCGGCGATGGCAGCCCCCAGCGCGCCAGGGCCAGTTCCAGCCCCTCGCCTCCGTGGCGCAGGATGGGCGCGCGCTGGTCCGGATAGACCTGCCCCCCTTCAAGGTTGCCTGCGTTGTTCTGAAAGGACTGGCCGGGGAAAAGCTGGCGAATGGCATCCACCGCCCGCGTGTGGCTGTAAAGATTGCACAAGATGGTGGTCCTTTCGTCCTGCTCCCGCGGCCGTGCCCCGTGCCAACGCACGACTGCTGCCTTGGATGCGCGAAGGGAGCCTGCGGCTCCCCTGCGGAATGACGAAGCCGCGGCGCGATGGCGCCACGGCTCGTTCTGCAGGCAATCCTGCAGGCGCGGGGGCTGCGGCAGGGATTACTCGCGGTCTTCGCCGCCTTCCATCTGCTCGCCCTCGGGCTGGCCTTCGCCGCCTTCCTGCATCTCGCCCTCGCCCTGGTCGGCCTGCTGGTTGGCGCGCTCGGCGATCTGGGTCAGCAGCTCGTCGGTGCGCTTTTCCTCCTCCAGCGTTTCCTCGAGCAGGCGGGCGGCATCCTCCATGCCGAGCTGCTGGGCCCAGGTGCGCAGGGTGCCATAGCGGGCGATCTCGTAATGCTCCATCGCCTGGGCGCCAGCGATCAGGACGGCGTCGGCGGCGTCGCTGTCCTTGAACTCCTCGAGGTGGTCCTCAAGCTCGGCGTTAAGGCCCTGGATGCTTTCGCAGGTCTTGCCGCGCGCCGCCTTGCCGATGATCTCGAAGACCTGCTGAAGACGCTCGATCTGTCCTTCGCTTTCCTGCGCGTGCTGTTCCAGCGCCTGGCGCAGCTCGTCGTTCTGGGCGGCCTTCGCGGCCTTCTTCAGCGCGCGGACCGAGGTGCGCTCGGCATAAAGGACGTCCTTGAGGCCATTGTTGAACGCATCCTCGAGGGTTTTCTGAGTCGCCATGAGAAGCTCCTGTCTGTGTTGGTCGATCCATGGCCGGGTCCGCGGCGGCCTCGGCCAGGCTGCGAGAGGTAAGTTCCTGACCCCCTCTCGGGTGCCGCGGCTTGTGACTAAAAAATGATAAGGTCGACAGGCGGGCCGGATCGAACGTCCCCCGCCTGTCGTTCGGCCCGGAACCACGCATGAGGCATCGGGAAGATGATCAACACGCGAACGCATGGCATCATGGACGACGCGACCGGCGCGCTTCCTCTTGTCGCGCCCTCTCCTTTCGGCCTCGCCGCCGGCAGGATCGAGCGATCGCTGCCGACGACCCGCCGCAACCCTGCGCGGATGGTGTGACCATGGCGGTGAAGCTGAAACCCCTGTCGAAGCAGGTCATGGTCATTACCGGCGCCTCCAGCGGCTTCGGGGCCGAGACGGCCCTGATGGCCGCGCAGCGCGGCGCCAAGGTCGTCTTGGCCGCCCGCAGCGGCGCGGCCCTGCAGGAAATCGCGCAGGAGATCATCGCGGGCGGCGGCGAGGCGCTGGTCGTCGCCACCGACGTCGCGCAGCGGTCCGACCTGGAACGGCTGGCCCGCCTTGCCGTGGAACGCTTCGGGCGCATCGACACCTGGGTCAACAACGCGGGCGTCGGCATCTGGGGCACGCTGGAGCAGGTCCCCGAGGAGGACATGCGCCAGCTCTTCGAGGTGAACTTCTGGGGCCTTGTCAACGGCTCGATGGTAGCCATCCCGCACCTCGAAGCGGCGGGCGGCGGCGCGCTGATCAACATGGGCAGCGTCGGGTCCGACCGCGCCATCCCGTTGCAGGGCATCTATTCGGCCTCGAAGCACGCCGTCAAAGGCTTCACCGACGCCCTGCGGATGGAGCTTGAGCATCGCGGCGCGCCGATCTCGGTCACGCTGATCAAGCCCTGGTCCTCGGGGACGCCCCTGCCCGACAAGGTCCGGAACTACACCGGCCGCAGGCCCAAGCTGCCGCCGCCGGTCGTGGACCCCTCGCGCATCGCCCGCGCGATCCTGAACGCGGCGCAGCATCCGGTGCGCGACTCCTTTGTCGGGGCAAACGCGCCGGTGACGGCGGGCTTGTCCAACGTCGCCCCCCGCCTGATGGACCGTCTGAGCGAGGCCATGATGTTCGAGGCCCAGTTGGGCGAGGAAACCGGAAACTCGCCCGGAAACCTGCGGGAAGGCGGCGGCGAGGCGCATGTCCGTGGCGTGGACGGCAGCAAGCGCCCGACCGCGCCGATCGCCGAGGCCGCCATGAACAGTCCCGTGACCGCCTCGATCCTGGCGGCGACCGTGCTGGGCTCGCTGGGCTATCTGGTTTTGCGGCGCCGCTGACAGGCGAAAACCGCCGCGGTCGTCCTTGCGAGGACGGCCGTTCAGTCCGGCTTTGACGATCCCGAGACGTTGCGGTTTGATCCGGCAGGCGCGCCCGGGGGCGCGTGGGAACAGCGCGGAAGGGATCATGCATGGCGGGACGGATCGCGGTGATCGGATCGAACAACGTCGATCTTGTGACCAACGTGCCCCGGATGCCGGGACCGGGCGAAACGCTGGCAGGCTCGCATTTCGCGACCCACTTCGGCGGCAAGGGCGCGAACCAGGCCGTCGCGGCGGCGCGGCTGGGGTCGCAGGTGACGATGGTCACGCGGGTCGGCGACGATTCCCTTGGCGGGGACGTGCTGCGGAACCTCGGGGACCAAGGCATTGACCTGACCCATGCGCGGGTGGCTGAAGGCACGGCGAACGGCGTGGCCTCGATTTTCGTGGATCCTTCGGGCGAGAACGTGATCGTCATCGTGGCCGGGGCGAATGGCACGCTGACACCCGCCGACGTGGACGCGGCGGCGGAGGATCTGGCCCGCTGCGACCTGATCCTGCTGCAACTCGAAGTGCCGCTTGAGACGGTCTACCACGCGATCAGGCTCGCCCAGCGGATCGGCGTGCCCGCAATCCTGAACCCCGCCCCCGCCGCACCGGGGCTCGATCTGGCGCAGCTTCACGGCCTCGCATGGCTCTGCCCCAACGAGACCGAGCTTGCCCTGCTGACCGGCCTGCCCGTCACGACCGGGGACGAGATCGCCGCCGCCGCGCAGAGCCTGTTCGCCCACGGCATCGGCAACGTCGTGGTGACTCTGGGCGCGCGCGGCGCCCGTCTGGTGACGGCTGACGGCGTGACGGCGATCCCCGCCATCCGCGTGCGGCCTGTCGACACGACCGGCGCGGGGGACGCCTTCATCGGCGCCTTCGCTCATTTCCTTGCCGAGGGTGAGGCGCCCGAGCAGGCGCTGGCCCAGGCTGCCGGCTATGCCGCGCTGTCGGTGACGAAGCCGGGCGCACAAGGGTCATATGCCTCGGCAGAGGAGTTCGCGGCCTTTCAGAGAACCACAGTCCAGTCCTGATCCCAGCGGTATTCCTGAAGGTTCGGCCCCTCGGCGCAGCGGTCCACTACCGCGAACAGGCCCGGATCAGCCAGTGGCGTCAGCACGCCGTGCCATGCCCCGCGTGCGAGATTGATCCCCTGCCCGGGCGCGGTCACGAAGGCCCGTGGCCGCCCCGGCTGGCCGCCTTCGTCCGGGGCAACGATCACAAGGAAGGGATGCTCGGTCATCGGCAGGAAAGCCTGGCTGCCCAGCGGATGCCGCTCGACCAGCCGGAAGGCGTGGGGAAGCCCCACCGAATGCGACCGGAAAATCGAGATCCCTGTCCGCCCCTCCACATCCAGCCGCGCACGGTCATGCCACCGGCCGCAGCGGCCCTCGTTGATGATGCGGTCGGGCTCGCCCGTGGTTTCCAGCACCTCGCCCCATGGCGCGAAGGCTTCGGCCGTCAGCGGCTCGGCCCTGATGATGCGGTCGTTGTCCATCCCTTCCCTCATTCTTCTGCGAAACGATAAGCTGAATGTGGTCTGGGCCACTGTCCAGCGCGGGTGAACCTGCCCTATCACGGCAGCAGCAAAGATGAACGGGGGGCCGGATGGCCGGATTTCTGACGACCCATGTGCTGGACACCGCGCGGGGACGCCCGGCAGCGGGGATGCGCATCACGCTCTACGCGCTGGACGGCGAACGGCGCCAGTTGCGCGAGGTGATCACGAACGCGGACGGCCGCACCGATGGCCCGATCCTGCCCGAGGCCGAGTTCAAGCTCGGCCGGTACGAGCTGGTCTTCCATGTCGGCGCATGGCTGGACATCGACGAGGACGCCGCCGCGCCGCGCTTCCTGGACGAGGTGCCGATCCGCTTCGGCATGGCGGAGGACGACCATTACCACGTCCCGCTGCTGATCTCGCCCTTCGGCTATTCCACCTACCGGGGCAGCTGAGATGGACGGCGTCAACCTTCACGACTGGGCGGCCTTCGCGATCCGCTGGCTGCATGTCATCACGGCCATCGCTTGGATCGGGTCGTCCTTCTACTTCATCGCGCTGGACCTCAGCCTGCGGAAGGCCCCCGGCCTGCCCGAAAAGGCGCATGGCGAGGAATGGCAGGTCCACGGCGGCGGCTTCTACCACATCACCAAGTACCTGGTCGCGCCCGAGCGGCTGCCCGAGCACCTGACCTGGTTCAAGTGGGAAAGCTACGCCACCTGGCTGTCCGGTGCGGCCATGCTGATGGTGCTTTACTGGGCGCAGGCCGAGCTTTACCTGATCGATCCGGCCAAGGTCGAGCTGTCCACCTGGGCGGCCGTCCTGATCTCGGCCCTGTCTCTGGGGATCGGCTGGGTGATCTATGACCGGCTGTGCAAGAGCAGGCTGGGCGAGAACCCCACGACACTGATGCTGCTGCTGTTTGCGCTGCTGGTCGTCATGGCCTGGGGCTACGACCAGGTCTTCACGGGCCGCGCGGCACTGCTGCATCTCGGCGCCTTCACGGCGACGATCATGACCGCCAACGTCGCCATGATCATCATCCCGAACCAGCGGATCGTCGTGGCCGACCTCAAGGCGGGCCGCACGCCCGACCCGAAATACGGCAAGATCGCCAAGCTGCGATCGACGCACAACAACTACCTGACCCTGCCGGTCGTGTTCCTGATGCTGTCGAACCACTATCCGCTGGCCTTCGCGAGCCGCTACAACTGGCTGATCGCCGCGCTGGTGTTCCTGATGGGCGTGACCATCCGGCACTTCTTCAACAGCTCGCACGCGGGCAAGCCCAAGCCGTGGTGGACTTGGGGCGCGACCGTGGCGCTGTTTCTGGGCATCGTCTGGCTCTCCTCGCTGGGCACCCAGCGGCTGGAGGGCGAGGCCGACCTGACCGCGCGCGAGGCACGCCTGACCGCCGACCCGCATTTCGAGGCCGTCCGCGACATCGTCGCGGGCCGCTGCTCGATGTGCCACGCGGCCGAGCCGAGCTGGGAAGGCCTCGCCACCGCCCCCAAGCGTGTGGTGCTGGAAAGCGACGCGCAGATCGCCCGCCACGCGCGCGAGATCTTCCTGCAGGCCGGCCTGACCGATGCCATGCCTCCCGGCAACGTCAGCTATATCGAGCCCGAGGAACGCGCCACCCTGCGCGCCTGGTTCGACAGCGCCGGGCGGGGCTGATCCCACCTGAAGACAGGGTCAGGAGGAGCCCCGCAGCTTTTTCCTGACCCGAATACCCTGGGGTAAGCCGTCCGCAGGACTGCGAGGGGCGAGACCCCTTCTACCCCAGCGCCCCCTTCAACTCGCGCGCGGCGAAGTCGATGAACAGCCGCACCTTGGGGTCCTGCAACTCGCGGTGCGGCGTCAGCACGCCGAACTCGGCGGCAAGCGGCGGCGTGTCGGGCAGCACCTCGATCAACCGCCCGTCCGCCAGCGCCTCGGCCACCTCATAGCGCGGCCGGTTGGCGATCCCGGCGCCGCCCAGCGCCCAGGACGTCAGCACTTCGCCGTCATCGGAATCGAAGGCCCCCGCCACGGCCAGCTTCTTCGGCCCCTCGGGTGTCTGCAGCATCCAGAAATACTCGGGCGAGCGTGGAAAGCGCAGCAGCAGGCAGTTGTGACGCTTGAGGTCCTCGGTCGCCTCGGGGGTGCCGTGCTGCGCCAGATAGGCAGGCGCGGCCACCAGCACGCGCGGGCAGTCCGCGATCTTGCGGCGGATCAGCGTCGAGTCCTCGGGCTGGCCCAGGTAGAAGGCCATGTCGATCCCGTCCTCGACGATGTTGACCGCGCGGTCCGACAGGCGCAGGCGCACCTGCACCTCGGGGTTCTCGGCCACGAAGCGCGGCACCAGCGGCGCGACCAGCCGCCGCCCCGCGCCCAAGGGGGCCGCCACGCGCAAGGCACCCTGCGGGGTGCCCGAGTGGCTCGCCACGGCGGCCTCGGCCTCATCCAGCGTCGCCAACACGCGGCGGGCGTTCTCATACAGCACCTGCCCGATCTCGGTCGGCGTCAGCGTCCGCGTCGTGCGGTTCAGCAGTCGCGCACCGAACTTCGCCTCGAGGTCGCGGATGCGGGTCGAGGCGGCAGCGGGTGACAGGCGCATGTCACGCCCGCCGGCCGTGATCGAGCCAAGTTCGACCACGCGCACGAAGACCCTGAGGCTTTCCAGATAGGACATCACGGCGTATTCTTCCAAAACGGCGTAAACTGTTCACGTGCCACGGCGTTTTGTGCAAGCGCGAAGTTGCGTCATCCTGTGCGCCACCCACGCGAGGGCGTCATTCCCATGATCCGTTTTCTTCTGAACGACACCGAGATCCAGCTGACCGAGGCCGGTCCCGGCGACACGCTGCTGGACTTCCTGCGCCTCGGCCGCGGCCTCACCGGCACCAAGGAGGGCTGCGCCGAGGGCGACTGCGGCGCCTGCACGGTGCTGGTGGGCCGCCTGCACGAGGGCGCGCTGGTCTATGAGCCGGTAAACGCCTGCATCCGCTTCCTCGCCGCCTGCCACCGCTGCCACATCGTCACCATCGAGCATCTGCGCGGCGCGGACGGCGGGCTGCACCCCATCCAGGCCGCAATGGTCGAGCATCACGGCAGCCAGTGCGGCTTCTGCACGCCGGGCTTCGTCATGGCGCTTTACGGGCTGTGGATGACGCATGAGAGCCCCGACGTGGTGCAGATCGAGACCGCGCTGCAAGGGAACCTCTGCCGCTGCACGGGCTATGAGCCGATCGTCAAGGCGGCGCTGGCCGCGGGCCGCGCGGGCGGGCAGTTGCAGGACTTCCTGACGCTGGAACGCGCCGAGGTGGCGGCGAAGCTAGCCGCCATGCCCGCAGGGGCCGAGGTCAGCCGGGGCGACGAGCGCGCCATCCTGCCTGCCGACACGGACGAACTGGCCCGCGTCCTGGTCCAGCACCCGCAGGCCACCATCGTCGCAGGTGCCACGGACGTGGGGCTGTGGGTGACCAAGCAGATGCGCCCGATCTCTCCGGGCGTATTCATCGGCCACCTGATGAAAGGGATCGAGGTCGGCGCGGAGGAGATCCGCATCGGCGCGGGCGTGACCTATTCCGAGTTCGCCCCCGTGATCGACGACCACTTCCCCGAGGTCGAGGACTATTTCCTCCGCATCGGCGGCTGGCAGATCAGGAACGCCGGGACCATCGGCGGCAACATCGCCAACGGCTCGCCCATCGGGGAAACCCCGCCCCTGCTGATCGCCTTAGGCGCGCGCATCGTCCTGCGCCTGGGCGATGAACGGCGCGAGTTGCCGCTGGAGGAGTTCTTCCTCGAATACGGCCGCCAGGACCGCCGGCCGGGCGAGTTCGTGGAAACCGTCGTGATCCCCCGCAAGGGCAGCGCGATGATCGCTGCTTACAAGATGTCCAAGCGCCAGTCGGCCGACATCTCGGCCATCTCGGCGGGCTTCCGCATCGCCGTCGAGAACGGCACCATCGCCAGCGCCCGCGTCGCCTTCGGCGGCATGGCCGGCATTCCCGCCCGCGCGGCCCATGCCGAGGCCGCTCTGGAGGGCCAGCCCTTCACGGCGGCCAGCTTCGAGGCCGCGGCCCGTGCCGTGAAGGAGGACTTCACTCCGCTTACCGATTTCCGGGCGACCACCGACTATCGCCAGGCGGTCGCCGCCAACTTCTTCCGCCGGTTCTGGCTGGAACACTCGGGACAGGAAGTCCCGGTCCGCCTGAACCGCGCCGTGGGGGAATAAGCCATGAAACACGAAACGCTCGCCCCGCCGGTCACGCCCGAGACGCCGCATGAATCGGCGGAAAAGCACGTTACCGGCCGGGCGGATTACACCGACGACCTGGTGCTGCCGCAGGGTGCGCTGCACGCCTATCTGGGGCTGTCGACCGTCGCGCATGGGCGCATCCTGTCGATGGACCTCGACGCGGTGCGCGCCGCGCCGGGCGTCATCGACGTGCTGACCGCCGCCGACATCCCCGGCAAGAACGACGTGAGCCCCATCGGCAGGAACGACGACCCGATCCTCGCCGACGGCAAGGTCATGTTCCACGGCCAGCCGGTCTTTGCCGTGATCGCTGAAACCCGCGAACAGGCCCGCCGCGCCGCCCGGCTGGCGAAGATCGACTATGAGCCCCTTCCCCATGTGCTGGACCCCGTCGCCGCGCTTGAGGCGGGCGGAGACCTGGCTGTCCCCGGCATGACCCTGCGCCGGGGCGACCCGCAGGCGGCGCTGCCGAAGGCGCCACGCCGGATCGACGGACGTTTCACCATCGGCGGGCAGGACCACTTCTACCTTGAAACCCAGATCGCGCTGGCGATCCCGGGCGAGGACGACGAGGTGGTGATCTTCACCTCGACCCAGCACCCGACCGAGGTGCAGCACATGGTCGCCCATGCGCTGCACGTTCCGGCCAACGCCGTTGTCGTGAACGTGCGCCGGATGGGCGGCGGCTTCGGCGGCAAGGAAACGCAGATGAACCTGTTCTGCTGCGTGGCCGCCATTGCCGCCAAGAAATGGCACCGCGCCGTCAAGCTTCGCCCCGACCGCGACGACGACATGATCGCCACCGGCAAGCGCCATGACTTCGTGGTGGATTACAGCGTGGGCTTCGACGACACGGGCCGCATCCACGCGGTTCAGGGCGACTGGTATGCCCGCTGCGGCTTTTCGGCCGATCTCAGCATGGCCGTGACCGACCGCGCGCTGTTCCACGCGGACAACGCCTATTTCTACCCCGACGTCGAGGTCCGCTCGCATCCCCTGCGGACGAACACGGTGTCGAACACCGCCTTCCGCGGCTTCGGCGGCCCGCAGGGCGTGATCGTGGCCGAGCGGATCATCGAGGAGATCGCCTATGCCACCGGCCAGGACACGCTGGCCGTCCGCAAGGCGAACCTTTACCGCAACGGCCAGCTCACCCCCTATCACCAGCCGGTCGAGGACATGATCCTGCCGCGCATCTTCGCGGAACTTGAGGAGTCCTGCGACTATGCCCGCCGCAGACAGGCCGTGCTGGACTGGAACGCGCGGATGCAGGCGGCGGGCGGGCCGATCCGCAAGGGCATCGCGCTGACCCCGGTCAAGTTCGGGATCAGCTTCACCGCCACGCATTTCAACCAGGCCGGCGCGCTGGTCCATATCTACACCGACGGCTCGATCCAGCTGAACCACGGCGGCTGCGAGATGGGCCAGGGCCTGCACACCAAGATCGCCCAGATCGTGGCCGAGGCCTTCAACGTCGGCCTCGACCGGATCAAGGTCACGAAGACCACGACCGAGAAGGTGCCGAACACCTCGGCCACGGCGGCCTCCTCGGGGACCGACCTGAACGGCATGGCGGCGCTGGACGCGGCGAACCAGATCAAGGCGCGACTGGTCGATTTCCTTTGCACCGCCAAGGACGCCACTCCCGAGGAGATCCGCTTCGTTCCCGACCACATCGTCGTGCGCGACGAGACGATCCCCTTCAGCAAGGTCATCGAGATGGCCTACCTTTCCCGCGTCCAGCTGTGGGCGGCGGGCTTCTACGCCACGCCCAAGATCCACTGGAACCGGGCCGAGGGGCGCGGGCGGCCCTTCTACTACTACGCCTATGGCGCGGCCTGTTCCGAGGTGTCGGTGGACACGCTGACGGGCGAATATGTGATCGAGCGGACGGACGTGCTGCATGACGTGGGCCGCTCCATCAACCCGGCCTTGGACAAGGGACAGGTCGAGGGCGCCTTCGTGCAGGGCACCGGATGGCTGACCAGCGAGGAGCTGTGGTGGGACAAGGAAGGCCGCCTGCGGACCCACGCGCCCTCGACCTACAAGATCCCGCTGGCGTCCGACCGGCCCAAGGTCTTCAACGTGAAGCTGGCCGAGTGGTCGGAAAACAAGGAGCGCACGATCAAGCGGTCCAAGGCCGTGGGCGAGCCGCCCTTCATGCTGGGCATCTCGGTCTTCGAGGCGATCGGCCACGCCGTCGCCTCGGTTGCGGATTACCGCGAATGCCCGAGGCTCGACGCGCCCGCCACGCCGGAACGGGTGCTGATGGCCGTCGAACGGCTGCGGGGCGGGCCGCTGGGCCTGCGGGACGGATGATCCGCGTCCGCATCACCCGCGCCCGAGGCTCTACCCCGCGCGAGGAAGGGGCCGAGATGATGGTGGGCGCAGAGACCGTCACCGGCACCATCGGGGGCGGTCAGCTGGAATACCTCGCCATCGACCGGGCGCGGCAGATGCTGGCGCGGGGCGAGGAGCAGGCGGTGATGGACGTCCCCCTCGGCCCCGAGATCGGCCAGTGCTGCGGCGGCCGGGTGGAACTGATGCTGGACCGGGAACCTGCCAGCCCGGCGGCGCTCCGGCCCTCGGTCCTGATATTCGGCGCAGGCCATGTCGGCCGCGCGCTTGCCCGCGCCATGCTGCTGCTACCGGTGAATGTGCGGCTGATCGACCAGCGCGCGGCGGAACTGGCGCTGGCGCCGGACGTGCCGGGGGAGTTGACCCCCCTGCCCGAGGCCGAAGTCCGCCGCGCTCCCTCGGGTTCGGCCTATGTGATCCTGACCCACGACCATGCGCTCGACTTCCTGATCGCGGCCGAGGCGCTGGCGCGGGGCGACGCCGCTTACGTCGGCATGATCGGCAGCGCCACCAAACGCGCCACCTTCTCGCGCTTTGCCCGTCAGCGCGGCATCGACCCCGCGCCGCTGATCTGTCCCATCGGCGGCACGGTCCGCGACAAGCGCCCCGAGGTCATCGCGGCCTTCACGGCGGCCGAGATCATGGCTACCCTGCTGGCCCGCCACCCGGCGCACGCAACCGCCTGAACCGAAAGCCCTCCATGACCAAGACCATCCTGCGCGGCCGCGTGCTGAGCTTCCATGCCGACCCGGCCGAGACCGCCGAAAGCCACCATTTCTGGGAGAACGGCGCGATCCTGGTCGAGGATGGCCGCATCCTTTCCGTTGGCGACCATGCCGAGGTCCGCGACCCGGAGGCCACCGAGATCGACCACCGCCCCCACATCATCATGGCGGGCTTCGTCGATCCTCACATCCATTTCCCGCAGGTGCAGGTCGTGGCCGCTTGGGCCGCGCAGCTTCTCGACTGGCTGAACGACCACACCTTCCCCATCGAGGCGCAATACCGCGATCCTGCCCATGCCGCCCGCATGGCCGAGGCTTTCCTCGACCAGTTGCTGCTGAACGGCACCACCACGGCCAGCGCCTTCTGTTCCGTCCACCGCGAAAGCGCCGAGGCGCTGTTCGCGGCAGCCGAAGCGCGGGGCATGGCGATGCTGGCCGGCAAGGTCATGATGGACCGCAACGCGCCCGACGCGGTGCTGGACACGGCGCAGGCTTCCTATGACGACAGCCGCGCGCTGATCGAGAAATGGCACGGGCGTGGGCGGCTGGAATATGTCATCACCCCGCGCTTCGCGATCACCTCGACGCCCGAGCAGTTGCGCGCGGCCCAGACGCTCGCCGCCGAGAACCCTGGTCTTGCGATCCAGACCCACCTGAACGAGAACCGCGCCGAGATCGAGCTGACGATGCAGCTTTATCCCGAGGCGAGCGATTACCTCGACATCTACGACCGCTTCGGCCTGCTGGGGCCGCGCAGCCTGATGGGCCACGCGATCCACATGAACAAGCGCGAGATCGCGCGGATGGCGGAAACGGGAACGCGGGCGATCCATTGCCCGACCTCGAACCTGTTCCTCGGCTCGGGGCTGTTCGACGACCGGGGGATGCGGGATGCGGGGATAGTCACCGGCGTCGCCACCGACATCGGCGGCGGCACCAGCTGGTCGATGCTGGCGACACTGTCCGAGGCCTACAAGATCGCCCAGATGCGCGGCGAGCGGATGCACCCGTTCGCGGCCTTCCACTGGGCCACGCGCGGCAACGCCCTTGCATTGGGGATCGAGGACCGGATCGGCAGCGTCCAGCCGGGCCGTTTCGCGGACCTCGTGGTGCTGGACCCGCGCGCCACCGAAGTCATGCGGCTGCGCCATGACAAGGTGGATTCCCTGATGCAGGAACTGTTCATCCTTCAGGTCATGGGCGACGACCGGGCGGTGGTGGAAACCTATGTCGCGGGCCGCGCGATGAAGGCGACGCTGGCGGCGAACTGACCAGCCGCACCGACGGAACGTCACTCCGTCGTGGACGGGGGGCGCCCGGGCTGCCTAATCTCCGGGCAGCACATGGCCCCGGCGCCGGCAGGCGCCTTTCAGAAGGATGCCCCGATGAACGCCCCGCTCATGCACGCCTCGTTCCGCGATTCCGTCGATCGGATGTTCACCCATGCGGCGCAGCTGATGGACCTTGGGCCAGGGCTCGAGGAAAAGATCCGCGTCTGCAACTCGACCTATGTGGTCCGCTTCGGGGTGCGCCTGCGGGGCGAGATCCACACCTTCACCGGCTATCGGTCCGTCCATTCCGAACATCACGAGCCGGTCAAGGGCGGCATCCGCTATGCCCCGAACGTCAACCAGGACGAGGTCGAGGCGCTGGCCGCGCTGATGACCTACAAATGCTCGCTGGTGGAACTGCCGTTCGGCGGATCGAAGGGCGGGCTGACGCTGGACCCTCGCGCCTGGGAGGAGGACGAGCTTGAAAAGATCACCCGCCGCTTCACTTATGAACTGTCGCGGCGCAGCCTGATCTCGCCCAGCCAGAACGTGCCCGCCCCCGACATGGGCACGGGCGAGCGCGAGATGGCCTGGATGGCCGACGCCTACAAGCGCCTGCATCCCGAGGACATCAACGCCCGCGCCTGCGTCACCGGCAAGCCGCTGCGGCTGGGCGGCATCGCGGGCCGGGTCGAGGCCACGGGCCGCGGCGTGCAATACGCCCTGCGCGAGGTCTTCCGCACGCCCGAGGTGCTGAAGCGGGCGGGTCTGACCGGCGGCCTTGAAGGACAGCGGATCGTGGTGCAGGGCCTGGGCAACGTGGGCTTCCACGCGGCGCAGTTCCTGTCGGCCGAGGACGGGGCGAAGATCATCGCGGTCGCCGAGCGCGACGGCGCGGTGATGAACGAGGCGGGCCTCGACATCACGGCACTTCAGGCCCACATGCGCACGACCGGCGGCGTCAGGGACTTCCCCGGCGCGAGTTTCGAACCGAACTCGGCCCGTGCGCTGGAACTGGACTGCGACATCCTGATCCCGGCGGCGATGGAGGCGGTGATCCATGTCGGCAACGCCAGCGCCCTCCGCGCCAGGCTGATCGTCGAGGCCGCGAACGGCCCCGTCACCGCCGAGGCTGACGAGATCCTGCGCAACCGCGGCGTGGTCATCGTCCCCGACCTTTACGCCAATGCGGGCGGGGTCACGGTCAGCTATTTCGAATGGGTCAAGAACCTGCAGCAGATCAGCTTCGGCCGGCTCGAACGCCGGCAGGAGGAAGCGCGCCACGCCCTGCTGGTGGACGAACTGGAACGGCTTGCCGCCGAGACGGGACTGAAGGGGGCGCTGTCGCACGGCTTCAAGCAGAAATACCTGCGCGGCGCGGACGAACTGGAACTGGTGCGCTCGGGCCTTGACGACACGATGCGCGCGTCCTTCCAGCAGATGGTGACGGTGCTCGACGGCGATCCGCGCGTGCCGGACCTGAGGATCGCGGCCTATATCGTCGCCATCCGCCGCATCGCGGCCAGCTACGACGCGCTGGGGCTGTAGGCCGGACCGGGGCGCGCGTCCCCCTGCGCGCCCCTGCCAAGAATGAGGTTGCCTCGCAGGCGCGAGGGCCTATAGTCGCACGCAACGCTCGTTGGGGCGCCCCGCGCGGGGCTGAGATGTGCAAGGCACAGCACCCATCGAACCTGATCCGGGTCATGCCGGCGAAGGGAACGGGCAGTGCCGCGCGACCCGTGGCCTGATGTTCCCCCATGCCGGGCTTTGTGGGGGAAAGACATGGCGATCGCGCTGACCATCGCGGGGTCCGACAGCGGCGGCGGGGCCGGCATCCAGGCCGATCTCAAGACATTCTCGGCGCTGGGCGTCTATGGCGCCAGCGTCCTGACCGCGATCACCGCGCAGAACACCCGCGCCGTGACGCGCGTGGAAGGCGTCTCGCCCGAAATGATCCGCGCGCAGGTCGATGCAGTCTTCGACGACCTGGACATAGGCGCGGTCAAGATCGGGATGCTGGGCACGGCCGAGGCGACCCGTGCCGTGGCCGAGGCGCTGGCGGGGCGGAACGTGCCGCTGGTGCTGGACCCGGTGATGATCGCCAAGTCCGGCGACCGGCTGATCCGGGACGACGCCATCGACGCGCTGCGCGACCTGCTGATCCCCCGCGCCACGGTCCTGACCCCGAACCTGCCCGAGGCCGCGCGGCTACTGTCCCGCATGGTTGCCGCCGACCCGACCGAGGCCGAGGCACAGGGCCGCACCCTTTGCACGCTGGGCGCGGATTGGGTGCTGATGAAGGGCGGCCATGCCGAGGGTCCGGTCTGCACCGACCTGCTGGTCGGTCCCGAGACGCATTGCTTCTCGGCCCCCCGGATCGAGACGAAGAACACGCATGGCACCGGCTGCTCGCTGTCCTCGGCCATCGCGGCCGGGCTGGCGCAGGGCCTGTCCGTGCCCGAGGCCGTCGGCCGCGCACATGCCTGGTTGCAGGGCGCGATCGCCGCGGCCGACCGGCTGCGGGTCGGCTCGGGCCACGGGCCGGTGCACCACTTCCATGGCTGGTGGCGGGAATGAGCGGACCCTTCACCATCCTCGGCACGGGTGTCCTGGGCCTTGCCGTGGCGACCGAGCTTGCCACGCGTGGCCATGCCGTCAGGCTGGTCGATCCCGCGATGGGCCCCGGAGGGCATGGCTGTTCCTGGTGGGCGGGCGGCATGCTCGCGCCCTTCTGCGAGTTCGAAAGCGCCGAGGAGCCCGTGCTGCGCCACGGGCAGGCCTCGATCGACTGGTGGGACCGCCACGCGGGCGGCGTCAGCCGCAACGGCACGCTGGTCGTGGCGCTGGGCCGCGACCGTGCGGAACTCGACCGCTTCGCACGTCGGACCGAGGGCTACGAGGTTATTGGCGGCAACCACATGGCCGAACTTGAACCGGACCTCGCCGGCCGCTTCGACCGCGCCCTGTTCTTCGCGACCGAGGCGCATCTGAACCCCCGCGCCGCGCTGGCCGCGCTGCAATCGGGCCTCGCCGCACGCGGCACCACCGTCGCGGCCGCGCCGCCCGATGACGCGGGCGAGGTCATCGACTGCCGGGGCCTTGCCGCCCGCGACATCCTGCCAGACCTGCGCGGCGTGCGCGGCGAGATGCTGGTGCTGCGCTGCCCCGAGGTGACGCTGGCCCGCCCCGTCCGCCTGCTGCACCCGCGTGTGCCGATCTATCTCGTCCCGCGCGGCGAGGGGGTCTTCATGCTGGGCGCGACGATGATCGAAAGCGACCGGCGCGGCGTGGTCACGGCACGGTCCGTGCTGGCACTGCTCAGCGCAGCCTATGCCTTGGACCCGGCCTTCGGCGAGGCCGAGATCCTGGAACTGGGGGCCGACGCGCGCCCGGCCTTCCCCGACAACCTGCCCCGCATCGGCCGCGCGGCTGGGCGGCTTTATGCGAACGGCCTTTATCGTCATGGTTATCTTCTTGCGCCGGCACTCGCGCGGCAGTTGGCTGACCATGTCGAGACGGGCGAGAAACCGGAGTTCTGGCATGAAACTGACGATCAACGGTAATCCGCAGGACATCGATGCCGCGACCCTCGCCGAGGCTCTTGCCGCGCTTGAGCTGTCCGAGGCCCGCGTGGCCACCGCCCTGAACGGCACCTTCGTGCCCGCCGCCGCGCGCGCCGCCACGGCGCTGTCGCCGGGCGATTCGCTGGAAATCGTCGCACCCATGCAGGGAGGGTAGGATGCCCACCTTCTATGACACGCAAGTTGTCTCTCCGATGATGCTGGGGACCGCGCAGTATCCCAGTCCCGCAATCCTTGCCGCCGCCTTCAGCGCCTCCGGCGCAGGCATCGCCACCGTGTCCCTGCGGCGCGAGGCGGGCGGCGGGCAGGACTTCCTGCGGCTGATCGAGGGACTTGGCGTCGCGCTGCTGCCCAACACCGCCGGCTGCCATACGGTCAAGGAGGCCGTGACCACCGCGCAGATGGCGCGCGAGCTTCTGGGCACCGCCTGGATCAAGCTCGAGGTCATCAGCCATGGCGACCTGCTGGCGCCCGACGTCTTCGCGCTGGTCGAGGCCGCGCGCGAGCTTTGCGCGCAGGGCTTCAAGGTCTTCCCCTATTGCACCGAGGACCTGTCCGTCTGCGACCAGTTGCTGCGCGCCGGATGCGAGGTGCTGATGCCTTGGGGCGCGCCGATCGGCTCGGGCCTGGGACTGAACAACCTTCTGGGCCTCAAGGCGCTGAGGGCGGCCTTCCCCGAGGTCCCCATGGTGATCGACGCGGGCATCGGCCGCCCCAGCCACGCGGCGGCGGCGATGGAACTGGGCTTCGACGCGGTGCTTCTGAACACTGCCGTCGCCATGGCGGGTGACCCGGTGACGATGGCACGCGCCATGGCGCAGGCGCTGGACGCGGGCCGCGCGGCCTACATGTCCGACCCCATCGAGCCGCGCGAGATGGCCACGCCCTCGACCCCCGTGATCGGCAAGGCCTTCCTGCAATGAACGGCGTTTCCGGACAGCCCCCTGCGGAAGGATCGCCGATGTCCCTGCCCCGCTTCTACCCCATCTTCGAGTCGGCCGACTGGGTGGCATGCGCGCTGGCGGTGGGCGTCCGCATGGTGCAGTTGCGGATCAAGGACACGCCCGAGGACGCCCTGCGAACCGAGATCACCCGCGCCCGCGACCTCGCGCAGGATGCAGGCGCGATCCTTGTCGTCAACGACCACTGGCGGCTTGCCATCGAGCTTGGCTGCGACTGGCTGCACCTGGGGCAGGAAGACCTGGACGAGGCCGATCTGCCCGCCATCCGTGCGGCCGGTCTGCGGCTGGGCCTGTCCACCCACGACGGCGCCGAACTCGACCGGGCGCTGTCCGTCCGGCCCGACTACGTCGCGCTTGGCCCGGTCTGGCCCACGATCCTGAAGAAGATGCCTTGGGCGCCGCAGGGTCTGGACCGCGTGGCGGAATGGAAGCGCCGCGTGGGGGACGTGCCGCTGGTCGCCATCGGCGGCCTGACGCCCGAACGCGGGCGCGCGGCGCTGGACGCGGGGGCGGATGTCGCCTCGGCCGTCACGGACATCACGCTGAACCCCGATCCCGAAGCGCGGATGCGGGAATGGCTGCAGGTGACGGGATGAGCGGAGCGCCCGAAAGCGGGGGTTTCACACCCCCCCACGGGCCTGCCGGCCCCTCCCTCGCTGAAAACGGTCCACTGGACCGTTTTCCAGGCGCTCGGAAGCCCCGTGGGATATTTGAACGAAGAAGAATACGGCATGCCCGACAAGTGATCTTGCCCGAGGTGGGCGAGCCGGGTCAGACGCGGCTGCAAGGCGCAAGGCTGCTGGTCGTCGGCGCCGGTGGTCTGGGCTCGCCCGCGATCATGTATCTCGCAGGGGCTGGCGTCGGCGCGCTGACGGTCGTCGATCCCGACGTGGTCGAGACGGGCAACCTGCACCGCCAGCCCATCCATGCCGGGCGCGTGGGCTGGAACAAGGCCGAGTCGGCGCGCGCCTTCGTGCAGGCGCTCGACCCCGAGGTTTTCGTGGAGGCGCTGACTCGGCCGCTGACGCCCGCCAACGCGCCCGCACTGGTCGCGGGTGCGGATGTGGTTCTGGACTGCGCGGACAGCTTCGCCGTCAGCTATGTCCTGTCGGACGGCTGCCTTGCGGCGGGGGTGCCGCTGGTCTCGGCCTCGGCGCTGGGAATGTCGGGCTATTGCGGCGGCTTCTGCGGCGGCGCGCCCAGCCTGCGGGCGGTCTTTCCCGACCTGCCGGACCGCGCCGCCAACTGCGCGACAGCGGGCGTGCTGGGGCCGGTGGTCGGGATGCTGGGCATGGCGCAGGCGCAGATGGCGCTGGCCGTGCTGCTGGGTCTTGAACCCTCGCCCCTCGGGCAGCTTCTCACCATGAGCCCCGGCCTGCGGTGGGGCGGTTTCCGTTTCGGCGGCGCCCCCGAGCCCGAGGGCGGCTTCCGCTTCATCGACGCAAGCGACATCCGCCCGGGCGACTTCGTGCTGGACCTGCGCGGCGAGGACGAGGCCCCCGTCCCCATCCACCCTTGGGCCCGGCGCGCCGATCCCGCCGCCCCGCCCTTGCCACCCCAGGGCGCCCGCGCCGTGCTGGCCTGCCGCTCGGGCCTGCGCGCCTGGCGGGCGGCGCGCCTGCTTGCCCCCACCCATCCCGAGATCGTGCTGATCGCTGCCGGAGACCATCACTGATGAAGCACCTGCTGACCGCCGCGCTGCTGGCGCTGGCAAGCCCTGCCGTGGCGCAGGACAAGTTGACGCTGATGCTGGACTGGTTCGTGAACCCCGACCACGCCCCCGTCGTGATCGCGCAGGAACGCGGGTTCTTCACCGACGCGGGGCTTGAGGTCGAGATCGTGGCCCCCGCCGATCCCGCCGACCCGCCCAAGCTGGTCGCCGCGGGGCAGGCCGACCTTGCCATCACCTACCAGCCGCAACTGCACCTGCAGGTGCACGAGGGGCTGCCGCTGCGCCGCGTCGGCACGCTGGTGGCGATGCCGCTGAACTGCCTGATGGTTCGCGCCGACGGGCCGGTGCAGAAGGTGGCCGATCTCAAGGGCCGCAGGATCGGCTATTCGGTCGCGGGAGTGGAGCAGGCGCTGGTTTCGGCGCTGCTGAAGACAGCCGGACTGACGCTGGACGATGTCGAGATGGTCAACGTCAACTGGTCGCTGACGCCCGCGCTGCTGTCGGGTCAGGTCGATGCGACCATCGGCGGCTTCCGCAATTTCGAGGTGACGCAGATGCGGCTGGCGGGCGGCGAGGGCCGCTGCCTGTTCCTGGAGGAAGAAGGCCTGCCCGCCTATGACGAGCTGATCTTTGTCGCCAACCCCGACCGCATGGACCGCGAGCGCATCAGCCGCTTCCTGTCCGCTGTCGAGCGCGGCACCCAGTTCATGCTGAACCACCCGGAGGAAGCGCGCGAGGTCTTTGCCGCCCATGCCCCCGACCTGTCGGACGAGCTGAACACCCAGGCTTGGGCGGATACCTTCGGCCGCTTCGCCCTGTCCCCCGCCGCGCTGGACCACGGCCGTTATCGCCGGTTCGAGCAGTTCCTGCTGGACGCCGGGCTGATCGATGAGGCGTGGCCGGTGGACCGCGTCGCACTTGATCCGGGGGCCGTGGAATGACGGACTACGGTCGCAGCTTCGCTGCCTGGCGCGAGGCTGCCGGTGCGTGGGATGCCTATGTGCGCCATCCCTTCGTGCAGGGCCTGGGCGACGGCACGCTGCCGCGTCAGGGGTTCCTGCGCTATCTCGTGCAGGACTATCGCTTCCTGATCCATTTCAGCCGCGCCTGGGCGCTGGGCGCGGCCAAGGCCGGAACGCTGGCCGAGATGCGCGCCTGCATCGCCACGGTGGACGCACTGGTCAACCACGAGATGCCGTTGCACATCCGCATCTGCGCCGAGGCGGGGATTTCACCCGAGGCACTGGAAGAGGCGCCCGAGGCGCCCCAGAACCTCGCCTATACCCGCTATGTGCTGGAAGCGGGCTACAGCGGCGACTTCCTGGACTTGCTGGCCGCGCTGGCACCCTGCGTGCTGGGCTATGGCGAGATCGGCCTGCGCCTTTCGCGCGAGGGGGCGGCGGACAGTCCATATCGCGACTGGATCGAGACCTATGCGGGCGAGGATTACCAGCGCGCCTGCCGCGAGGTCGGCGCCCTGATCGACGCGGCGGTCGCCGCGCGGCTGGGCAGATCCCCCGAGGCCCTGCCGCGTTGGGCAGAACTCGCCGGGCGCTTCGCCACCGCGACGCGGCTCGAGGCCGCCTTCTGGAACCTGGGCCTTGAAGAATGACGCCGCGCCGCGGGTCGCGGGCGAGGCGCCGGGGCTGTTCGCGCCCCTCGACCTGACACTGGCGCCGGGGCGGCTGACCTGCCTTCTGGGCGCCTCGGGCGTCGGAAAATCGACGCTGCTGCGGCTGTTTGCCGGGCTGCCGACAGGGGTCGAGTTCCGGGGCACCGTGTCCACCCTGCCCTGCGCGCTGATGGGGCAGGACGGGGGGCTGTTCCCCTGGCTGACCGTGGCGCAGAACATCGGCCTTGGCGCACGGCTGCGGCGCGAGCCCGTGCATCACGCCCTTATCGCCCGGATGGTCGGGGCCGTGGGGCTGGACGGTCTGGAAGACCGGCTGCCCTTCCAGCTTTCGGGAGGCCAGCGGCAGCGGGCGGCCTTGGCGCGGACACTGGCCGAGGACCGGCCGCTGGTGCTGCTGGACGAACCCTTCTCGGCGCTGGACGCGCGGCTGCGGCTGCAGATCGGCGACATGGCGGCACGGCTGTTGCAGGGCACGACGGTCCTGATGGTCACCCACGACCCTGCCGAGGCGGCGCGCTTGGGCGACCGTATCCTTGTGATGACGCCCGGCGGACTTGCCGAACATCCCGCCCCGCCCGGCACCGTCCCCCGCCGCCATGACGCGCCCGAGGTGCTGGCCGCGCAGGCCGCCCTGACGGAAAGGCTGCTCGCATGAGGGCGCTGCTGGCCATCGCCGCGGCCCTGCTGCTGTGGGAAGGCTTCGTCCGCCTGACCGGCCTGCCGCCCTACCTGCTGCCAAGCCCCATGGCCGTGGGCAGGGCACTGTGGGTCCATCGCGCCGAGCTTGCACCGGCGGCAATGCTGACTGCTTGGGAAACGCTGGTGGGGCTGGTGCTGGGCGCAGGCTTCGGCATCGTCACGGCGGCGGCAATGGCGGCCGTTCCCCGGCTGGGCCGGGCGCTGTCCCCGGCGCTTGTGGTCAGCCAGGCGATCCCGGTCTTTGCGCTGGCCCCGATCCTGACGCTGTGGCTGGGCTTCGGCATGGCGCCCAAGGTGGCGATGGTGGTGCTGATCGTCTTCGTGCCCGTGGCGCAGGCGCTTTACGACGGCCTGATGGCCCCGCCCGCCGCGCAGATGGACGTGGCGCGGACCATGGGCGCGGGCCGCTGGGCCGAGTTGCGCCACCTGCGCTTTCCGGCGGCGCTGCCCCGGCTCGCGTCGGGGCTGCGGCTGGGGGCAATCTATGCGCCCGTGGGCGCGGTCATCGGCGAATGGGTCGGCGGCGCGCGAGGCCTGGGCGCGCTGATGATCCAGGCGAACGGACGGATGAAGACCGACCTGATGTTCGCGGCCCTGATCGTCGTCGTGGCGCTGTCGCTGACGATCTACACCGCGATCAACCATGCGCTCGCGCGGATGCTGCGCAAGCGCGGCTTCTGAGGTTCCCGCCCCAAAAGCCCGAACTTCAGCCTTCGACGGGCTCTTCGGCGGTGCGCAGGGCGGCGGCGATCAGGTCCGGGATGGCGTCGTTCATCCCGATCGGCGGCGCGATGGGACCGTGGCCGCGCCAGCCTTGCGGGATATCCTCGGTCGTGTGGCCACCGTTCGTGGCGAAGAAGGGCAGGCAGACGGCGGGACCTTCGGGCACCACGTCGTCGAGAAAGGGCGCTTCCTCGATGAAGGCGGTGGTCACGGCGGCGAAGCCCGCGCGATCCGGCAGCGCATCGGCGAAGGCGCGGGTGCTGTTGGCCGATGCGCGCGAGCCCTTGGACCCGTGGCCGACGACTACCAGCGTCGCCCGCGCCGGGTCGATGCCGGCGCGCCGCGCCGCATCTTGGGCGATCCGTGCGCCGATGGCGGGCAGTTCGGGGTCGAGCCCCAGGGGCGCGATCAGGCGGGCGCCCTCGACCCCCGCCTCGGCCAGACGGCGCGGCGTTTCGCTGCGGACGAACCAGCCGTCGGCCATGAATTGCGGGAAGACCAGCCGCACGCCCTCCAGCGCCGACAGGCTGCGGCGGCAGGCAAGCGTTGCGCCGCGCACGGTCCAGCCGGGCAGCAGCGCCTGCACGCGGGCGGCCAGCGCCTCGAGTTCCGGCTGCAGCGCGCCGGGGTCGCCCGGCTGGCCATGCGCCACGATGGCGGCAAAGGGCGGGGCGGCGGGCTCGACGGCGGCCGCGCCGGTGGCGCAGCGGCAGCCCTGGCAGCGGGGTGCAGCGTCGATCACCTTGCATCCTCCAGATCGAAGGCGGCGGCGAACTGGGCGGGCATGGGGAATTCGGCCAAAGCGCGGGTGCGGGCCTGCGGAGACATCTTGCGGGCAGTCTTCTGGACGATGACCAGCAGCGCGTCCGGTTCCTGCGTGGTGGCGAAATCGCCGAGGTAATGGCGGATGAAGGTGAAGCAGGCGACATCTTCCAGCGCCTGCACGGCGGGGTCGCGCTTGATGCCTTCCTTGCGCAGCATCCGGCCGGCGTGATCCACCTGCTCCTCGGGATAGCCCGCGTCGCGCATCAGGCCCATGACGCGCTCGGCGTGCCGGCGGCCCTGTTCGCGCCGCCAGGTCAGGTAACCCTCGCGCCCTTCGGGGAAGTCCTTGCGGGGCAGCAGCCAGCGCTCGATATGCTGGCCGCGGCAGGCGATGGCCAGAGCGTCGGATGCGTCGGGATACAGCCGCTCCTGCTCGGCGGTCATGCGCTGGCCGTAAAGCAGCTCGACCGGCTGGCCGTCTTCAAGCCGCGGGTCCGCGGCGTTGGCGGCGTCGATGGCGGCGAAGACCTGCTGGCGTGACGTCATGCTGCGCTCCCTTGCGTTGCGTCCAACAGGTGCCACGGCCGCGCGGCCTTGCCAAGCCGCCCCCTGCCGGGAATACCCCGGCCAACAGGAAAGGTTTGCCGATGCTGGCTTTCGTCGCCCCCCGTCTGGTGCTGCTGTCGATCCCCAAGACGGGAACCACCGCGCTCGAGACAGCATTGGCGCCGAAGGCCGAGATGGTCCTGCGCTCGCGCCCCGAGATCAAGCACCTGACGATGAGCCAGTACAACCTGCGGATCGAACCCCTGCTGCGCAACATCCCCGGCCCGCCCTTCCGGGTCGCCGCGGTGGTGCGCGAGCCGATCTCGTGGCTGGGAAGCTGGTTTCGCTATCGCCAGCGCCCGCAGACCATGGGCAAGCCCAACAGCACCATCGGCATCAGCTTCGAGGGCTTTGTGCAGGACTACCTGTCCGAGGACCGCCCTCCTTATGCCGCGCTGGGGCGGCAGTCGGGCTTCCTGTCGCCCGCCCCCGGCCGGAACGGTCCCGACCTCCTGTTCCGCTACGAACAGATGGACGAGGTGCTGCGCTTCTTCGGCGAGGCGCTGAAGACGGAACTGACGCTGAAGCGCGTCAACGTCTCGCCCCCCGCCGACATGACGCTGGCCCCGGACACCGAGGCGCGGCTGCGCGCGGCGCTGGCCGAGGATTACGCTCTGTGGGAAGCCGCCGCCCGGCCCGCGCCGTAAAGGGCGCGCGCGCGATCCTCGAAGGCGCGCACGATGCGGTGCATGGCCTCGCCGAAGACGACGCCGATCACGCGGCGCAGGATGGCGTTGCGGAACTCGAAGTCCACGAAGAAGCAGACCTCGCAGCCGCCCTGCGGGCGGTCCTTGAAGGTCCATTCGCTGTGCAGATGCGTGAAGGGGCCGTCCAGATAGCGCGTGTCGATGCGCTTCTGGTCGGGAAACAGCGTGACGCGGCTGCCGAAGCGTTCACGGAAGACCTTGAAGCTGATGACCAGGTCGGCCTCGATCACCTCGGACCCGTCGGGGCCGGGCGTGCGGGACCGGATGCGCGCCGCCGTGTTCCAGGGCAGGAACTTCGGATAGCTTTCCACGTCCGCGACAAGGTCATACATCTGCTGCGCGGTATAGGGCAGCACCCGTGTTTCGGTATGAGTGGGCAAGGGGCAGTCCTTCGGCGTCAGGCGGGCACGGTCTAGCAGAGGTTTCGGGCGATGAACAACATGATCTGGCTGATGCGGGCGGCCCGATGGGTCCGCAACCCGCCCTCGGCGGGGCGGGTCAAGCTGGTGATCGCCATCGTGGTGGTGGTGATCCTGCTGGGCACGGCCGACTGGATGGGCTGGGTGCCCGAGTGGGCGCAGATGGACCGCGCCCCGCGCCGCATCCCAGGGACCTGAGGCTTAAAGCCCGGCCTCGGCGAAGGTGTTGCAGTCGGCCATCTCGCCCGACTGCATTCCCCGGACCAGCCACTCGCTGCGCTCCGCGGCAGAGCCATGGGTGAAGCTGTCGGGCATGGGCGCGCGGCCCGCCTTTTCCATCAGGATGTCGTCCCCGACCGCACGCGAGGCGTTCACGGCCTCGTCGATGTCGCCGCGCTCGATCGAGCCGAAACGGTCGCCCGCGTGACGCGCCCAGATCCCGGCAAAGCAGTCGGCCTGCAGTTCGGTCAGGACCGACAGGCGGTTGGCGTCGGTCTGACCCACCTGCCCGCGCAGGCGGTTGACACGCGGCAGGATGCCGATCTGGTTCTGGACGTGGTGCCCGATCTCATGCGCGATCACATAGGCATAGGCGAAGTCGCCCCCTGCCCCCATCTGCCGCTGCATGACCCGGAAGAAGTCGGTGTCGAGATAAACGCGCTGGTCGCCGGGGCAGTAGAAGGGTCCCATGGCCGAGGACGCGCCGCCGCAGGCCGACTGCACGGCGCCCGAAAACATCACCAGCCTGGGTTCCTGGTACTGCAGCCCCGCCTGCTGGGCGAGGACGTCGGTCCAGATCTCCTCGGTGTCGGCCAGCACGACCGAGACGAACTGCCCCATCTCCTGTTCCTCGGCGCTGAGCTGGCGCTCCACGCCGGGGCGCGCGTCGTCCTGCATTCCGCTGACCAGGGGCGAGATGTCCACGCCGAAGAACCAGCCCACCGCCAGCACGACCAGCGTGCCGACCAGCCCAAGGCCGCCCGCCCCGGCGGTGCCCATGCCGCGCCGATCCTCGATGTTGCTGCTGCCGCGGCGGCCTCGCCATTCCATGTCGCGCATCCTTTGGGGGTGATCCGTCCCAACGGTTACGCAGGCTTGACGGACCGCGCAAGAGTTGGAAAGGAAACGGCGTTGCGGACGTCTGAACCGTGGCCAGGGATGCGAGGGGCGGATGTTCGACTGGGTACTGTCGGTGATCGAGGGCTGGGGTTATCCCGGCATCTTCTTCCTGATGCTGGCAGAGAACGTCTTTCCGCCGATCCCCTCCGAGGTCATCATGCCGCTGGCGGGCTACCTGGCCGCGACGGGCAAGCTGTCCTTCCTGCCCACGGTGCTGATCGGCACGCTCGGTTCGGTTCTGGGCACGTCCCTGTGGTATCTCATCGGAGCCTGGATCGGGGCGGCACGGCTGAAGCGCTGGTCGGCCCGCCACGGCCGGCTGCTGACGGTTTCGCCCTCGGACATCGACCATGCGCAGGCGTGGTTCGACCGCCACGGCGGCAAGGCCGTGCTGATCGGGCGCATGATCCCTGCCGTCCGCACGCTGATCTCGGTCCCGGCGGGCGTCGCGCGGATGCCCTTCGGCCGCTTCCTGGCCTTCACGGTGGGGGGCAGCCTGCTGTGGACGACGCTGCTGGCCAGTGCCGGGCTTGCGCTCGAGGCGAACTATCACCGTGTCGCCGATGTGATCGACCCGCTGTCGAAGCTGGTCGTGGTGACGGTGGTTGTGGTCTACCTCTACCGCGTCATCACCTGGAAGCCGCATTGAGGACAACCCGCCCATGATCCGCGCCCCGCATCCCAACGCCCGCGTCTGGGCAGTGCTTGCCGCAGCCGGCTCGGCCGCGCTGCTGGCGGGGGCCTTCTTCTTCCAGGCCTTGGGCTATGCGCCCTGCGAGCTGTGCCTGCTGCAGCGCTGGCCTCATGCCGCCGCCGTGGTGATCGGCCTTGCCGTGGCCGCGACCGGCTTCCGCAGGGTTTGGGGGCTGCTGGGGCTGGTGGCGGCGATCCTCGCTACCGCCTTCGCCATCTATCACGTGGGCGTGGAACAGACCTGGTGGGCCGGGCCAAGCGCCTGCTCGGGGGGGCTGGGCGATCTTTCGCTGGTCAGCACGGACGAATTGCTGGCCCGCATCCGGGGCGCGCAGGTGATCCGCTGCGACCAGCCGAGTTGGATCTTCCTCGGCCTCAGCATGGCCGCCTGGAACGCGATCCTGTCGGCGGTGCTGGTTGCCGTCTGGACACTGTCGCTGCGTCGTTCCGGGCGCCGAAAACCCTGAAAATTCAGGCGAAATGGTTGAATTTCAAGGTGGCAGATGATACATCGTCCACCAACAACATCTAAAGGCGAAACCCTTGGCCGATACCCCCGAAGACAACCTGCCGACGGACGATCCCGAAGGCGCGGAAGCGCCCGAGCGCGCCGTGATGCCTCATGACGGCCCCACCATCGACATCGCGACCGAGATGCGTACCGCGTATCTCGATTACGCCATGTCGGTCATCGTCAGCCGCGCGATCCCCGACCTGCGCGACGGGCTCAAGCCCGTCCATCGCCGCATCCTGTTCGCGATGGACGAGACGAACAACACCTTCGACAAGGCTTACCGGAAGTCGGCCCGTCCCGTGGGCGACGTGATGGGCAAGTACCACCCGCATGGCGACGCCGCGATCTATGACGCGCTGGTGCGGATGGCGCAGGACTTTTCCATGTCCCTGCCCCTGCTGGACGGCCAGGGCAACTTCGGGTCCATGGACGGCGACCCGCCGGCTGCCATGCGCTATACCGAGGTCCGGATGGCCAAGGCCGCCAACTGGCTGCTGATGGACATCGACAAGGAAACAGTCGATTTCCAGGACAACTACGACGGCAAGGACCGCGAGCCGACCGTCCTCCCCGCGCGCTTCCCCAACATGCTGGTCAACGGCGCGGGCGGCATCGCCGTCGGCATGGCGACCAACATCCCGCCCCACAACCTGGGCGAGGTGATCGACGCGACGCTTGCGCTGATCGAGAACCCCGACCTGCCGACCGAGCGGCTGATGGAGATCGTACCCGGCCCGGACTTCCCCACCGGCGGCGTGATCCTGGGCCGGTCCGGCATCCGCAAGGCCTATCTGGAAGGCCGCGGATCGATCACCGTGCGGGCGCGGACACGGATCGAGACCGTGCGCGCGGGCCGCGAGGCGATCATCCTCGACGATGTGCCCTATCAGGTGAACAAGGCCACGCTGATCGAGCGGATCGCGGACCTTGCGAAGGAAAAGAAGGTCGAGGGCATCGCCCATGTCCAGGACGAATCCGACCGTCAGGGCGTGCGTGTGGTCATCGAGCTCAAGCGCGACGCGACCGCCGAGGTCGTGCTGAACCAGCTTTTCCGCTTCACGCCCATGCAGTCCACCTTCGGCGCGAACATGCTGGCGCTAAACGGCGGGCGGCCGGAACAGCTGACCCTGCGCGACTTCCTGACCTACTTCATCGCCTTCCGCGAAGAGGTCGTCGCCCGCCGCACGGCCTATGAGCTGCGCAAGGCGCGCGAACGCAGCCACATCCTCTGCGGCCTTGCCGTGGCGGTGTCGAACGTGGACGAGGTCGTGGCGACCATCCGCGCCTCGCGCGATGCGGCCGAAGCGCGCGACCGGCTGATGGAACGCCGCTGGCCGGCGCATGAGATCCTCGAATACCTCAAGCTGATCGACGACCCGCTGCATCCGGTGAATGATGATGGCACCTACAACCTGTCCGACGCGCAGGCCCGTGCCATCCTTGACCTGCGGCTGCAACGCCTGACGCAGCTCGGGGTGCAGGAAGTCACGAACGAGCTGCAGTCGCTGGCCGACGCCATCCGCGACTATCTGGCGATCCTCGCCAGCCGCCAGCGCGTGCTGGGCATCATCTCGGACGAGCTGCGCGAGGTAAAGGAACTGTTTGCGGTGCCGCGCCGGACCGAGATCGTCGAATGGGCGGGCGACCTTGACGACGAGGACCTGATCGAGCGCGAGGACATGGTCGTGACCATCACCTCGGGCGGCTACGTCAAGCGCACGGCACTCAGCGAGTTCCGCAGCCAGCGCCGCGGCGGCAAGGGCCTGTCCTCGATGGCGACCAAGGAAGACGACGTGGTGACGACGCTGTTCGTCGCGAACACGCATACCGAACTGCTGTTCTTTACCACCGACGGGATGGTCTACCGGCTCAAGACCTGGCGGCTGCCCCTGGGCGGGCGGACCGCGCGGGGCAAGGCGCTGGTCAATATCCTGCCGATCGACGGCGGCACCTCGATCGCGGCGCTGATGCCGGTGGACGTGCCCGAGAAAGACTGGGATGCGCTGCAGGTGATCTTCGCCACCTCGGACGGCGACGTGCGCCGCAACGCGCTGTCGGACTTCACCAACGTCAAGTCGAACGGCAAGATCGCGATGAAGCTGCCCGAGGGCGTCAGCCTGGTGGACGTGCGCATCGCGGATGAAAACGACGACGTGATGCTGGTCACGGCCATGGGCCGGGCCATCCGCTTCCCGACGACCGACGTGCGGATCTTCAAGGGCCGCGACTCGACCGGCGTGCGGGGGATCCGCCTGGCCAGTGGCGACCGCGTCGTGTCCATGTCGATCATCCGCCACTTCGAGGCGAGCCCCGAGGAGCGCGCGGCCTATATCAAGATGCGCCGCGCCGTCGAGGGTGCCCTGGATGACGGGGCCGAGCCGGACGAGGACGAGAACGTCAGCGAGGCCGCGCTGTCCTCGGAACGCTATGCCGAGATGAGCGCGCATGAGGACCTGATCCTGACCGTGACCGCACGCGGTGCGGGCAAGCTGTCTTCGGCGCACGACTATCCGGTGCGCGGGCGCGGCGGTCAGGGCGTGATGGCGATGGACAAGGCCATGCGCGGCGGCACGCTGATCGCGAGCTTCCCCGTCACGCGCGACGACCAGATCATGCTGGCGACCTCGACCGGCCAGTCGATCCGCGTGCCCGTGGAAGGCATCAGCTTCCGCTCACGCTCGGCAGGCGGCGTCCGCGTCCTGAACACGGCCGAGGGCGAGGAGGTCGTTTCGGTCGCCCGCGTCGCCGACCAGAGCGACGGCAACGGCGGCCCCGAGATCGACACCGTCGAAGCGGAAAGCTGAGATCCTCTCCCCATGAACCGAAAACGCCGCGCTTGGAAAAGCGCGGCGTTTTTCATTGAAAAGGCTGACCGGCTGAGACGCCGGCTGGCCGGTACAGGAGGGCCTAACGCTGGCCGGGGCTGTCGTTGTCGCCGGCATCCTCCATTCCGCCCGACGAGGCACCGGCGATGCGGGGGTCGAGGCCCTCGGGATCGTTCCCGCCGGGCTTGGGGCTGACGGCAGCGGCCGTCCTGAGTGGCACGCCCTCGTCTTCGCCCTCCTCCTCCTCGTCGTCGGGCGCCTTGCCTGCGATGGCGGCGGCCTGGGACAGGACCGTGCCCTCGTCGTTGTAGAAGTCGCGCACGGTGAAGGGGATGGCGATGCCCTCGCGCCGGAACCTTTCGATGATCTGGTGCCGGATCTCGGTCGAAACGCCCATCCCCTGGTTGATGTCCGAGATGATCGCCCGGATCTCGAAGGTCATGCCCTCGTTGACAAGCCCGGTGAACAGCACCGAGGGCGCGGGGTTGATGAGGACCGTGGGTTGGTCCTCGGCGATTTCCAGCAGGATCTTCGACACGCGGCGCGTGTCCGCCCCGTAGGCCACGTTCACCGGCACGATGATGCGGCCCTGCAGGTTGCCGCGCGTCCAGTTCGTGACCTCCTTCGAGATCAGGTCCGAGTTCGGCACCACGATGTCGGTGCGGTCGAAGGTCTGGATGCGGGTCGAGCGGACCGAGATGCGCCGCACATAGCCCTGCGCGTTACCGACCTGGATCCAGTCGCCGACCGCGACCGGGCGCTCGACCAGCAGGATGATGCCGGACACGAAGTTCGACACGATGTTCTGCAGGCCGAAACCGATACCCACCGACAGGGCACCGGCGACAATGGCGAGGCTCGACATGTCGATGCCCGCCGAGGTGATCGCCACCAGCGCCGCCAGAACGATCCCCACATAGCCCAAGCCCGACACAGCCGCGTTCTTGGCGCCCTCGTCCAGCTTGGTGCGCGGCAGGATCGAGTTGCGCACCGTCCCCTGCACCACCCGCGTCAGCAGGTAGCCCAGCGTGAAGACGATGATGAAGGTCAGGATCGCGCCGGGCGACAGCCGGACGCCGCCAAGGGTGACGCCCTGCCGCAGCCGGGTCCAGGCCTCGACAAGCTCGGTCCCCCGCGCGCCCCAGATCAGCGCCAGCACCGGCAGGGACAGAAGGACCAGCGCAAAGCCGATCAATACCGGCGTCAGGTCGTCACGCGCCCCGTTGCGGTTGCGGCGCAGCAGCACCCACAGATCGGTCGAGAACTCCTGCAGCAGGATCAGCAGGGCCAGCAGCCCGACCGTCATCGCCATCGGCCACAAGAGGGCGTTGGCCATGGTGACGAAGCCGACCACCAGCGCCAGCGGCGCGATCACGGCCGTCAGCCGGGCAAGGTTGCCCGCGAAGCCCACCACGCGGGTGCGATATCCCGGCGTGCCCGGCGTGGTATAGCTGGGAGCGCGGCGCAGGATGTTGCCAAGGCGATACAGGACCACCGCGCCCAAGACGACAAGCGGCAGGTGCCAGACGGCGGCGGCGGCCTCGCTGATCTCCATGGGCACGCGGCGGCCCAGCGGCGCGCCGGCGCGCAGGCCCGACAGAGGCAGCAGCGCCTGGGCAGCGACGTAATGGGCCGCCACCATCACCGACAGCAGGGTCGAACAGATGCGGCCGCGCTGGCGCAGCTCGTCCGGGTAGCAGATCGGCGGGTCGCTGTTCATCGGGAAGAAGCGGCGCCCCAGCCAGCGCCCGGCAAAGACCAGAAGTGCCGCGATCGGCAGCGCCATCAGGATCGGCCGCCCCCAGGGGCCGATCAGGCCGGTGGTGTCGATGGCGCGGACCAGCAGGTAGGCGCCCACCGTCGGAATGACGATCTGCCCCAGCGAGGCCGCAAAGGCGACCGCGTCGCGGGCATAATCGCTGGCCCGCGAGGACAGGCGCGAGGGCAGAGAATCCACCCAGCGCCGCCCGAAGATCAAAAGCCCCAGCGCCGCCAGCAGGTGGATGAGGATCACCGGCACCCGCTCGATCAGGGCCGAGCGCGCCGCCCCATAGGTGCGGTCGCGCATGTCCTGCACGATGCCCTGGACGACCTGCATCCCCGCATCGGCCGCCGCAGCCCAGCTGGCCGGCAGCAGCGGCGAAGGGCTGAGCCGCAGCAACTCGTTCGTCTGCTGGGCGCGCGCCTGTTCGTCGATGGCCCGCACAAGGCTGTCGGCGCGGCTGTAGGCTTCGGTCGCCCGCTGGCCAGGAGCCTGCAGCTCGGACAACTGCTGGTTCAGCTCCTTGCGGCGGGCGGCGATGTCCTCGGCCTCGGTCTCCCCTTCAGCGGGCGCGGGACCAAGCGCGGCGATCTGTTCACGCACGGTCGCGATGCGCGGGGCATTCAGCGTCTGTGCCTGGGAAAAGCGCTCGCGCCAGCCCGCGACCTCGGCCCGCGCCGCATCCAGCGCAGCGGGCGAAGTGTCCGCGGCGTCCAGCAGTTGCTCGGCCCGGCCAGCTGTCTGTTCCCAGGCGGCATAGTCGAGGTCGTTGGCGGGTTGCGCCAGCGCAGCCGTGGCCAGCGACAGCCACAGCGCCGCCACCAGGGCAAGGGCAAGCGCCGCCAGCCGCGAGGGTGCGGCACGAACAGAACCGACGTGCATGGAGGTCACGCCTCGGTCACGTCCGGCAGCGAGGATGCCCCGCGTTCCAGCCAATGCGGCACCGGCAGGCCCTTGCTGCGCAGGAACACCGGGTTCCACAGCTTGGTCTGGTAGCGCGTGCCCACGTCGCAGAGGATGGTGACGATGGTCTTGCCCGGACCCATCTCGCGCGCCATGCGGATGGCGCCCGCGACGTTGATGCCCGACGAGCCGCCGAGGCACAGGCCCTCGTATTCCAGCAGGTCATACAGCACCGGCAGCGCCTCGTCGTCGGGCACGCGGCAGCTGAAATCCGGCGTGATCCCGTCCAGGTTCGCCGTGATCCGGCCCTGCCCGATCCCTTCGGTGATCGAGTTGCCGGGCGCGCTCAGCTCGCCCTCGGTATAGAAGGAATGCAGGGCCGAGCCTTCGGGGTCCGCCAGCCCGATCTTCACGCCCTTGTCCTGCAGGGCCATCGCCACGCCCGCCAGCGTCCCGCCCGAGCCGACCGAGCAGATGAAGCCGTCCACCTTGCCCTGCGTCTGCTCCCAGATCTCGGGGCCGGTGGTTTCCAGATGCGCCTGGCGGTTCGCGGTGTTGTCGAACTGGTTGGCCCAGATCGCGCCGCCCGGCAGCGATTTCGCCAGCGCCTCGGCCAGGCGGCCCGAATAGCGGACATAGTTGTTGGGGTTCTTGTAGGGCTGGGCCGGCACCTCGACCAGCTCGGCGCCTGCAAGCCGCAGCATGTCCTTCTTTTCCTGGCTCTGGGTTTCCGGGATCACGATCACGGACTTGAAGCCCATGGACGCGCCGACCAGCGCCAGCCCGATGCCGGTGTTGCCCGCAGTCCCCTCGACCACCGTGCCGCCGGGGCGCAGTTCGCCCCGCGCCACGGCGTCCTTGATGATGTACAGCGCCGCGCGGTCCTTGACCGACTGGCCGGGGTTCATGAACTCGGCCTTGCCCCAGATCTCGCAGCCCGTCGCCTCGGAGGCGCGGTTGAGACGGATCAGGGGGGTATGGCCGATCGCGGCGGCCAGGTCGGGACAGTTGCGCATGAGCGGGGCCTTTCCTTGTCGCCCCCGTTAAACCAGCAGCCGACAGGACGGGCAACCCGGCTCGCGCAGGCGTCAACCGGGCGCGAGACCCCGCTTCAGCTCGTCCGCCATGCGGTTCAGCCACAGTGCCAGGATCATCAGCGGCCCGCTGACGATGCGGCCGTCCAGCACCATGCGCATCAGTTCGTCGCGCGACACGAGCTGGCCGCGGATGTCCTCTCCCTCGGACGGCAGGCCGGTCACGGTGGCAACGCCGTCGGGCAGGTCCGCAATGCCGATGAAGCCATAGATGAACTCGGCCGCGATCCCCGGCGTGGGATAGAAGGCCGGCGCGGGGATCAGCCGGGACAGCGTCAGGCCGGCTTCCTCGACGGCTTCGCGCAGGGCGGTGGACTCGGGCGTCTCGCCCGCGTCGATGCGGCCCGCGACGGGTTCGTAGATCCAGGGCTGGCCGTCGCCCCGCGCGGCAGGCCCGGCGCGGAACTGGTCCACCAGCAGCACCCGGTCGCGGGCCGGGTCCCATGGCAGCACGACGACGGCATCGCCCGAAACGAAGACGGCGCGTTCCAGCGGCTCGGACCAGCCGCCCTGATGCAGACGATGCGTCAGCCGCAGCGATTCGACCGAGAAATACTGCCCATAGGGCTCGCGCCTGCTTTCGATCCGCAGCCGGTCCTGGTCCCTGGGGCCGGGCGGCAGGGCTTCGCCACGCTCGGCCGCCGCGCGCAGGCGAGAGGCCGCCCACCAGGCAATCATCGGCAGCCGTGCGCGGATCGTCTCGGCAGGCTGGTCCGGGTCACGTGCCAGCAGATCGGCGGCGACCCGGGCTGCAAGGTCCCGCTGGAAGGCGCCGTCTTCGGGCCGGGCGCCGGGAACCGCGCCCATCACCCTGCCCTGCGGCGCCTGGACCGGCTGCAGGTCCATGATCTCGGCATAGCGCCTCAGCCCGTCACTCGCCTCGACCGGCTGCGCCACGACCTGACCCTGCGCCTCGCGGTCCCAGCCGGGCCAGCCGTCGCGGGCGATCCCCGCGCGAGCGCCGCCCGAAAGCCGACCGGGCAGCGTGATGGCGGCGCCGGCAGGCTCAAGCCCCAAGGCCGCCATCATGGCAGGATCGGCCAGCGGTCCGACCAGCAGCAGACGGGCGCTCACAGACGCTCGCCCTGCAGGCGCAGCGCCGAGGCGCGACCCAGGTTGCGCGCAATCTCGACAAAGGTCCCGGTCGCGGCCTCGTTCAGGATCGCGCCAAGACGGCGGTTGCCGCGGTGGTCCGAGGCCTCGATCAGCCGGACCATCTCGGCATCCGACAAGGGCGCGCTGGCCATGAAGACCAAGGCTTCGATCCAGCCGGTCTGGTCGGCGCGGATTTCGGGTTCCTGCGCCCAGGCATCCTCGAGGATCGAGAAATTGCGCGCACCGCCCTGCGCCGCCTCCTGCGCGCCCTGCAGCGTCGCCACCGCGATGTTCAGAGAGGCGGCGACGGCCGGTTCGACCAGGTCCGCGGCTTCCATCAACTTGCGCACCTGCTCAGCGCGGGGATGGCTCCGGGCCGCGGCGGCCGCGAAGCTTTCCCGCGCCGTGGCCTCGATATCGGGCGAGGCCATCGCCTCGCGTGCGCCGATCTCAAGCAGGACGACGCGGCGGCCCAGGTCGCCTTCCCAGAAGCTCAGCGCCTCGGCCACAGCGGCGCGCTCGGCAGGATCGCGCAGCCCTTCGACGCCACGGGCGATGCCGTCACGCAGCTCCCTGCGGATGTGCTGGGCCGGCGCGATCCGTTCGACGATCACGCGCCAGCCCTCGTCCGGGCCCGCATGCGGCGGTGTGTCTGGCCGGAAGGGATCGCCCGAGGCGGCAATCTCGGCCGCAAGCACGTCGGCCAGCAGGTCGACCTGCATGGCGGCCACGATGCGGTCGGCATCCACCGCCTGGAACTGGGGCGGTGCCTGCCCCGGCGCAAGCGGCGCCTGGGCGAAAGCGGTCGGCGCGGAAAGGCCCAGGTAGGCGGCCAGAACGAGGCCGGTCAGGCCGATGGATGCGGTTCGGATCATCGGGACGGGTCCTCTGGCGCGGGCTCATCTGCCACCGTGCGATTTTTCCGCGAAAGCCCTTGCGCTTCAACCCCTGCCCCGATAAATGCCCCGCACCACCCAAAGCGCGGAGAGGTGCCGGAGTGGTCGAACGGGGCGGTCTCGAAAACCGTTGAGCCTTCACGGGTTCCGTGGGTTCGAATCCCACCCTCTCCGCCACTAACTTCCTGTAATACCGTAAAATTCCGTAGATCCGTGTGAGGACTGCGCACAGCCGTTTCGTGGCCTAGTCGGCATACTCTGCCGGCTCTCCGTAAAACTGAACGCGCCTACTATGCCGTGTCGGCACTCGCACTGGTTTCAGTGGGCACCAGATGGACTGGGCCGTGGAATGACGAAGCGCCGCCTTTTCCGTGACGCATTCTGCGTTGTAGGGCACGGCCTCCGCTAAAGGGTCTATCACAAACCTCGTGAAGGGCGGCACTTTTGGGTCGCCTTATTCGCTTCGGCTGCTCCTGTGCCTTTGCTGCACGAAGACCCGCATCCGGTTTCTCATCTGCCGCAACCTTGACCGTATGGCAGGTGCTCCTGACAGTCGAACAGATGCGGGGCTTGCTGTGCAGAGCCTCTGGTCGCGGAATGCGGCGCACCTCTTCACGGGGCCTCGTCATGATATCTCGATCGCTGCGAAGGTCGGTTCCGAACCCACTGGCGACGGTCAGTCCGAGCGGCAGCATGGTCGAGACATTGCAGCTGCAGAAGGGCACTCTCAGCCAGGCGCGCGTTTCAAGCCGCTGAGACATGCTTTCGACATGCTGATAGCCAAGGCGAAGTTGACCCCCCAAGGCCGCGGGCGTGGTGCGCCAATGCCGTTTTCAAGGGCGAGCCAGGCGCGAAAGGAAGCCGCCTCTTCCGATGGGGGATATTCCGGCACGCCGTCAGATACGGCGCCTTGCGGATGACCCGACTTGGTATCCCGAGAAACGCCGGTATTGTCAGCCCATGCGGGACCTCAACCTCAAGGCCATGGAGTACTTCGAAGCGGTGGCGCGGCTTGGCACCGTGACCAAGGCGGCCGAGGAGCTGGCCGTCTCGCCCTCGGCCGTCAGCCAGCAGATCGCCACGATCGAGACCCAGCTGGGCGTGAAGCTCTTCCGGCGGGAAAAGCAGCGGCTGGTGCTGACGCTCGACGGTGACCGGATGTTCCAAACCGTCACGCAGGCCTTCGGGGCGATCCGCAACGCCCGCTCGGCCATCGCGCATGGGCGCGACCTCCGCAACCTGACGATCCGCGTCAGCCCCAGCTTCGGCGTGCGCTGGCTCGGGCCGCGGATCGGCGGCTTCGCGGCCGAAAATCCGGACTGGAACATCAGGGTTGACGCCACTCCGGATTTCTCGGCCTTCGACACGGAAAGCGTGGACTTCGACCTTCGCTACGGGACCGGCGGCTGGAGCGGGCTGACGGTGATCCCCGTCATGCACGACCTGGTGCTGCCGCTTTGCAGCCCGGACTATCTCGTCCGGCTCCGGCAGGTGTCGAACGATCCGGTGGAGCAACTGGCGCAGGCACGGCTGATCGACAGCGTCAAGATGCTGTACCGCTGGGACCTCTGGCTTGCCGGCAACCGGATCACGTTGCCGAACCTGACCTATCCCTTCCGCTTCGACCGCTCCTCCATGTCGATCGAGCTGGCGAAACAGTCCATCGGGATCGCGCTCGACAGCGTGACGCTCTGTCTGGAGGAACTCGAGCGGGGTGAACTGGTGCCCTTCTCGACGCGCTTCGAAGTCATCGATTTCGCGGCCTACTGGTTCGTCTGCCCGTCCCGGCATCTGAACCGGCGCGTGGTCAAGCGGTTCTCGGACTGGCTTGCCGGGGCAACCGCCGCGCATGATGCTGCCGCGCGCAGCTTTCTGGCGGCGCGCGGCTGTTCGTTCCGGCAGGGTTCGGCCGCCGAGCTGATCGACGTGAAGCCTTGGGGACTTTAGTAGATGGTCAGTGCCGGGATGAAGGAGAAGGCCAGAAGAATGACTACGGCCACCAGGTAGAAGGGCAGCAGGGCACGGGTCGTTTCGCCGATCCCTGTGCGGGCGATCGCCGACGAGATGAACAGCGTCGTTCCCACCGGCGGCGTGTAGAGCCCGATCGACAGGTTCAGCACCATCATCAGCCCCAGTTGCACCGGGTCCAGGCCGATCGAATTTCCGATGGTCACGAACAGGGGCGCCAGCAGGAGCACTGCCGCGGGCAGGTCGAGGAACATGCCCACCACCAGCATCACGAGGTTGAGCGCGATCAGCACCATCCACGGTTCGGTCAGGTGGGTCGAGACGAAGCTTGCAAGGTTCTGGGGCACCTGCTCGGCGGTCAGGATCCACTGGATCGTGCCCGAAGCCATGATGATCAGCATGACCGCACCGGTCATCAGCCCGGTATCGACCAGCGCGTCCCAGATCAGCCGGGGCGTCACGTCGCGGTAGAAGAAGATGCCGATCAGCAACGCATAGGCCACGGCCATCACGCTGACCTCGGTGGGCGTCGCCACGCAGAAGCGCAGGGTGCCGATGATGAAGACCGGCATCAGCAGCGCCGGCAGGGCGAAGAGGATCTGGCTCTTGAAGGCGCGGAACCCTCCCGGCAGGGGCGAGGAGGGCAGGCCCCGGCGCCTGGCCACGAACCACACCATCACCATCATGCCGGCCGCCAGCACCAGCCCCGGCAGGATGCCCGCCACGAACAGGTCGACGATCGAGACGTTCGCCACAAGCCCGTACAGGATCAGCGGGATCGAGGGCGGGATCAGCACCGCGATGGTCGAGGACGACGAATTGATCGCCGCTGCGAAGGGTGCGGGATAGCCGTCGCGCACCTGCACCGGGATCAGCGCGTTGCCCATGGCCGAGGCATCGGCCACGGCCGAGCCCGAAACGCCGCCGAACATCACCGAGCCGATGATGCTGACCTGCCCCAGGCCGCCACGGAAGCGGCCAACGAGGAGGCGGGCGATATTGACGAGGTACTCGCCGAACTTCCCGTGCATCATCAGCGAGCCCGCCAGGATGAAGTAGGGGATCGCCAGCATCGGAAAAGCCTGGGTCGGCGCATAAAGGCGCTGCGCGATCACCGCCAGAGGCTTTCCGTCCAGCAGAAGAGCCAGTGCGGTTCCACCCAGCATGGCATGCGCGACTGGCACCGAGACTGCCATCAGCGCGAAGAAGGTCACGACAAGGATCGGGGTCATGGCTGCGTCTCCCTCAGCTCAGGCTCGAGGCCACTTCAACGTCACGCAACGTGCGCCCCATCAACGCAGCGACCGCGTCGCAAAGGCAGATCACGGCGATCCCGCCGAAGCCGTAGATCAGGCTCGCATAGCCCCAAAGCTGGCTGATGCCGCCCAAGGCGCTGATGCGCTGGTATTGCGCCGCCTTGATGATCGGGAATGACGACCAGACCACGAAAAGCGAGATGACCAGCGTCAGGACGGACGCGACAAGAAAGACGATCCGCTTGCCCGCGGGCGACAGCAGGTCGGGCAGGATGGTGATCGCGATGTTGCGGCTTTGCACCGTGGCGATCACCACGCCCCCGGCGATCATCCAAGGCAGGAGGATGGCGTGGATGTCATAGGCCCAGTCGAGGCCGCGGCCGGACGCATAGCGCAGGATCACGTTCGCCATCAGCCCGATGAACAGCACGACCAGAGTCACGACGCAGATCAGCCGGCCGGACATCTCCAGCGTGGAGACGATGTTCCGCAGGATGGAGGGCGCCGGGCGCCCGTCCTCCTTGCTCATGACGGGTGCGGGGCTGGTCATTTCCGCGCCTCCGCCACGATCCTGTCGACCAGCTCGGGGAAGCGTTCGCGCCATTCCTCGTAGACGGGCGCGGTCGCATCGATGAAGGCCTGCCGGTCGGCAAGTTCGGTGATGGTCGCGCCTTCGGCTTCCAGCTTGGCACGGACCTCGGTTTCCGCCTTCTGCGCCGTGTCGCGCTGGAAGGCCGTCGCCTCGTCGGCGGACTGCTGGACGCAGGCCTGATCCTCGGGCGAGAGCGAGGCCCACCAGGCCATGCTGGCCAGAAGCGGCGAGGTCTCGTACTTGTGGCCGGTCAGCGAGATGTACTTCGTGATCTCGTGCAGCTTGGACGAATAGATGTTCGTCAGCGGGTTCTCCTGCGCCTCGAAGACACCGGACTGCAGCGCGGTCGGCAGCTCGGCAAAGGTCAGCGGCGCGGGATTGGCCTTCAGCGTGTTGAAGATCGAGATGGTCATGTCATCCGGCGGCGTGCGGATCTTGACGCCCTCAAGATCGGCGGGCGTGGTGATCGACTTGGACAGATGGGTGACGTGGCGGATGCCGTTGTCCCAGAAGCCCAGCAGCTTCAGCCCGGCCGCCTGCGCGCGTTCGTCGATCATCCCCCTGATGTCGCCGTCGATCACCGACCAGGCGGTCGGCGCATCCGCGAACAGGAAGGGCAGGCCGATCACGTTCAACTCCGGCACGATCTGGGCGGTGGCGCCCTGGCTGTTCGCGGTCATCTGGATCACGTTGGCCGAGGTCGAGGTCAGCGCCTCGACATCATCGCCCATCGTCGCCGCCCCGGCCACGCTGACGGTGAGGCTGCCGTTGCTGCAAGCCGCCACCTTCTCGGCGAAGAAGTCGGCGGCCAGCGACCGCGGATTGCCCGGCGGCTGCGCGTGGGCGAGAATGACAGTCTCGGCGTGAGCCATGCCGGACAGCGCGGCACTGCAAAGCAGCGCAGCAAGAGTGATGCGTTTCATGAGGTTTCCTCCCAGGGTTTGAGTTGGCCCGCCGCCTCCTCGCGGCGGGACAGAGGTTCAGTGGATCAGCGAGCCTCCGTTGACGTCCACTTCCGTGCCGGTGCAGTAGGCCGACAGCTCGGAGGCCAGGAACAGGGCGCAGCCCGCGACATCCGATGCGGCGCCCGCGCGGCCCATGGGGATGCCGGCGAGGATCTGTTCGTTCATCTCGGGCGTCAGCTTGCCCGCGGTGATGTCGGTTGCGATGAAGCCGGGGCAGATCGCGTTCACGCGGACATTGTCGGGGGCCAGCTCGCGTGCCATGGCCTTGGTCAGGCCCAGCACGCCCGCCTTGGCGGCCGAGTAGTGCGGCCCCCCGAAGATGCCGCCGCCGCGCTGCGCCGAAACCGAACTGAGGTTGACGATGCTGCCCGACTTCTGCGCGCGCATGGCCGGGATCACCGCCTGGCTCATGTAAAGCGTGCCGCGCAGGTTCACGTCCAGCACCGCGTCATAGTTCTGGGGGGTGATGTCCATGATCTTCAGCGGCTGGGTGATGCCGGCGTTGTTCACGAGCACGTCGATCCGGCCCCAGCGGTCCAGCAGCGCCCTGACCGCGGCCTCGCAGCCCGCCTTGTCGGTCACGTTGCAGGCCAGGCCCACATGCCCCCCGCCCAAGCCGGCCGCCGCCGCTTCGGCCGCGCCCGCGTCCAGGTCCAGGATGGCCACCGTCGCGCCATGTTCCGCGAACATCGCGGCGGTCGCCTTGCCCAGACCGCGCGCCGAGGCCGCGCCCGTCACGATGGCATACTTGTCCTTTAGAAGCCCCATGGCCTCTTTCCTTTCGGTTGGAATGTCAGAGTTGGGTGGCGGTCAGAGCCAGCCCTTGATCCGCTCGGAGACCTTGTCGACAGTCAGACCGTACATCTCATGCAGCGTCGGCAGCGCGCCGGCCTCGAGGAACTGGCCGGGCAGCCCGATCATGCGGAACGTGGGCGCAATGCCATTCGTCAGCAGCGTGCTTGCGACCGCCTCGCCAAGGCCGCCGACAATCGTGTGGTTCTCGGCGGTGACGACCAGCCGCCCGCCTCGGCCTGCTTCGGCCAGGATCGTCGCGGCGTCGAAGGGCTTGATCGTCGGCACATGCAGCACGGCCGCATCCACGTTGTCGGCGGCGAGCCGTTCGGCCGCGTCCAGCGCGCGCATGGACATGAAGCCGGTCGAGATGATCAGCACATCCCTGCCCTCGCGTATCACCTGCGCCTTGCCCAGCTCGAACTTGTAATCGGGCTTGTGGCGCGTCAGGACGCTCGGAACCTTGCCGCGCGGCAGGCGGGAATAGACCGGCCCGTCATGAGCGGCGATCTGGGGCACCATGCCGATGATGTCGTCGGCGTCGCAGGGATCGATGATCGTCATGTTGGGGAGGCCGCGGAAGATCGCGAGATCCTCGGTCGCCTGGTGGCTGGGGCCATAGCCGGTGGTCAGCCCCGGCAGGGCGCAGCAGATCTTGACCGGCAGGTTCTCCTCGGCGATCGCCATGGCGATGAAGTCATAGGCCCGGCGCGAGGCGAAGACGGCGTAGGTCGTGGCGAAGGGGTTGAAGCCCTCGCGCGCCAGACCGGCCGCCGCCGACATCAGCAGCTGCTCGGCCATGCCCATCTGGTAGAAGCGATCCGGCATCGCCTGGGCGAAGATGTGCAGGTCGGTGTATTTCGCGAGATCGGCGGACAGGCCCACGATGCGGTCGTCCTTTCTCGCGGCCTCCACCAGGGCGTGGCCGAAGGGCGCATTGACCGTGTCATAGCCCTCGGCGGCAAGCGAGGCGATCATCGCCGTGGTCGCCACCTTCTGCTCGGGGATACGGCGGGGCTCGTACTTGCGGGCCATGGAGGCAAGGGTCATTGCGGCTTTCCTTCCTCGAGCTTCGCCAGCGCCTTGGCCCATTCGTCGGACTCCACCCGCACGAAATGCGTGATCTCGCGGGTTTCTAGGAAATCGACGCCCTTGCACATCCGGGTGTCGAAGATGATGACGCGGGGGCCCGGATGGTCGGTGCCGCGCGCCTCGTCAAAGGCCGCGACCACGGCGCGCAGGTCGTTGCCGTCCACCCGCTGCGCGTGCCAGCCGAAGGCCCGCCATTTCGCCAGCTCGTCACCCTGCGCCAGCGCCGCGGTGGACTTGCCGTCCGCCTGCTGGTCGTTGAAATCGACAAGGCAGATCAGGTTGTCCAGCCGGTGCTGGACCCCGGACATCACCGCCTCCCAGGTCGAACCCTCGCCGAGTTCCCCGTCCGACATCAGGTTGAAGACAAAGGCCGGGTTGTTCTTGCGCTTGAGGCCCATCGCCATGCCGACGGCGATCCCCAGGCCATGCCCCAGCGAGCCGCCGGTGATCTCCATGCCCGGCGTATAGGAGGCCATGCCCGACATGGGCATCCGGCTATCGTCCATGCCGTAGGTCTCAAGCTCGTTCTCGGGCAGGATGCCCGCTTCCATCAGAACGGCGTAAAGCGCGATGGCATAATGGCCGATCGACAGCAGGAAGCGGTCGCGGCCTTCCCATTCGGGATCTTCCGGGCGGTATTCCAGCGCATGGAAATAGGACGCCGCAAGCACGTCGGCCACGCCGAGCGCCTGCCCGATATAGCCCTGCCCCTGAACCTCGCCCATCAGCAGGGCCTTGCGGCGGATGTTCCACGCGCGCATCTCCAACGAAACGTTGGACAGCGCCGCGGAGCGGCTTTCCGAGTTCATCATGTCCTCCCCAAGACGTTGTCGCGTCTTGGGAATGAGGTAGCACGGCAGGACGGTTCGGTATTTTAAGAAAAATTCATTACTTGTTAAGGTTAGCTTCATTTCTGTCGGGTGCCCTGGAGGGTTGGGCCCAACCAGCAGCTTCGACATCGTATTGTTGTACTGGGTCATCCTCCGGTATGCGCCCATCCCGAAGGTCGCGCTGGATCTCGCATTGGACCAGATCTGCAGGGTCTCGGCCTTCTTAAGCTGGCCGGCGCCGAACTCGATGCGGCAGCGAGTTGACGAGCTGCTTCGTTCGCAAAGCTGCCATTGTCCCGCACCCTACAACTCCACCTCCTCTGGTGGATTCAGGAAGATCCTACTTCCGTTGGAGCTTGCTCCACAGGGGCGTACTATGGACGAGCCAAGGGCTGGTAGAGCACCCTGGCCAGGTTCGGCAGCTTCGGGCTCTCGCTGTCGGCCTTCACCTGATGGATGCCGGCCCGCATGGCCGGCGACCGCTTCAGGGGCGCCCGGCGCCGCTGCTTGGGGATCTCGATGCGCTGGTCGGAACCTAGCACCGCGAGGCTCGTGGTCCCATCCTGCACATGGGCGGTTTCCTCGTGCCTGTTGATCGGCGACACATACTGCCGGACCTCGAAGAAGTTGTAGTGAACCCTGAAGATGGTCACGAGCGTGATCAGGATCCGGGGATTGTAGGCGGCACCGTTGAAATACGTGCTACCCGACCGTGAGCCCCGCCCACCCGCACGCCTCGCGAAGGCCAGCCGATCCTGCACGGCGTTCATGAAGGTGCTCACCGGCTGCAGCGTGGCGTTGGTCACCCGCCGAGTGATGGCGTCAAGGAGATCCGGATCGGTGATCGGGCCCTGGAACCCGAGCTTGCGATAGGCGGCACGGTAGCGCGGCGACAGGATCGGAAACCCGATGACCTTGTTCGTCTCGCCGCTTGCCTGGATCGGGCTCCTGATCCAGAGGGCGGTAAAGGCCTTCGAGCCGAAGTTTGAGCCCGGGAATGGCTCTGGAGTCCCCTTCCTGGCCTCCTTCGTGGCGGGTGTGAGCTGTGTCCGGATCCAGGCAAGAAGGGCATCGGGAACCGTCAACGTCGGATTTGTATCCCGGAAGGCCCGGAACGCGTCGTCGAAGGCCTTGGTGCGGCGCAGGATCTGAGGCTTCTTCGCATCCCTGTCGAAGTTCGCCACATGCCACTCAAAGCGGTCGGCCAGGATCTCGTCGCGGAAGATGTGCGAGACGACCCGTGCCATGCTCGCCTCCTGCTCGCCCACGGGCGTAAGCTTGCCTTCGGGCAGCATCTCCTTGAGCAGGCCAGGTGGGCCGCCTTGGTGCAGGTGTTTCGGGTCATGATGCCGGTGACGGCGTTGCGGCCGGTCGGACGCTGGAACGACATGCGGAGCGCGATAAAGGCCTCGCCGTTGGCCTTCGTGTATGGTCTGGAGGGCTCTGGCTCTGTGGGTTGAGATTATGCTGCTTGGCGCTGATGGATCAAGCGCCGGCTCTGGATGGTCAGTTTCTTGATCTTCTCTCGTTCTGCCAGCACGGCCGGGCCGCGCCCGAAGTAGACGTCAGCTGGCGTGAGATTGCCGAGGCTCTCGTGATAGCGGTTGTTGTGGCAATGCTCGACAAAGGCGGCGATGGCCGCCTCGAGTTCGCCCTGCAGGCAATGGTTTTCCAGAAGGATGCGGTTCTTGAGGGTCTGGTGCCGGCGTTCGATCTTGCCCTGCGTCTGGGGGTGATTTGGGGCGCCGCGGACATGATCCATGCCGTGTTGGTCGAGGTATTCGGCCAAGTCGCTGGCGATATGACAGGGCCGTTGTCGCTGAGCAGCCGGGGCTTGTGCAGCACGGTGACCCGGTCACACCCGGATGCCGCCACGGCATTATCCAGCGTTGCGCTGACATCGTCCGACCCCATGCTGGTGCAAAGCTTCCAGCCCACGATGCGGTGCGAGAAGCCATCCGGCACAGTGGACAGGTAGAACCAGCCCCATCCAGTCACCTTGAGATAGGTGAAGTCGGTCTGCCACAGCTGGTCTGGCCGAGCGGTCTTGTCCCAGAACTCGTTCCCGGCCTTGCCCGCCACATGGTCCGGGCTGGTGATCAGGTCATAGGACTTCAGCAGCCGATACACAGAAGCTTCTGACACGAAATACCTTTCCGTGTCCGTGAAGCGAACGGCCAACTCCCGCGGCGACAGATCGGGCTTTTCCAGCGCCAGTTCCACAATCCGGTCCCGCACCGCATCGGGGAGGCGGCTCCAGTCCCTGGACGGCCGGGATGGGCGGTCTTCCAACTCCTCCGGGCCATGTTCGGCGTATCAATCATGCCACCGGGAATAGCTGGTCGGCGGCACCCCGATCCAGGCCAGCTGACGTCAGACACGCATGATTCCTGCGGCGTCCGTTCCGGCCCTCGCGGAACCGGGAAGGTCCGGGGCGGGTTGCCGAAACGCGCTATCGTCGGCGTCCCGCCCCCAGGCCTGCATCCCATTCCCTTCCCTTCCCTTCCGCGAGGTTCCCGATGCCGAAGATCCGCTTGGCCACCTCGGCCGCCGCCCTTGCCCTTGCCGCCGGGGGCGCAGCCCTGGGCCAGGCGGCCGAGCCGCCGCCGGTGTTGGAGCAGCTAAAGGATCCGAAGGCGGCCGATGTCACGGTGGTCGGCAGCATCCTCGAACCCGCGCAGCTTGCGCCCACGCCCGAACGGCTGGACCGCCTGTCCCTGCCCGAAGGCTTCGAAAGCTCGGTCTTCGCCGAGAACCTCGTCAACCCGCGCATGATCGCCGTCGCGGATGACGGCACGCTTTACGTCTCGCGCCGCGAGGTAGGCGACCTCTTGATGCTGCGCGACACCGACGGCGACGGCCGTGCAGACCGGCAGCAGACGGTGGCTAGCCGCCCCGACCTGCATGGCGTCGCGCTGGACGGGGACACGGTCTACATCATCACCGTGACCGACGTCTACCGCACGACGCGGCGCGAGGACGGCACGCTTGAACCCCTGGGCGAGCCGATCGTGGACGACCTGCCCACCGCCGGCCAGCACCCGAACCGCACGCTGGCCGTGGGGCCGGACGGGATGCTGTATGTCTCGGTCGGATCGACCTGCAACGCCTGCAACGAATCCGATCCCCGGAACGCGACGGTGATGCAGATCGCGCCGGACGGCAGCAGCTCGTCGATCTTCGCCAGCGGGTTGCGCAACACCATCGGCTTCGGCTTCGAGCCCGTGACGGGCGAGTTGTGGGGCATGGACCACGGCATCGACTGGCTGGGCGACAACGAGCAGCACGAGGAACTGAACCACATCGTCAAGGGCAACAAATACGGCTGGCCCTATGTCTATGGCGACGGCCGCTTCAACCCGCAGGACGACCCGCCCGCCGGCATCACCATGGAGGAATGGGCCGCCGAGAGCACGGCCCCCGTGGGGATGTATGTTCCCCATTCCGCGCCGATGCAGATGGCCTTCTACACCGGCAACGCCTTCCCCGAGGATTATCGCGGCGACGCCTATGTCGCGATGCGGGGGTCGTGGAACCGGCGCCCGCCTTCGGGCTACGAGGTGGTGCGGATCGATTTCGAGGACGGCAAGCCAGTCGGCTTCGAGCCCTTCATCACCGGCTTCCTGATGGAGGACGCGGAAAGCCCCTCGGGCTGGGGCCACCTCGGTCGGCTCGCGGGGCTGGCGCAGGGACCGGACGGCGCGCTCTACCTGTCGGACGACAAGAACGGCGTCATCTACCGCATCGCCCATGAGGGCGAGGCCGCGGCGGCCGACGAAGCCGGCCTGCAGCCGACCAATGCCGAGGGCGCGCAGGTCGGCGCCGGAGGGGAAGACACGGCCACGGCCCCCGCCCCCGGCGAGGCGGCGCTGGCCATGACCCTTCTTGACGCGCAGGGCGGACCCATCGACGTGACCTCGCCCACCTTCGCCGAGGGCCAGCCGATCCCCGACGCCCATGCGGCCGAGCACGAGAACATCTCGCCCCCGCTCGACTGGGCCGATGGCCCCGAGGGCACGCAGAGCTATGCCGTCATTGTCGAGGACCCGGACGTCGCCAAGGAACCGCCCTTCGTCCACTGGCTGATCTGGAACATCCCCGCCGACGTCACCGACCTGCGCGAGGGCGTCCCCGGCAGTCCGGCGCTGCCCCTGCCCGAAGGGGCGCGGCAGGGCGCCAACGACCAGGGCTCGACCGGCTGGTTCGGGATGCGACCCCCTGTGGGGGACCCGCCGCATCCCTATCACTTCCAGGTCTTCGCGCTCGACACCCGGCTCGACCTGCCGGCAGGCGCGGGCAGGACCGAGCTGCTGGAGGCGATGCAGGGCCATGTGCTGGCCGCAGGCGAGGTGGTCGGCACCTATGCGCGGCAGGCTCCGGCACAATGAGCACGCGGGTCCGCCCGGCAAAGGCGGGGCGGGCCCGGGAAAGTCGTCCCCTTCCCTTCAGATGATGGCGCGCGACTGACCTCTCGGACGGCGAAGCCGGCTAGTCACTTCTCGCGCGGCTCCTCCAGCCCCTCGCCGGTCGGCTGCAGGCGGCCGGCCCGCCGGGCGCGCAAGGCCTGGCACAAGGTCCGGGCGGCGTTGCGGACCTCGTCCTGCACGGCCTCGTCGCGGTCCAGTTCCTCGTGGCTGGTGGCATAGGGCTGGAAATAGCCGATGTAACGGTCCAGCTCGGCCTCGAAGCCCGCGCTGTCCATCTGGATCGACCGCATCCAGTCGCTCAGGGATCGGCGCACGTTCTCGGCGCCTTCCGCATCACCGTGAACGGCGACCGAGAACAGCCGTCCCTTGAGGTGGCGCGGATAGGACCAGCCCTTCAGTTCCTCGCGCTTGGCCGCCTTGGCGTCCTTGCCGTGGGTCAGCGTCGGGTCGGGGTTGCCGCCGTCGGCGCAGACCAGCCGGTCCATCATCAGCTTCAGCCCCGAGGTCGGGCTGTACCAGTTCACCGGCGACACGATCATCACCCCATGGGCCTCGACCCACATGGGATAGATCTCGTTCATCATGTCCTGCGTCTGGCCCAGCGAATAGTTCGGATAACACGAACAGGGCCAGTGGCAGAGCGCGGCCGCCGTCGAGAAGCAGGCCTTGCAGGGATGGATGTGGCGCCCGTATTCCGAGGCGAGCCGCGACAGGTCGAGGAAGCTGACCGAGATCGCGGCCTCCTCCAGCACCTCGCGGGCAAGCTGGGCAAGCCGCCAGGATTTCGACAGCTCGCCCGGGCAGGTATGCTCGGACCGGCTGGAGCCGTTGATCAGCAGCACGCGCAGGGGACCGCTGGAATCGTCGTGGCGGGCCTGCGCGGCCTCGATCGCCTCGCGTGCCCCGATCCAGTCCACCGCCAGGTCATAGTCTGGGTCGGCATAGCCCGGACCGGCCTTGCGGGTGCGGGGGCTCTTGCGCTGGTGGGCATAGCCGTCCCAGGTGGCCTCGGTGATGCGGTCGAGTTCGGTGCCGAGCGCATCGAAGGCGGGGTCCTGGAACTGGCTGCGGAAGCGGCGTTTGAACTCGGCCTCGTCAAGGCGCGGGCTGTCGGACCCGGTCCGCGGCTCGGGCGTGATGTGGTTGCCGATCACCTGGCGAGCGAGATCCCTGATGCGCATGATGGCTCCTGTCCTTGGGCTTCTCCCAACGCCGGGATCGTCGGACGGCTCCGTCAGCGACCCCGATCACAGGTCGCGCGCCCACGATTCCTGCGCCATGAGCATCCCGATCTGCCCGACGCCTTCCCGCCACACCATGCAGTGGGGCACCGCAGATGCCGATTTGCGACACCGGAAGGCAAGCTTGATTATTATCCCTCGATCGGGTCAGCCATCGCTTGCGCAGGTCCCCGTTCCGCCGGAATGGCGCCAGACGGACCGCCCAGGCGCAGGGCGGAAAGCGGGTCTCAGGCGGCCATGTGGCGGCAGCTTTCGGCACAGCGGCGGCACTGCGCGGCGCAGGACTCCATGCCCTCCATGCCCTCGCAGCTTTCAGCGCAGGCCTCGCAGATCTCGGCACAGGCCGCACAGCTGTGCCTGTGCAGGTCCGAGCCCGTCAGCATCAGATGCGCGCTGGTGCGACACATCTCCGCGCAGGCGATCATGGTGCGGAAGTGGGCAGGCTCGGTATGCTCTCCGCCAGCCTCGAGGCAGTGGTTCATCGCCTCGCCCAGGCAGGTCCGGTAGCAGGCGAGGCATTCGTCGATGCAGCTCTGCATCTCGGGTGTCATGGCGTGCATGGTCCATCCTTTCATTTGCGGCCTGTCCCGCGCGTGCAATCCGCCGTCGCTGCCTTGGGCGGGCGATGGCCGCGAAAGGACAACAGGCAGAGCGGACGGCCGTTCCCTGAAGACACGCCCGACCGGGTCGGGGCATGCCGCGTCACTCGCGCTGCGGCAGGGTCCAGGCGATGACATGGTCGCCGATGGGCGTTTCCATGAAGTGATGGCCACCCGCGATCATCACCAGGTATTGCCGGCCGCCCTGCTCGTAGACCATAGGAGTGGACTGCCCGCCGGCGGGCAGCACGTCCTCCCACAGCGTTTCGCCCGTCTCGATGTCGATGGCGCGGATGAGGTTGTCGGTCGTGGCGGCAATGAAGATCAGGCCCCCGGCCGTGACCACCGGGCCGCCGTTGTTGGGCGTGCCGATGGTGAAGGGCAGCATGGACGGAATGCCGAAGGGCCCGTTGCGGCGCGCCGAGCCGAGTGCCCGGTCCCACAGCGTCTCGCCGGTGGCCAGGTCGATGGCGCGGATGCCGCCATAGGGGGCTGGATGCAGAGGATCCCCGTCAGCGGCGCGCGCCAGCCTGCATTGAGCTGGATGCCCCAGGGGGTGCCGGCCTGCGGGTCGATGTCGTCGCGCGGCTCCCGGTCGCCGAGTTGCGGCTCGTTGATGGCCGTGACGCCTTCCGCCTCGACCACCTCCCGGGGGACCAGACGGTTGTAGTTCGCGGTGTTGTTGTAGTTGGCGATCAGCACCCCGCGCACGGGATCAAGGCCCAGGCTGCCCCAGTCCTGCCCGCCGTTGTAGCCTGGGAACTGGATATACGGCCGGTCGGCGCTGGGGGGGCGTATAGGGCCCCTCGTACTAGGCGCGGCGGAACTGGATGCGGCACCACATCTGGTCGATGGGCGACATGCCCCACATCTGCCGCTCGGTCAGGTCGGGCATCAGCAGGCTGTGCCAGCGCGACAGCGGCTGGGTGGGCGACAGGCGCCCGGGCTCGACCCCGCCCTGCGGCACCGGCTCCTCGGCGACCTCGTGCAGAGGCTCACCCGAGCGGCGGTCCAGCACGAAGATGTCGCCCTGCTTGCTGGACAGGATGACGGCTGGAACGGTGCCGCCCTCGGCCGGGAAGTCCACCAGCGCGGGTTGGCTGCCCAGGTCATAGTCCCAGACGTCGTAATGCACGGTCTGGAAGTGCCAGGCCGGGCGCCCCGTGGTCACGTCGATGGCCATCAGCGCCGTCGAATACTCGTTCTCCTCCTCGGATCGGTCGCCGCCCCAACAGTCAACGGCAGGGTTGCCAATGGGCAGGTAGACGAGGCCCAGTTCCTCGTCGCCCGCCGCGATGGTCCACATGTTGGGGGTGCCGCGGGTGTAGGTCGCGCCCACGGGCGGCAGTCCGGTCAGCCCGGGATTGCCGAGATCCCAAGCCCACAACAACTCGCCCGTGACCGCGTCATAGCCGCGGATCACACCCGAAGGCGCGTTGCGGGCCTGACCGTCGCTGACCTGATGCCCCATCACCGCAACACCGCGCACGATGGTGGGCGGCGAGGTGACGGCGACCCAGCCCGGCACCGTGTCGCCCAGTGCGGTACTCCCACGCCCGTTCAAGCGAGGCCACGTTGTCGCGGTTGATCTGGTCAAGGGGGGAATAGCGCGTCTCGTGGATCGTGCCGCCATAGGCCGGCCAGTCGGTGCCCGTCTCCAGCATGGGCATCGTCGCCGCGGCCGCGGCCGCGGCAGGTGCGGCAGGCGGCACGGCTGCCGGTGCCTGCGGTGCGGGCGGCGCGGGCTGGCCAGTCGGTCCGACGTCGGATTCCTCGGCCGGGGCCTGCGCGATGAGAGGCGCCTCCTCCTGCGCGATCGCGCGGTCGGGCTGGATGACCTGCTGCGTTCCTACTGCAACGAGTGCAAGCGCGGTCACTACCGCCCCGCTGGCACCAAGCATCGTGCCGGACCCGCGTTGGCGACCGGTTCGCCGCAGCACGGGGATCGTGATAAGGACGAAAACCAGCAGCACGGTCGGGGCGACCACGCGGGGCACGAGCGGCCAGACCTCCCAGCCGACCTCCCAGACTGCCCAGATCCAGGTTCCAGGATAGATCAGCAGATAAAGCCAGAGTGCGGCCATGCGCTGCATCGTCAGCAGCACGCCAACCGGAAGGAGGCCCAGCGCCGCGATCAGATAATACCATGACCCGCCCAGCGTCATCAGCCAGACGCCGCCTGCGACCAGCATCGCGCCGACCAGCAGGAAGACCACGCCGAGAATGATCGTGGCCCAACGTGCGACGGAATGGGCCCGGGGCAGCTGATGGCGTGCACCGGGGCGTTCGGCGGAATGGATGGGGGATCGATCGTCAGGCCGGACGTGCGCCATCATCTCCTCGTCGGGACAGGTATCCATTCCCGACCGGCTCCGGGAGCAGGGATTCCGCCGAGATGGGCGTTCCACTTGGCATACGCCGGGGCATCGCGGCCTTCGCCGCGCGATGCAGGCTGCCGTCGGCGCTGGAACCCGGCACGGTGCACTCGTGTTGCCGATACGCCTGATCCGGCGCCTGCATGTCCACAGCCCAGAGAGCAGAATGATGAGCGAGGACGAGCCCACCGGGGCCGAATCCACCCAGCAGCGAGAGGACAGCCCCTTTTACACCGCTGCCACTGGCGACTATGGCCTGATACGCGACCTGATCGAGGCGACCCATCCCGACAAGTTCCGGGACTTCAACGACTGGCTGCTTACCCCCGGCGGCTTCCATCGCGGCAACAAGGCACGCCAGCGGATATGGCGGACTGAAGGTGGCAAGGCCGGGTTCACCGCGCCCGAAACGATCAGCGTATTGGGCGACAAACCCGGAGGCCGCGACGAGCTGACAATGGCCACGCTGCGCTCGAACGTCCAGTTCAACACCACAATCTACGGAATCTCGGATCGGCTGCGGGGATTGGCAGGGCGCGAGATCGTGCTGATCAACCCCAAGGAGATGTCGCGTCCGGGCCTGAAGGAAGGGCAAGCCGTCAAGCTGGAGTGCGCGATCGAGGATGGCTATGAACGGGTGGTTCGGGGCCTTCGGCTTGTCGGCTACGACCTGCCGGACGGCTGCGTCGCCACATATTATCAGGAACTGAACCCGCTGGTGCCGGTGCACTATCACGACGAGTTGTCGGGCACCCCCGCCCATGAGTGTGTTCCCGTCCGCATCCGGCCCGATTCCGCCGCTGCCGGGACGAGGGCCGCGGCATGATCCCGAATGCGCTGATCGCGGGAAGCTTCGCCGGGCTTTATTGCGGGCCTGCCCCCGATCCCGGGGAAATCTGGGGAGACTGGAACCTCGATCCGCTGCTGCTGGCGGCGCTGGCCGCATCGACGCTGGTGCTTGCCCGTTCGAGAGCGGGCGTGGCGGCGGTTGCGGTGCTGGTAGTGGCCTTCGTCTCGCCCCTTTGCGCACTGTCGGCGGCGCTGTTCTCGGCGCGGGTGGTCCATCACCTGCTGCTGGTGGCGGTGGCGGCGCCGCTGATCGCGCTCGCTTGGCCCGCTCGGGTCGCGCGCCCGGCCACGCCGGCGTTCCTGATCGCGACGGCGGCGCTGTGGGGCTGGCACCTGCCGCAGGCCTATGACGCGGCGATGGCGAACATGGGCATCTACTGGGTGATGCAGGCGACGCTGCTCGGCTCGGCCATCGCCTTCTGGCGGGCGGTGCTGGCGCCCGGACAGCCGACCGGACAGGCGGGGCTGGCGATCCTCGGGGCCTACATGCAGATGGGGCTTCTGGGGGCGCTGCTGACCTTTGCGCCCGAGCCACTTTACGCCATTCACCAGTGGGCGCCGCTGGCCTGGGGATTTACCCCGCTGGCCGACCAGCAGTTGGGCGGGATCATCATGTGGGTTCCGGCTGGAATCCCATATGCGGCCTTCGGCGCGCTGGTGGCGCTGCGGGGCTGGCGGCGGCTGCAGGCGCGGCCGACATGATCGGGTGGCTGGAACCGGTCATCCCGCACCTCAAGGCCCTGCACGTGATCGCGCTGGCGCTGTGGGTCGGCGGCCTTTTCGGCCTGCCGGTCATGCTGGCGCGCCATGACCCGGCGATCGGGCAGGCCGACTTCACCCGGATCCGCCTGGCCTCGCACATCAGCTATGTCTGGGTCATCACGCCCGCGGCGGTGACAGCCATCGTCGCGGGTACCTGGCTGATCTTCCTGCGCGAGGTGTTTGTCCCCTGGATGTTCGCCAAGCTCGTTTTCGTGGCGCTGCTGATCGGCTTTCACGCCTGGGTGGGCCACCATATCGTCAAGGTGGGGGAAACGGACGGGCGGCACGAGCCGCCGGGGCCGCGCCTGCCGCTGCTGCTCCTGCTGGTGCCCGTCCTCGCCATCCTGGCGCTCGTCCTGCTGAAACCGGACTTGGGAGAGATCCCCCTGCCCGGCTGGCTGACCGAGCCGCGCGACCGTCAGCTGCCGGTCTCGGACGTGCCCAGATGGTAATCGAAGACGAGCTTGCCGCCATGCCACCCTGTCGCGCCGACCATGAAAACGCTGAAGCCCGAAAGCAGGATGCCGTAGGGCAGCACCGCCTCCTCGTAGCCGTAAAGGCGATAGCCCCAGTTCGCGCCCAGGATCGACAACAGCACCACGGCGATCCCGGCATGGGTCCAAGCCGCGGCCCGCACCCGGATGCCGGGCACGAACAGCAGTTCCAGCGTGCCGGTGAAGGCCGCCGCGACGCCGATCAGGAAGGCCATGCCCGCTGCCCACAGCGCCGCCCGCGCCCAGAAGCTGTCGCCCGTCCACCAGTAGAACAGGTCGGCGCCGAAGGTGCAGAAGGTCAGCGCAATGGGGAAGGCCACGCTCATGGCGTGCAGCGGGTGGCCCGCGATCGCGATGAGCGAGGAGGTCTGGTGAAAGCCGGGCAGGTCGGCGATGGGGTCCTCGTAACGACCCTCCTGCCACTCGCCTTCGGCTTCCTTGCCTTTGCCCTCTTTGCCCTTGCGTGGCGCCTCGTTGGTTTGGCTTCCGCCCTGCGGGCCGCCCGGGCCGTCGTCCTGCGTTTCGTTCTGGTCCTTGGCCATCGGCGCCTTCCCCTCAGGATCATGGTCGGGGGGTCAACGCCCCTTGTGCTGGCTGGTTGCGAGGAGCGGCTGTCGGCCGTCCATCCCGCGGGTCCCGCGGCCGACATCATCGCCACCCTCTGGTGGGTCATGCTGGGAGGCGCGGCGGCGATACTCCTGCTGGTGGCCGTGCTGCTGGCCCTTGCCTTCCGCCGCGGCGGCCGCCCTTCGGACGAGGCTGCGGACAGGCGGCGCGAGACGCTCTGGATCAAGGGGCTGGGTCTCGGCTTCACGATGTCCGTGCTGGCCGCCCTGACCGCATGGGGGCTGTGGATCGGCGAGCGGCTGCTGCCTCGCCCCGGACCCGATGTCGTCGCGGTCGAGGCCGAGGGGCGGCAGTGGGCCTGGCGCTTTTCCTATCCCGACGCGCCCGGCCGCGTGACCGAGGACACGTTGCACATCCCGGCGGGTCGCCCCGTCGACGTCAGGATCACCAGCGCCGACGTGATCCACAGCTTCTGGGTGCCGCGGCTGGCGGGCAAGCTCGACGCGATCCCCGGCCACGTGAACGTCCTGCGCCTCGAGGCGTGGAAGCCAGGAGAATACGCCGGCGTCAGCGCCGAGTTCAGCGGCACGGGCTACCGCACCCACGGCTTCACCGTGATTGCCCATGATGCCGCCGCCTGGGACGCATTTCTGGCCGAGGAGTTGCCGTGACCGAGAAGAAACGCATGACCGCGCTGCGCCTGCACAAGGCGCTGTATCCGATCTGGCGGAACGATCCCGGCTGGAAGGGCGTGCTCACCACGGTCAACAACAACACCATCGGCACCATGTTCATCCTGGGCGCCACCGGCATGTTCCTGGCCGGCGGCATCCTCGCCATGCTGATCCGGGCGCAGCTCGCCTCGCCCCGGTCGGCCTTCATGGGTCCCGAGATCTACAACGAGATCTTCACGATGCACGGGACCATCATGATGTTCCTGTTTGCCATCCCCTTCTTCGAGGCGCTGACGGTCTTCCTGCTGCCGGGGATGCTGGGGACGCGCGATCTGGCCTTTCCCCGGCTCAGTTCCTACGGCTTCTGGTGCTACATGATCGGGGCGACGATCATGATCGTGGCGCTGGTGGCCGGGGTCGCACCGGACGGGGGCTGGTTCATGTATCCGCCCCTGTCCTCCAGCGCCTATTCCTCGGGCATCAACACCGACATCTGGCTGCTGGGGATCAGCTTCATCGAGATCTCGGCCATCGGCGCCGCGGTCGAGGTCGTCGTCACCGTGCTGCGCTACCGCGCCGTCGGCATGTCGCTGGACAAGCTGCCAATCTTCGCCTGGTACATGCTGGTCGTGGCGGTGATGATCCTGACCGCGTTCCCGCCGATGATCCTCGGCTCGTTGATCCTGGAACTGGAGCGGGCCTTCGACATGCCCTTCTTCCAGGCCGAGCACGGCGGCGACAGCCTGCTGTGGCAGCACCTGTTCTGGCTGTTCGGCCACCCCGAGGTTTATATCATCTTCCTGCCCGCCGCGGGCGTCATCTCGATGGTCCTGCCGGTCATGGCGCGCACCACGCTGCTGGGCTACGGGTGGGTGGTGGCGGCGGCGATCTCGCTGGCGGTGCTCAGCTTCGGGCTGTGGGTCCACCACATGTTCACCACCGGCATCCCGCACATGGGGCTGGCCTTCTTCTCGGCCGTCTCGACGCTGGTCGCGGTGCCCACGGGGGTGCAGATCTTCGCCTGGATCGGCACCCTGTGGAAGGGCCGCCCCGAGATGCACCTGCCGATGCTGTGGATCCTCGGCTTCTTCGTGACCTTCGTGATGGGCGGGCTGACCGGCGTCATGGTGGCGATGGTACCCTTCGACTGGCAGGCGCATGACAGCTACTTCGTCGTCGCCCACCTCCATTACGTCCTGATCGGCGGCTATGTCTTTCCGATGATCGCCGGGATCTACTACTGGCTGCCGGTGCTGACCGGGCGCAAGCGCTTCTTCCGCATGGGCGAGACGGCCTTCTGGCTGGTCATGGTGGGCTTCCACGGGACCTTTCTGCTGCTTCATTGGGCGGGCCTTCTGGGAATGCGGCGGCGGATCGACACCTTCGAGGCGGGCTCGGGGTGGGAACTCATCAACTTCCTCGCCTCGATCAGCAGCTTCATCCTGGCGATCGGCTTCGGGCTGGTGATCCTTGACGTGGCGGTGAACGCCTTTGTCGCGGTGCGCGGGCGGCGCAACCCGTGGAACGCGGGAACGCTGGAATGGGCGACGCCGATCCCCGGCCCGGCCTACAACGTCGCCTCGATCCCGGTGGTCAGCAGCCGCTATCCCCTGCATGACAACCCCGACCTGCCCGTGCAGATCGCGCGTGGCGAGGGCTTCTTGGGCGAACCCACCCGCAACCGGCGCGAGTCGCTGGCCGTCAGCGTGTCGCGGGGCGAGCCCGAGTTCATTGCCGTCTTCCCGAAGAACACGATCGTGCCCTTCGTCATGGCCGTCGTCACCAGCGTCATGTTCATGGCGCCGGTGTTCAAGTGGTACCTGCTCATGTTCATCGCCGCCGCCGGCGTGACGGTGCTGGCGCTCGTCTGGGCCTGGGCCAACGGGTCCCGCGGAAACGAGGGGCTGCTGGACGCCGGCCGGGGCGTCTTCCTGCCCCCCCATACCGAGGTCGCCCATCCGCCCGGCTGGTGGGGGTCCCTGTTCCTGCTGCTGGCGAACTCGGTCCTCTTCGGCTCGCTGCTGTTCGGCTATGCCTTCCTCTGGACCGTGGCCCCGAACTGGCCGCCGCCGCAGATCCTGCAGGCCGGATTCTGGTGGCCGGTGCTGGCGCTGGCCGGGACGGCCCTTGCCAGCGGCGGAATCCGCCTGGGCGACCGCGCGATCCGTGACGATGGTGCACCTTGGTTGGGCCTGCTGGCCAGCCTCGCAGGCCTTGCCGCCCTGGGGACCGCCGCCGCCACGATCATGATGGGCACGACCTACAACGCCCATGCCTATGATGCCACGCTGTGGGTGATCGCGGGCTATGTCATCTTCCACGCGAGTGTCGTTGGGCTGATGGTGCTGTTCCTGCTGTGCCGGATCGGCACCGGCTATATCTCCCCCCGCCGCTTCGGCGAGGCGCGGGTGGTGCGGCTGTGGATCGACTATGCCGTTCTGACCGCCATACTCGGCCTTGGCGCGGCCTGGCTGCCGGGGGTGCTGGCATGACCGACATCCTGCGCATCTCGATCCCCGTCACCGTCTGGATCGCCGCCTTCAGTGCGGTCTACGGGCTTGAGGGCGTCATCTGCTCGGACCTGTGGCGGGCGGCGGGGCTGAGCCTCGGCCAGGGGCGCGGCGTGCTGGTCGCGGCCTGGATCGCCGCCATCGGGCTGCAGGCCGCCCTGCTTGTCGCCCTGCGCAGGCCGCGCTTCGCCTCGTCCCAGCCCTGGGTACAGCGGGTCGCCACGATCCTGGGCTATGTCGCGCTGGTCGCCACAGTGTGGAGCCTCATGCCGGTGGTGACCACCTCGCTTTGCCTGTGAGATGGCGGGAGCAACGGATAGGTCCGCCGAGGGGCCGCGATAAGGAAACCTTCATCGAAGTCCCCACGAGTGCCGGGATATCGCTTCGCCGGGTTGAACACCTAGCGCTTGCGGGGCGGCGGCCTGAGGGTCGTCAACGTCTGACCTGCCGGTTCTGAAGATTGCTCTGTGAGCCCCTCTGACGGGCGGACTGGCTCGAAATTCCGGGTAATCTCTACCTCGCTCAGCGCATAAGCTGTCGGCAGTTCCGCGACTGACCGCAGGAAATGCATGTGGATCGGCTCACGACCTGCTGACTGCCTTCTGGACCGCGCCGAGCTGGGATTTTCCAGTTTATGGCCTTCACCCCGCCTTTGGTCCGGGCTTCATGCGACCTTCCGGGCTGGTTTCAGTTGGGCCGCAAAGGCGCTCGGGGTCAAGTTTCCGAGCGCTCAGTGCGGTCGCTGCTCGTTGTAGTCGATCTTCCAGGCATCGATCCGATCGCGGGCGTCCGCCACAGACAGGAACCATGAGGCGTTGAGGCATTCCTGGCGCAACCGGCTGTTGAACGCCTCGATGAAGGCGCTCGCCATGGTCCTCGGACCGGTGGCGGACCTGGCTCGCTCCGTGGACTTTCCGGGGCGGGAGAAGTCCAGCTCGACCTTGTTCAGGTAGGCTCACTGGTCGAGCAGCCGGCCGGCAAACTCGGGGCCGTTGTCGACCCTTATGCTGCGCGGCTTGCCACGCTGCCGAACAATCCGGTCGAGTTCCGCCACGACCTGGCAGGCGCGGAAGTTTGTCCTCGCAACACGCGCGAGAGCTTCTCTCGTGTGGCAGTCCAAGATCGTCAGGATCCAGAAGGGCTGACCGTCGAAGCGCTTGTCCGACAGGAAGTCCATTGCCCATACGTCGTTCACCCCGGCCGCGTCCGCCCGGCCGGAGCGATAGCGGCACGCTCGCCGGCGCCTAGGGCTTCGGGCCCGGATCGACAGCCCTTCCTCGCTGTAGAGCCGACAGGTGCGCTTGTGGTTCAGGTGCCAGCCCTCCCGTTGCAGCAGGACATGCAGCCGTCGATAGCCATAGCGCACCCGCGCCTCGGCCATCTCCTTCAGCCGCATCCGCAACGCCATGGCCGGAACCCGCCGTGACCGGTATCTGTGGAAGCCCGCCCGAAGTCCATGGCCCGGCACGCCCGGCGCTCCGACAGCGCGAAGACCTCCTGGTGATGGCGGACGACTTCACGGCAGCAGACAGGCTTTACCACTTTCTTCGCAGCGCATCCTGCAGCATGGTCATGTCGAGTTTCAGGTCTGCGACCAGCCGCTTCAGCTTCGAGTTGCTCTCTTGCTCTCTCGAACCGCTGGCGTTCGCAGGCTCACTCTTCAAGCTGCTTCAGCCGCCGGATCTCGGACACGCCCATCCCGGCGTAGACCTTCTTGCAGCGGTAGAACGTAGCTTCCGCCCGCGCCCATCTTGCGGCAGATCTCGCCGACACTCGTGCCGGCCTCTGCCTGCCTCAGGGCGAACGCGATCTGCTCGTCCGTGAACCGTCTCTTCGCCATTTGGGCACTCCTCTTGCTTCCGAAGGGTGCCCGAAATTTCGTCGTCAGATCGGACCAGTTTCAGGGGCCAAGACCATTTAGATTCGGGCGGAGGAGACGGAGAGGACCCATGAAAAGATCGACGTTCAGCGAGGCCCAGATCGCCTTTATGCTGAGGCAGGCGGAGGACGGCGCGGCCATTGGCGAGGTGTGTGCCGGAAAGCGGGGATCAACGAGGCGACTTTCCACATTTGGCGCAAGAAGTATGCCGGGCTGATGCCCTCTGAGATGCGGCACCTGCGCCAGCGCGAGGGGGAGAATGCAAGCTGAAGAAGCTTGTTTCCCACCTCAGTCTGGATAAGTGGCTCTGTTGCACAAATCCCTTCAGTAATTCATGTCGCGAGTCCAGCATGGTAGCTGGTCGGCTTGAGCAGACCCACGCGCCTGACCTGCACGACCACGAACTGGCCGGCCTGCAATGAAGCGCTCAAGCGTCGAGGCTCGCCGTTTGATCTGCTTCGACCCGGAGATGATCTGGGAGGCGGCGGCGACGGGTCGACGTGGCCGACAGCAGACCTGCAGCAATGCCGCCATCCAGACCTGCCTTTCCATGAAGGTGCTGTTCGGCAGGGCGCAGGATCCACCTCGGGATCGACGAGGAAACACTGGAGGTCCGGGCCGTCGGGATCACCGGAAGCCACATCGGTGACGCCCCGGTCCTGCCCGACCTGCTCAACCAGATCCCGGCGGACAAGGAGATCGGCAGCGGTGAGCCCCGCGAATGCAGACCGCGCCTGCGACACCCGCAAGTGCCACGATGCGGTCGCCGGCCGCGGCGCTTTCGCCGTGATCCCGCCCCGCAGGAACGCAAAGCCATGAAAGACCGCCCCTGCCGGCGCCGCGGCGCGCAACAAGGCCCTGCGCGCGCCGAAATACCGGGGCCGGGCGCCAGGGCGACGATGGAGCGGTGACCTGCGCCGAAGCCACGGCAAGATATGAGCCGGGCCAGAAAACGATCCGGGGGATCGTTTTGCCGGCGATTGGATGCATTGCGTGACACTGGTGGGGCAACGCCTCATGGCGCGGGACTTCGACCCCCGGGTCGCCGAACTGCAGGTCCGTATTGCCGTCCTGAACAGGTACATCGCCCTCGGCATTCCTGTCACTGAAGCTGTGGGATAGCTCTGTCCGGGAAAAAGCGGAACCTCGGCAATTACCCGATTTGTGCAACAGAGCCGGGCGGCATCGTCAACATCGTCACCAAGCGCTCCAAGGAAGAACCCTTCTGCGAGATCGAGGCGACGACCGGCGGCAACGACCGCGCCCAGATCGCGGGCGGCTGGTCCGGCCCGTGGCGGACGACCGCTTTGCCCTCCGCCTGACCGGGCTTTACCATGAGGCCAACCCCGACCTGCCGGGCTATGCCGACGACAAGACGTATCTCGCCCCGGCGCTGAGCTTCGACAACGGCACCACCCGCCTGATCTTCGGGGAAAGGATCGGGCCGCCGCGCTGGCTGGCGGTGGCCACGGGCTTTGCCGGCGTGCTGATGATCCTGCGCCCCGGCACCGAGGGCTTCGGGCCACTGTCGCTGCTTGCCGTACTGGGCATGCTGGGTTTCGCCGGGCGTGACCTCGCCACCCGCGCGGCGCCGCCGACGCTGTCCTTCCGGCAACTGGGCGTGCCGGGCTTCGCAATGCTGATCGTGGCGGGGCTGATTGCCCTGCCCTTTGGACCCGCTCCGGTCTGGCCCGATGCGGCTGGATGGCTCGGACTGACGGCAGCCTCGCTGGCGGGGATCGGGGCCTATACCTCGCTGACCATCGCCATGCGGACCGGAGAGGTCGGTGCGGTCACCCCCTTCCGCTATACCCGCCCTGTCTTCGCGATGAGCGCAGGGGTCACGGTCTTTGGCGAGACGCCGGACCTGTGGACGGTGATTGGCTCGACCCTGATCATCCTGGCCGGGATCACGGCCTTGCGGCTGAGCCGCAGGGCCAAGGCAGCCGCGTGATCGGGCGGCAGCCCGGCCGGGGCGTCTTTTCCATGGCCGGGCATTCAGATGCCAAGCCTGTTGCAGACGACTGCTCGTCACCTCAGGACAGCCGACGCCTTGCTGTTCCCGGCCACCTTGGACAAGGTGCGGCAAGTTCAACTGAAGAGCAGCAGCCCATGGGATCTCGTCGCACTGCCCGGAACCTCGTCCTGATGGCAGCCGCAATGGCGGCCCTGTCCGGATGCGGCATGTTCAAGCGGCACTCCGAACTCGAATGCATGGAACGCGCAATGTATTTCGAGTCGAACCGCTCCAGCCGGGACGGCATGGTCGCGGTCGGCAGCGTCGTGATGAACAGGGTCGCATCGCGCCAGTATCCACGGACGGTCTGCGGGGTGGTCTCGCAGAAGAACCAGTTCGCCCCCGGGGTGATGACGCGCAGGATGGACAAGCGCTCGGCGCCCATGGTCCGAGAGGCGGCGATCGCCGTCATGCGGGGCGAGCGTCATCCGATGATCGGCGACGCGCAGTTCTTCCATGCGGCAAGCTACCGGGCCGGTTACGACAACATGCATTACGTGCTGACCACGGGCGGAAACGCCTTCTACGAACGGCGCCGGCCCGAGCATGTGACCCAGCCCGTCCCCCGGCCCGCCATCGAGGGCATCACCCGACCAAGGTCATGACAAGGATGCGCTGACTGCGCGGAAATCCGGCTTGCGGCCCCGCCGTCCGCTGCATCCTTCGTCGGCGGACCTCCCTCCTGATCGAAGGGTTCACTTCTCGGGAAAGCGGTCGCTGAAATGCCGGCGCAGGGCTTGTCCGATCGCCTCGCTGCTGTAGGGCTTCTCGATCCAGACCGCGCGCCCGAAGACGCCACCGACGTCCTCGGCCTCGGGCACAAGCCCGCTCGCCATGACAAAGGGCACGCCGGCGCCTTCCAGCTGCGCGGCCACGGGTTCGGATGAAAGGCCGTTCAGATCCTGGTCCAGCACGGCAAAGCTGATCGGCGTCGTTTCATCCAGGACCGACAGGGCCCTGTCGGGGCTGGCGGCGATCACGACATCCTCGGCCCCCAGCCTGCGCAGGCTCTGCGCGGCGTTCATGGCGATGATCATGTTGTCCTCGACGACCAGCACGCGGCCTGAAAGGCGGATGTCGTCCGCCTGGGCCGGAGCAGGCCGCAGTTGGGCCGCAGGCGCAGGCGCTTCGGGCCGGATCGAAAGACCCGGGATCTGCATCGTCATCTCGAAGCCTTCGGGGGCAAAGCTGGTTGTGACCGTTCCGCCGAGTTCGTGGGGGATCGCCTGTTCGATCAGCGCACTGCCGAAGCCCACGCGATGGGGCACGGACACCACGGGGCCTCCGCGTTCGCGCCACCGGATCTCGACCCCGCCCTTCTGTTCGCCGAGGGTCACCTGCAGCCGCCCGCCCGAGGGTCCCAGCGCCCCGTGCTTCACCGCATTGGTCGTCAGTTCATGGATCACCAGCGTCAGGGCCGAGCGCTGCCGGGACGACAGCATGACGTCGCCGCCGGCATATTCCACCCGCTCGCCGGTCGAGCCACCATAGACGCGGACTTCGTCCAGGATCAGCTGTCGCAGCGAGGTTTCCTGATGCCCGCGTTCGGTCAGGACGTCGCTTGCCCGCTTCATGGCGGCAAGCCGCTCCTGCGTTTCGGCGACATAGGCCTGCAGAGCGGGGTCACCGCCATCCGCCCCCGACTCGATCATGGCCGAAACCGTCGAATAGATGTTGCGCAGCCGGTGCGTCAGTTCGGCGATCACGACCTCCTGCCGCTCGTTGCGGGTGGTGCTGCGGCGGTCGCGTTCGGCGCTGAGGCGAAGGGTGATCTCCAGCAGGCTGACGCGCAGCACCTCGGCCGCGGCAAGGTCCCCCGCAGTCCAGCTTTCGCAGAAGCCGCGCCGCTGCTCGCGCCAGGCCGAAAAGCTGGTGCGCGGCGACAGGCGGCCATCGGGCAGCTTCTCCTTTGCGGGCCGGCCCGCCCAGATCAGGTCCTGTGTCATCTCACGGCGGAACAGGATCACGCCGTCGCCGCGGCGGCTGTGGATGGGCAGCGCCAGCATGCCCCCGATCCCGCGCTCCTGCGGGACGGTGCCGGGACAGACCTGCCCGAGGTTGTCGGCGCTGAATACCCGGCTCGACCCGTTGCGGGCCACGTGATCCATCAATGTCCCGAATTCCTCGGCTGAGGGAACCAGCCCGGACGCGTGATAATGGCCGCCGACCCTCAGGGCGATGCCGTCCACCCTGACCGCGCGGCCGATCTCGCGGGCAACTGCGGCCAGATCCGGGGTCGCGGCGGTGGCGCTTTCGAACATGATCGAGATCCGCTCGTGCGCCTCGAGGGCCGTCGCGCCCTGCCGGCTTTCCTCCTGCCGCGCACGCAGCCCGAGCTCATAGGCCAGCAGCCGGGCGAACAGCTCGATGGCGGAACGGGTCTCGTAATCGACGTAATGCGGCTGCTCGTGGTGGCAGGCGATCATCCCCCACAACGCGCCTTCGACCAGGATCGAGGCCGACATCGACGACCGCACCCCCATGTTGCGCAGATATTGCAGATGGATCGGGGACACCGCGCGGGTAATGGACAGCGACAGGTCGGTGGGCACGCCGTTCGGGGCATGCGGGGGCACGATCGGATGGACCTGCGCGTCCACGTCCGCGATGATCCGGATCAGGTTTCGCGTGTAAAGCGCCCGCGCCTGCGGCGGAATGTCCGACGCGGGAAAGCGGTGGCCCATGTAGCTGGCCCCGGCCCCGCTGAGCGTTTCGGCAAGCACCACGCCGCTGAAATCCGGCTCGAAGCGATAGACCATCACCCGGTCGAAGCCGGTCAGCGCCCAGACCGCATCCGTCGCGATGGCGCACAGTTCGTCCTGGTCTTCCGCATGCACGAGCCGGGGCACCAGCGACTGCACCACGGCGCCGGGGTCGCGCACGCGGTCGGATTTCTTGCGCTCGAACTCGATCAGGAAGACGGGCCCGTCCCTGTGGATGGCGATGTCGAAGCCGCGGCCATCCCCGAACACATCCACGTCGAAAAGGCGGATGCCCTGATCGGCCCGGCCCATGACCTGCACCTTGCCGCGCAACGTGTGCATGGTGGATGCGGGCAGGATGTCGGTCAGCCTTTGCGCGATCAGCGCCGAGGATTCGAGCCCCAGGATCGCCCCGCAGTTCGCCGAGGCGTTGCGCACGATCCATTGCGTCGTCACGACCAGCAGGCAGCCGAAGTCCTGGACATGGCCCAGGAACTGGATCTGCTCCTGCGCGCAGGCATCGATCATCTCTTGCGTGACGGTGTCGCGGGCCGGTTCGGCGGCGATCTTCGGAAGCGTGCTTTCAGTCATGACGTCCTTTCGGAACGGAGGCGGACCGGGGATCAAACAGGCCGAAGATGGCGTTGACCTGGGCAACCATGTGATCGGCCTCGGGGCCCTGCCCCGGCCGCGCGGACAGGCCGAGGCAAAGCCGGCGCCAGTCGGCATTGCGCGGGTCCAGCGACAGGAACCTGCCGGCCGAACGGGCCTCGCCCCAGGCAGAAGCCGACCAGTGGCGATGCATCATCTGGGCACCGCGCCGCGATCCAAGGAAGATATACAACGCCGGAACTCCCGTGACCCGAAGCGGTTCGCGGGCTTCCGGCAGTGGAAGACCCAGGGCGGCAAGATCGGCTTCCAGCGCGTGGCGATACTCTGCGCGCAATTCCTGGGCCTGGGCGTATCCCGCGCCCTCTGTCAGCGACAGGGCGGAAAAGGCGCGCAGGTGATCCGACAGGAACAGGCCGAGACCGTGCGGCCCTGCGATATCGCATGATCGGTAGACGGCATCGACGCGCTCATGCGCGGCACGCGTGTCGTCTCGCAATCTGGTGCGGAGGCTTTCAGCCTGGTTCAATATTCCACTTTCGGCAAGACACGCGTCAACAAGGACGCCGGGCGAGGGGACTACCCTCACGTCCTGAGAGGAGGTGTCAAGGGCAAGACGCCCCATGACGACCCCGAAGGCTGCGGGTGACAGCCCTGGGGACGCTTGGCAAGCGCCCGGTTCAGGGCGTCGCGGAACCGGGCATTTCCATGGCAGAATGACGCTTAGGCCTGGCGGCGCCTGGCCAGCGGACAGGCAACGCAAGCTGATGCGCGCAGCCCGGCTGCGCGACCAGATCGAGTGTCATCTGCGCCGCCGGGCCCTCTGAGGAACCGCTCGGCCGCCGAAAGGTCACCTGGAGGGAAGCAGGTCCGCCTGGGTGAGAGGCTTCAGCCAGACCGGGTTCGTGAATGCCATCTTGCCCTCGGCATCCTCCACGACAAGCGCCACCCATTGTGCGTCCTGGCCGTTTGCCTCGGGCATCACGGACTTGAACTCCACCGTCCCGGTCAGGGGCGTGCCCTCCAGGCTGCGGCTCTCGATCTCGCCCTGCGGCCCGACAAGGGTCGCCTTGGCGAGGCCGTTCGCAGCGGTGAGGTCGAAGGACAGCCCGAGGGGTTCGCCGGGTTGCGCCCTCAGGTCCGAGCCGAACATCACCGACGGGATGATGAGGGGACCGCGGGTCACATAGGCGTGACCGTTCTTCAGGTTTGCGACGAAGCCCTCGGCGGTCAGGCTGCCCGGCACATGGACATAGGCGCGGGCCTGCCCGCTTTCGTCCACCCACACGTCATGGGCGTCCGAGCCGCCGGAAAGATAGATGCGCTGCCCCCGGGTCCAGAGCTGGCCGGCCCGTTCGAACACCTTCGCGTCGTCCTCCGGGCCGTTCAGTTCAAGAAGGTCGATTCCGGTCGCAAATCCGCCCGGCACCGTCCCGGCCTCGAGGCTGGCGAGGTAGCCATAGGGAATGAACGGATGGTTGGACTGGATGGCATCGGCGCCGAGGCGGCGGGCTTCGGCAAGGACCTCGGCCGCCGTCGCGGTGGAGGTGTCGATCTGCAGCGGCTCGCCCAGGGTCAGCGGATAGGCGTTGAAATGCCCCCACGAGGGCGAAAGCTCGACAGAGGGGATGAAGGGGATGTTCCGCGCTTCGGCGATGCGGGCAAGCTCGGCATGGTTGACGGTGGTGTCGTGGTCGCTGACGAAGATCAGGTCCAGCCCGGCCGCCAGCTCGCTGCGGACGAGATCGGCAGGCGGCGTCGTGCCTTCGAGCTGGTCGGCATGATGGTGCATGTCCGAGGCGAACCAGCCTTGTTCATACGGACGCGCCAGCAGTTCAAGCTCGACGGGAACATCCATCCTGCCGCCGGCGGCGACGGTGACCGCAACCTCTTTCGCCTTGCCGAGGAAGCCCGCGCCATGGCCGACCGACAGCACGTAATCGCCCGGCGCCAACGTCGCCTGCGTCTTCCCGGGTGCATCCGTTTCGGTGAAGAACGTCCGCCGTCCCAAGAACTCGACGACCGGCGTCTGGCCTTCGGCGATGCCGATCCTGGCATCGAGCGGTTTGCCCGATGTGTCGGTCACGGCAAAGGACACGGTTCCGGGCGGCTGCAGGTCGCCGAAATCAAGCGTCGTGCTTTCGCCTGCGGCCACGGTCAGCGTCCGTGGGACGGATTGCGAATATCCCTCGGCCGTCCCGTAGACGCTGTATTCCCCGGCGGGCAGGGTCATCGAGTAGGTCCCGTCCGGCGTCAGGGTCCAGGCGAAGGGCGCTCCTTCCTTCTCGACCACCAGCACCGCGTTCTCGACGGCCTTGCCGTCCGACGCGATCCGGCCCGTCAGCGTGCCGCCCGGTGTCCCCGCACGGTCGATCTCTGCCGCGACAACGGGCGCGAGATCCCCGGAGGGCCCGGCCTGAAGCCATCCCTCGAAGGTCCGGCTTTCTCCGGGCGCGAGCGAATGCAGCAGATACAGGTCCTTCGACTTGTATTCGACACGGTCGAAATACGGCGCGTGCAGGGCAATGAACCAGTCGCGGTCATAGGCCACGACGCGGTCGGACAATGCCCTCTCGGCAGTGGCCGCGTCTTCGCCGGCCAGCCCCGGCACGGAAAACAGGTAGCCCGTGTCCGGCCACAGCGTGAAGCCCGACATGTGGTCGGCCAGCACCTCGGACCCGTTGTTGGTCATGGTGGTCGCAAGATGGATGCGATCCGACCCCTCCTCCAGCGTGTAGGTCGTCTGGATCTCGGCTTCGCCGAAATCGCGGATGACGCGGACGACCACCTTTTCCGGCGTCTCGGTCAGGACCTCGACCTGCTGGCGGGTGTTCGGCCAGCCGGACCAGTTGTTGGGGATGAAATCCGCGAAGGCGATGCGATCGAGATCGGGCACGCCGCTCCTGACCGGGGCCATATCGACGATGACGCCCCGCGGAACGCCCCAGGGAGCCTGCGACTCAACGGCCAGGGTGAAGGCCAGACGGTCGTTCTGCACCGTGATGTCGCCGGCGGCGACCGCCTCGCCGTCGGGGATCGGGGTCGGCCCCCGCGTCACCGTCACGTCGGCGAAAGCCGCATGGCCAAGGACAATGGCCGCACCGCCAATCAGTGCTGAACGCGCATTCATCCGGGGGAACCTTCCTGTGTTGGGATAGCGGCAAGAGCATCGATTAGACGCATCCCGGGCTGCCGCGGTCAAGAACAGCCATCTGCCGCTCTGCACAGCGGCTTCCCGCGCGCAGGCCGAGGCAGGTGTCCCCACGCCTGAAACGTGACAGCCGCAGGATCGAGGGCATTTCGGCCTTCTTCCTATCTCCAGTTCCGCCAGAGCCAGGCCGCGAGGTCGCCGAGGTCGCCTGCGCGGGCAAGAAGATGCTCGCGCTCCAAGGCAGGTGGCGCATGCTTGCGGTCGAGCCGTTCCAGCATGCGGCGCAGCCGCCGGTGGTGGATGCCTGTCCAGAGCTGGACCGGATCGGCCAGCAGGCCGGCGAAGGTGGTCACAAGCGAGGCGGCCCCGGTCAGCAGCAGACCCGCCAGCAGAAGCTCGGCCGTGGAAAGTTCGGCCGGGAACAGCCCATACCACATCCGCCCGATCCAGCTGCCCAGGGCGAAGTCCTCGATGGCCTGCGCCTGCGCCCTCAGATGCGCCACCGGTCCCGCCAGAGAGATGACCCCGGGGGTGGCGCGATGGAACAGCAGCAGCCCGGCCAGCACCACGATCAGCGAGGTCGTGATCTCGGCCACCGCGTTGCGCGTCTCGACATGGCTGGAGATCGCGGCCCCGATCTCCTCCTCCGAGGCGCGTGGCCCCAGCCCCTTGCCATCGAGCCGGGCGACGAAGTCTCTCAGGTCGGTTTCCAGCCGGCGCGACAGATCCGAAGGCAGGAAGATCCTGCGGCTGTCCAGCCATTGCCCGAGCCGGGGCAGCCGGCACAGCCTTGCAAGCCCGGCGCCCAGCCTGATCAGCAGGAAAAGGGGCGACAGCGTCACGTTGACGGGCGCCCGCAGCATGTCCCAGGGCAGCGCCGCCCGGTGCAGGCTCAAGGTGCCCTTCAGTCCGTATCTGGCCCGGACGAAGCGGCGGATTTCCGCATCTCGCGGCATCTCGGTCGGGATGTGGCGCATGGAGGCGCAGGACCTCATCAGGCTGGCCCGCCGGTCTGCAGGCACGTAGGGAAAGGGATCAAAGGGACGGGGCCAAGGCCCCGGGTTTTGCAGACGGTCATATCTCTATCCGTTCAGCGTTATCACAGAAGCAGTCCCTTCTGTCCCCTGCAGAACTTCGGACGGGCAATGCCCTGTCCACCATGCCATGCCATGCCGACAACCCCCGTGCGACGTCCTGCATAACGTGGCGCGCAGCCAGGACGCTGCCATCATGATTTCTCGCCTTGATGCGCGGCAAGGTGAGGCGCATGCTTCACCCACGCCACATCGCGGAAGCCTCGGGTGCCCCATGTATCCCCAGGAGATGAGCGCAACAGGACCGCAGCCTGTCCCTGATCTGGACGGCCTCGCGCCTGTGGGTGCCCGGGATGCCGACACCTTTGTCGCAGCTTGCGACCTAGCCAAGGCGCGTTCCTACATCCATTATTTTCCATTCCTGCATTTCTACGGCAGCGACGGCCGGCTCCGCTGGGAGCGGCATGGAGACACGGTCCTCGTCTATCAGATCCGGCGACGGAACGCCGGAGGCACGCGCATGACCCTGTACCTGCCGCCGATGCCGTTCGACACCGCGGCGCTGCATCACGCCCTGGAACGGATGCAGCATTTCAACAAGAGCAAGTCCGCCCGGATCAACTGGGTCGCCGAAGAGGAAGTCCCAAAGGTCGCACGCGCGGGGTTCTCGGTCTTCTTCAAGATGGACGAGTTCATCTATGATCGCGCTGCCGTCATGAAGCTGGAAGGGTCGGGCTTCAGCAGGCTGAGGCGAGAGCTCTCGGGTGCCCTGAGGACAAGCAACCTTGAGATCCGGCCCTACCGTTCCGCGGACGAGCCCGCCTGCCTCGCCGTGCTGGAGGACTGGGAAGAAAGGATGGCCGCGGCAGGCATAAAGCTGACCGTCGGAGGCTATGCAACACGGGCCTGCCTGGCGCAGTCAGACCGCTTCGCTTATCCCCTGCTGACCGGAATGGTCGCCGAGATCGAAGGAGAAGTGAGGGGCTTCGCCTTCGGAGGCCGGCTTTCGAGCGGGATGGGATGCGCCTATCTCTTTCACACGGACCCCCGCTTTCCTGGCCTGCCCGAGCTGCTGCGCTATCGGCTGATGGAAGCCTATCCTGACCTCGCGTGCTTCAACGACTCCGGGGACAGCGGCCGCAAGGGGCTGCAGCAGTTGAAGCAGCAGTTCCGGCCGGTCGAGATGCATGGCCGTTTCGGCGCGCAGATGAATTGAGCTTTCTTCCCGTGCGGCTGAGCGCCGCGACCGGGGGCTGACTTGCAGACAGCTCAGGCATGCTGCCACGCCATCCGAAGGGGAGACAGGAGCACGGTAGAAGGTCGCCCCTTCTCCGGTGTCGCGACAGCGTGACTTCCACAGGTCTAGGGCGCCCGCCCAAGCGGTCAAAAGCGTCAGGCCGCCGCCGCTGACCGTCTGCGCGCCAGCGCCCAGCGGATCGCAGGCAGCAGCCAGAACAGAATCGTGACGACCCCCAGTCCGGCGGCGACCGGGCGCTCGAAAAAGGCCAGCAGATCGCCGTCCGCCTTGATCATCGAGGTGACGAAGTTCTTTTCCAGCATCGGCCCCAGCACCATTCCGAGGATCGCGGGCGCGATGGGGATGTCCAGTTCCTCCATCGCGAAGCCGATCACGCCGAAGACCAGCATCACCACGACCCCGAACAGCGAGTTGGTGATGGCGAAGGCGCCGACCACGCAGGACAAAAGGATCACCGGCATCAGGATGTTCTGCGGCACCGACAGCATCCGGGCGCCCATCCGGATCGCCGCCCACCCGAGCGGCAGCATGATCAGGTTGGCCAGCAGGAACACGATGAACAGCGCATAGATCAGTTGCGGCTGTTCCAGGAACACCGTCGGGCCGGGATTCATGCCCTTGATGTAAAGCACGCCGATCACGATGGCGGTGATGGAATCGCCGGGAATGCCGAAGACCAGCGCCGGGATCCAGGCCCCGGACACGGCGGCGTTGTTGGAGGAGCCTGCCTCGACCAGCCCCTCGACATGGCCCTTGCCGAAGCGCTCGGGCGTCTTCGAGAACCGCTTGGACACCGCATAGCTGATCCACGAGGCGATGTCGGCCCCCGCGCCCGGCAGCGCCCCGATCAGCGTGCCCAGGATGTTGCCGCGCATCATCTGCTTGGGATAGCGGCGGATGTTGTCCCACTGGGTGCGGAACAGGCCGGAGGTGTCGGGACGCTCGGCCCGGCGCAACCGGGTGGGGGCGACGAGGGCGCGGAAGACCTCGGCCGTGGCGAAAAGGCCGATCATCGCGCAGATGAAGGGAACGCCCCCCATCAGATCGACGCTGCCGAAGGTGAAGCGCGGCTGGCCCGCCGGGTTGTCGAAGCCGACGCTGGCCACCGCCAGCCCGATCGCCAGCGACATCAGCCCGCGCGGGACCGACCCCGGCGACACGAAGATCGCGCAGGAAAGCCCCAGCACCACCAGCCAGAAATACTCGAAGGACGAGAAGGCCAGCGCGACCTCGGCCAGCACCGGGGCGGCGAGGATCAGGACCAGCGTGCCGAAGGTGCCGCCGATGGCCGAGAACACCAGCAGCGCGCCCAGCGCGTTCGCCGCCTGTCCGCCCCGGGTCAGGCGCCAGGCGTCCTCGGTATAGGCGGCGCTGGCGGGGGTGCCGGGGATGCGCAGCAGCGCCGCCGGCAGATCCCCCGCGAAGATCGCCATCGCGGCGGCGGTGACGATGGCGGCGATGGCCGGGACCGGCTCCATGAAGAAGGTCACGGGGACCAGCAGCGCGGTCGCCATTGTCGCGGTAAGGCCCGGCATGGCGCCAACGAACATCCCGAAGGCCCCCGACAGGACCATCGTGATCAGCACCTCGGGCGTCAGGACCAGTTGCAGTGCCTGCGCGAGAACCATCACCAGCCTCCCAGGAAGGGGGCGCGTGGCAGGGGCACCAGAAGCAGGTCGCCGAAGGCATAGCGCGTTGCGATGATCGCGGGCACGGCGATGAGCAGCGCGGTCAGGGGCCGCACGCCCATCAGCAGCAGCATCCCCAGCACCGTGACCAGCGCCGCCGGAAGAAAGCCGAAAGGCACCGACAGCGCCATGTAGGCCAGCACCAGCATGACCGCCGCCGCAAGCCGCGCCCATGACGCGGGTTTTCGCGCCCAGTGCGGATCGCGCAGGTTAACGGCCTCGGCCTGCATGGCGGCCAGGTCGTCGCCACCGGGGCTGGCATCGGTGCCGCCCCGCAGGCCCGAGACCACCATCCACAGCCCGACCGCCGCCGACAGCGCGGCAATGACGTTCGGCAGCGTATCGGCCCCATAATGCTGGCCGGGAATGGCCTTGAGGTCGCGCGACATCCAGACCAGCGCCCCTGCCAACGTCAGGCAGATGGCCCCCAGCACCAGATCGCGGCTGTCCACCCCTGTCCGTCCCATCGCCCCTCCGCCATGTCCATGGATGACAAGGTCCGCGACGTCACCGCCGCGGACCTTTCGGTTCACTGCGCGGCCAGCCCGGTCGCCTTCATCACCTCGCCCAGCCGGGCATCGTCGGCGGCCACCTGCGCCGTCGCGTCCTCGGGTCCGGCCCAGACCAGCCCGAAGCCGCGCTCGTTCATGAAGTTCTGGTAGTCGGGGCTGTCATAGGCCGCCTTGATCGCCTCGACGAGCTTCGCCCGCACGTCCTCGGGCAGGCCCTTGGGGGCGACGATGGTGCGCCAGACGGAAAGCTTCCAGTCCGAGCCGGTCGCCTCCTTGAGCGTGGGCACGTCGGGGAACAGGGCCTGCCGCTCGTCCGACATGCTGGCGAGCGGCCGCACCCGGCCCGCATCGATCAGCGACCGGCCTTCGGCCAGCGACGAGGGGACCAGTTGCACGCCGCCCGCGACCATGTCGGTCAGGCCCGCGACCGATCCTTCCGACGGCACCCAGGGAACGTTCGTCACGGGGATGTCCTCGGACAGAAGCCAGCCAAGCAGGTTCAGGTGCCAGATGCCCCCCTGCCCCGTGCCCGAGGCCTTGATCGTGCCGGGCGGGCTCGACTTGATGTGGTCGCGCAGCGCGGCGGCATCGGCCCATGGCGCATCCGCCTCGACCATCAGCCCGCCGGGATCGGCGTTGACCATCGCGAGGATGTCGAAATCCTCGTAGGTCAGATCGGTCAGTTCCTGCCAGTGCATCATGTCGATCTCGATCGTCATGACGCCGATGGTGTAGCCGTCTGGCCGGGCCCTCGCGATGGCGGTGTGACCGACCACGCCCGAGCCGCCGGTGCGGTTCACCACGTTCACCGGCTGGCCCAGATTCTGCTGCAGAAGCTGGCCGAAGATGCGCCCCACCGCGTCGGTGCCGCCGCCCGCGCCCCATGGCACGATCATCTCGATCGGCCGCTCCGGCCAGGCGGTCTGCGCGGCGACCGGTGCGGCCAACGCAAGCGCGGCCGTAATCGCCGCGGACGCGGCAATGAGCTGACGTCTGAACACGAGCCTCTCCCTTGATCAATCGGCAGACAGATCCAGGACCTGCCGCCCTCCTCCCTGCGCAGAGTGCGAAGCGATGTATACGTTGTCAATCGTTCAATGAGAGCCTGCTTGAAGTCACCAAAGGTATGGCGATTTCCCCATAACAGGCGCAGCATTTCCTTCGTTACGAGCACGTATACGTCATGCACTTGCACCCGATCGAAACCGGGCACTATCCAGATCGGAAAGCTGTAATCGCCGGAACGGCGAGGCGGCCGCCTCAGGCTGCATTCACCGGCGTCACCGCAGCATCCCCGGCCAGAACGGCCTGCAGGTTGCGCCGTTGCAGCGCCCCCATCGCGGCGCGGGTTTCCACCGTGGCCGAGCCGATATGCGGCAGCGGCAGCAGGTTCGGCAGCCGGGCAAGGCGTGGGTCGACATGGGGCTCGCCCCGGAAGACGTCGAGCGCGGCACCGCGGATGCGGCCCTCCTCAAGCGCCTCGATCAGCGCCGCCTCGTCTATGACCGAGCCTCGGGCGATGTTGACCAGGACGCCGTCCGTCCCCAGCGCCTCGATCACCTGCGCCGAGACGAGGCCTTCGGTTTCCGGCCCGCCCACGACCGCGACGATCATGTCGTCCACGGCTTGGGCCAGCGCCACCGGATTGTCGTGAAAGGTCCAGCCCGGCGTGGTCTTGGGGCTGCGCGACCAGTAGTGGATCTCGCATTTGAACGGCACCAGACGCGCCGCGATCTCCTGCCCGATGCGGCCGAGGCCCAGCACCCCCACGCGCCGGCCGGACATCTTGCGCGCCAGCGGCAGATCACCCTTGGCCGACCAGTCGCCCGACCGGACCGCGGCCATCGCCGGCTCGAACCCGCGGTTCTGTGCGATCAGCATCCCCACGGCAAGGTCGGCCACGTCGTCGTTCAGGACGTCCGGCGTGTTCGTCACGACGATGCCCCGCGCGGTCGCCGCCTCCACGTCGATGGCGTCATAACCCACGCCAAAGTTCGCGATCACCTTCAGCCCCGGCAGCAGGTCCATGCTGTCCCCGCCCAGCGCCGCGTGACCCTTGTAGGCCAGCCCCTCGACGCCGCTGCGCAGGTCCTGCGGCAGGGATGCCAGCGCATCCAGCGAAGGCAGGGCCTGCGCCCCCATCCCGGCCAGCGCGGCGGAGTCGGTGTCGGTGTAGCTGCCGATGGCGAGGATGCGGGTCATGCGAATCTCCTTGGTCCGGCCATGCGGCCGATCGATAGGGGGCGCCCCGCGGACAAGGGCGCCGATGCTGGCGGAAAAGGCGCCTTACGGCTTTGCGGCCTCGACGGTCAGGTCCAGCCCGTTGAGGGCGGCGACATGGGCGGCCAGCGCAGGCAGGTAGTCGGCGCCGCGCCCGGCGGTCTCGGCCTGGCAGAAGTAGTTCTTGATCGCCGCGCCCATGGGATTCATCGCCCCCGCCGCGTCGGCCATCTGCGCGGCATAGCGCGTGTCCTTGGCCGCGTTGGCGATGGTGAACTTGTGGATCTCGGGCTCGCCGCCGACCGATCCGGCCATGAAGGTCTCGAAGAACCCGTTCGACATCCGCGATGCGCCGATGACCCTGCGCACCGTCGCGGGACTGATCCCGGCCCGGGCCCCGATCGCCATCGCTTCAGAATAAAGTGCCGCATAGCCCATGGCGATGAAGTTCATGATCAGCTTCATCTTGTGGGCCGATCCGACCGGGCCGATGTGGTTGATGGTCGAGGCCCAGCACTCGATGATCGGCCGGATCCGCTGGAACAGTTCGGGCGAACAGCCGACCATGGCGTCCAGCGTGCCCGCCTCGGCTTCGCGCGGGGTGCGCCCCAGCGGCGCATCGACCAGCGTGGCGCCTTTCGCAGCCAGTTCCTCGGCCAGCCGCAGGGTCGATCCGGGATCGGCGGTGGTGGTGTCGATGACGATCAGGCCCTCGCGCGCACCCGACAGGATGCCGTCCGGCCCGCGCATGGTGGCCTCGACCACGGCCGAGTTGGGCAGGCACAGATGCAGCACATCGACGGCGCGCGCCATCTCGGCCGGAGATGCCGCCTCGGTCGCGCCCATGGCCAGCAGGTCATCGACAGGGGCGCGGTTGCGGTTGCCGAGGACCTGCACTTCGTAGCCCTTGCGTAGCAGGTTCGCGGCCATCCCGTGGCCCATGAACCCCACCCCGATGAAGCCGATCCGCGGCTTCGTCCCGCTGGTGTCATCCGTCCCGTTCGTCATGGCGCATCCCTCCCGCTTAGCCGTTGCGCAAAACGGTATACCAAACTGCCGCCGCCACAAGTCGGCTGATGCGGGCAACCGGGATCTTCCGGCAGATGCACCTGCCCAGGGAGGGACGAACGGAAGGCAGGCCACGCTTTCCGACGCGCGAGGTTGCCGCAGCGCCGGAATGATGTTTCAGTGTGCGATGTTACCATTCGGACAAAGGAAGCGGTCCTTGCCTGCCAGGCCACGTACGGTCAAGATCGCCTATGTGACCGATCGCGAATTCCTGAGGCCGACGCTGGTTTCGATATGGAGCTTGTTGCAGCATCTCAGCGGTCCCGCCGAACTGCACCTGTGGGGTGTCGGATTCGACGCCCGGGACTGGGCGGATGCAGAAAGCGTCATTGCCGAGAACGATCGCGTCACCCTGCTGTGCAGGGATATCGGCCCGGGGGATCTCGATGGGGCGCACGGGCCCAAGGACTATATCTCGGCCGCCACGATGGGGCGGCTGCTGATCCCCCGCCTGATTGACGGCTACGTCCTGTACATCGACGGCGATACCCTTGTGACGGGCGATGTGAGCCGGCTGTTCGCCGCCGACCTGGGCAGCGCCTATGCCGGGGTGGTGCGCGATTACCACGTCTCGCACTGGTTGGCGCAAGGCGATGCGGATTCGGCTGAGCGCGACCCGAGACTTGCGGAAATCCGGCAGTTCATGCAGCCCGCGCAGGCCGGAGACTACTTCAACGCCGGCGTTCTTCTTCTGAACTGCGACGCCCTCCGGGCCCAACCGGAGCTTCTGTCCCGCATCGAGGATGTGGCCGCGGCGTCGGCCTGCACGCATGGCGATCAGGACCACCTGAATGCCCTGTTCAGGAACAACGTGGTGCAACTGGACCTGACCTGGAATGCGTCCTGGGGACGTGTCCGGCGCCATCGGAACCTGCTGGTACGGTCAGGCCTGCCGACCCGGGGCCTCATGCCCGGCAGGCCCACCATCCTGCATTACCACGGCCCGCAGAAGCCGTGGCGGAACAGGCGGTGGGACGTCTGGTCCTCGCGGGGCCGCGCCACGTTGGTCTATCAGAGCGCCTTGCGGAAATTCCTCCGAAAGCATCCTCACCTGAAGCCGACCTGATCGCGGCAAGCGCCGGCAAGTGCGACCCTGCAGCGCCCTGGTGTCCTCGAGGGCTGGAGCGAGGTGTTCGAGGCCGATCTCGTGATCTGGCTGCGGCGCCTGATCGCTGCCGGTCGGTCGAGGGACGCGTCAGGGCCTCGGGCGTGAAGGAAGCGGCAATCCGGCCGTCTGCCAGTTTCGATGCCGCGCCGGAGGTTCTCGCCTGGCCCGTTACGGTCGAGCATCCGGTGATCATGCCGCAGCGCCGTGACAAGGGCAGTCGCTGGATCGTGCGGGCAGGTCGCCGATCCAGCTCCGGGGGCTGAACCGGCATCGGCAAAAAAAGGACAGGGTTTCATCCACAAGACAACGGGCAGGCGCGATGTCGCGATTTCCCTTCATTGCGGGAAGGCTTCCGCGCCATGTCCTTCCAGGCGGAACGGCAGGCCGCGCCCGTCAGCGGGGCCTCTCTGGCTGACCGACGAGGCCTCACCTACATCAGCACCATCGGCATGGGAGAGATGCAATGGCCCGGATCATTCTTGCCGCCTGCGTGGCGACCATCTTCGGCAGCGGCGCCTTCGCCGCGAGTTTCGAACCGCTGGTCACGCCCACCGAACTCGCCGCTGAGGCACCGACCGCGCAGCCGGTCATCCTCGACATCCGCGATGCCGGATACGACAAGGGCCACCTGCCCGGCGCGATCTCGGCCCCCTATGCGATCGTCCGGGGCGGCAGCGACAACCCCGGCGCGGTGCCGGACGTGGACGCTCTGGAAACCGCGTTCGAGCAGCTTGGATTGCGGCAGGACCAGCCCATCGTGATCGTGCCGGAAGGCAAGACGGACACCGATTTTGGTGCGGCGGCGCGGGTCTACTGGACGCTGAAGTCCACAGGCTTCACTGATCTGGCGATCCTGAACGGCGGCACCCAGGCCTGGACGGCGGCGGGCCTGCCGATCGAGACCGCCGCTGTCGCGCCGCAGCCGAGCGAGCTGGATCTGACCTTCTCGGACCAATGGCTCGCCTCGACCGACACGGTCACGCAGGTGGTCGAGGGGACGCAGGACGCGGTGCTGGTCGATGCGCGGCCGACGAACTTCTATGAGGGCCGCACCAAGCACGATGCCGCGGTCAGGCCCGGCACCCTGCCCGGCGCCCAAAGCCTGCCCCATTCCACGTTCTTCACCCCCGGTACGCCCACCATCGCGGCCGCCACCGATGTGGCCGCGCTGAAGCAGGCGCTCGGAATCGGAGGCGGCAAGGACGTCGTGGCCTTCTGCAACACCGGCCACTGGGCCGCGACCGAGTGGTTCGCGCTGTCCGAGCTTGCCGGGCTGGAGAACGTCAAGCTTTATCCCGGCTCGATGGTGGAATATTCGCAGACCGACATGCCGATGGAGAACGTGCCGGGCCTGCTGTCCAACCTGACCCGGCAGATCTTCGGAAGCTGACATGGCCAACACCTTTGCCGCATCTGCCGCGCAGCCCCTTGCCCGCCGCAGCGCGGGGCTGCCCTTCGCGGCCCTCGTTCTGGCAGGCGTGGCTGCCACCACCCTCTTTGCCGGCGCGCGCTTCGGGCTGATGCTGGTCCTCGGCCTCGGCTTCGGGCTGGTTCTGGAAGGGCTGCGCTTCGGCTTCGCCGGTCCCTGGCGGCAGATGATCCTGCGGCGCGATCCGGGCGGCATCCTGGCGCAGCTGCTGTCGATCGGGCTGGTGGCGCTGGTCGCCCTTCCGCTGCTTGGCGCCAACCCCGAGGAGCTGATCGGCTCGCAGGGGCGGATCGGCTGGGCGATGATCGGCGGCGCCTTTGTTTTCGGCACCGCCATGCAGGTCGTTCTGGGCTGCGGCTCGGGGACGCTGGTCAACGCGGGATCGGGCAATGCGGTGGCACTGGTGGCGCTGCCGCTGTTCTGCATCGGCAGCCTGCTGGGCACCCTGCATCTGGACTGGTGGACCAATCTGGGCGCCCTGCCCCCCATCGTCCTGTCAGGAGGCTCGGGCCTTGCGCTGACGCTGGCAATGCTGGCGGCGGTCGCAGCCGTCGTGCTGGTCAGGGCCGCGCCGGGCACGCGGCGCATCCCCGGACGCTACGCGCTGGCGGCCGTGCTGCTGGCAGCGCTGGCCATCGCCAACCTGACTGTCGCGGGGCAGCCTTGGGGCGTCGTCTATGGACTTGGCCTGTGGGCGGCGAAAAGCGCGGCCGGGTTGGGTGTCGATCTTTCGGCATCGGGCTTCTGGTCCGCGCCGATCAATGCAGAACGGCTGCATTCCAGCATCCTGACCGACTACACCTCGCTGACCAACATCGGCATGATCCTGGGGGCGGCGTGGATCAGCATGCGCCGTGCCGGCGCGCTGGACCAGCCGGTGCCGCGCCTGCCCGCACGCGCCTGGATCGCGGCGGCAGCTTCGGGGCTTGTGCTGGGCTATTCGTCGCGCCTGGCCTTCGGCTGCAACGTGGGCGCCTTCTATTCCGGCATTGCGACCGGCAGCCTGCACGGATGGGTCTGGTTCGCTGCGGCTTTCGCGGGCTCCATCCTCGGCCTGCGCCTGCGGCCTTGGTTCGGGCTGGAGCCCCGGCAATGACCCGGCGCGCGGTTGCAGCCATCGCCTGCGTGATGCTGGTGGCCCTGCTCGCCTTCGATCTCGCGGCGGCGCCGCCCAACCCCTATGACGCCCCGGCGCTGTTCGCCCTGGGATCGGCCGCCGCCCCTGTCGGCGGTTTCTGCGGCGCCCCGGCCGGCGTGCCGGGAAGCTGAGGGCTCGGATCCTGAAGACCGGCTGGCCCGACGCGACTGGCGTCGATCAGTTCCCCGCCCGTGGTGGTTGCGCTTGCCAAGACATACCAAAGACAGAATGTCGCGTGGGGTTCCGCTGAAACCGGGCGTCAGCCGTGCCGCAACGCCTGCCACTAGACTGCGAATCCTCCTTCACTGAACCCGCCATGGCCGCTCTTTGAAGTGGCGGCCACAACACCCCCTTCACACCCGCGATTGCAGGAAGAAGCGGACCATCTCGGCCGAGGCGTCCGGGCCGGCGGGGTCGGTGTAGCTGCCCTCGGGGCGCCCGCCCGACCAGGCGTGGCCCGCGCCTTCGATCCGCCAGGACTCGACCAGCGGCGTGCCATCGGCAGCTTCCACGAGATTGCGGCTATAGGCCCGGCCGCCCTCGGACCGGCCCTGCTCGCGTCGCGAGGTGCCCCGCAGTTCTGGCCCGGCCGCGGCGACCAGCGCCTCGGCGTTGGAGGGGTGGACGGTGGCATCGGCCGCGCCGTGGAAGATGATCATGCGGACCGATCCTTCGGCCTTGCGCGGCGTCCGCCCGCCCTGCCCGCGCATCGCCCCGAAGGCCGAGGGCATGTCATGGGCAATACCATGCGGCAGACCCGAATGGATGCCCACGGCCGCAAACAGGCTGGGGTGAGTTGCCGCCAGCGTGGCGGCCATGGCGCCCCCGGCGGAAAGCCCGGCCACGAAGACCCGATCCCCCGGAACCGAGAACTCGGTCGCGACGGCGCGGGTCAGTGCCGCCAGCAGCGCGGCCTCGCCCGCTTCCGCCCGCTGGTCCTCGGGGCGGAACCAGTTCCAGCAGCCTTGCGCGTTATGGGCGCGGGACTGGTGGGGATAGACCACGATCAGCCCGTGCCGCTCGGCCTGGCTGTTCATGTCGGTGCCCCGGGCGAAGTCATCCGGGTCCTGGGTGCAGCCGTGCAGCATCAGCACCAGCCCCTTGGGACCATCGGGCAGGCTGGAGGGCACGAACAGCCGATAATCGCGCGTGCCATGCGCCGAGGTGAAGCTGCGCGTCTCGTACCGGGCGCCTTCGGGAACAGGGGGCGGTGCATTCGGGCGCCCCATGCCGGGCAGGCCCTGCGGCAGGCCGTTCAGGCCTTGCGGTACCATGCAGCCGAGGTTGTCCATCATCCGCTGCAGATCGGCCTGCCCGATCGGCGGCATCTGCATCGGACCGGCCGCCGGCGAGGTAGCGAACGAAGACGCGGGCCGGTGCGGAGGATGCTCCTCGACCACCTCGGCCTCCTCGATCTCGGCCACGGACTTGCGCGCCGAGGCGGCCGGGGCCGCAGGCTGTGGGGCCATGCCGCCGTCGGGGGCACCCTCTCCCGCCAGTGCGGCCTGGATGATGCGGGCGGCCTCGGCAGGGTTTCCGGCGCGTGTCTGTTCCAGCGCCCGGCTCATCGCCGTCGCGAATTGGCTGTTCATGTCCGTCTCTCCGGGCCCGCGAGCCTTATGTGATGCGGTCCTTCAGGGCCGCCTTGATCGCAGGCGGTGCCTGCAATGCGCCCAGCACCGTCAGCGAGCCGATCGCCGCCCGCGCCAGGTCCGGGGTGATGTCGGGGGCAAGCCGCGCCAGCCCCACCACCTTGATATGCAGCGTCTCGCCCTTGGCGACCGCAGCCTCCAGTTCGCTGCGGGTCACGTCGCGCAAGCCCATCTCGAGCGTGTGCCGCTCGATCGATCGGCCGACGGCGTCCGCCTCGGCCACAAGCTGGTTGCGGATGGCGGTACGGATGAAGTCGCTGCGGTTGCCGTAGAAGCCCTCCTGCACCAGCAGGTCGATCCGCCCGAGGTCCACATGGCCCAGGTTGATCGTGATCTTCTCGTTGTCAGGCTGCTTCATTGATCCTGCTTCATCCATAAACCATCCATGTGGATGTCATATGGATGTTAGATGAGAAAACTGCAAGGTGTTCCAGAGGAAATCCTCAAGGCCACCCCGAGCAACTGCCACGGCCACTCAGTCGCCTGCGGCTTGTGCCTGACGCTCCGTGGGCAGCCTTCCGCAGGGTGGAATGCGGGAAAACTCCTGCAGCCCCTTACAATCCGGGCTGCAAGCAACCACATGACTGAAGCAACACTATTTTTCGAACCTGTTCCTTTCGGCTCAGCTCTCGATCCTCAGCTTTGCCGGGCCGCTGCATCCTGTGAGCGGCACAATCACAAGGAATGTCACGATGGCCAATGGCACCGTGAAATGGTTCAACCCCACCAAGGGTTTCGGCTTCATCCAGCCCGAAAGCGGCTTGAAGGACGTCTTTGTCCACGTGTCCGCGCTTGAACGTGCAGGCATCCGCCAGCTGGACGACGGCCAGGCGGTCTCGTTCGATCTCGAGCGTGACCGCAACGGGCGCGAGTCCGCGGCGAACCTCGTTCTCGCCTGAACGAAACCTGCAAGATCATGAAGGCCGGGTCGCCCCTTGGCAGGCCCTCCTTCCTCCGCGGGCTGGCTGGCATTGAAACGCGCCGGCATCCGCCTTTTCCAGAAAGAAACCACGTGATCGAAATCAACTGGGGCAAGCCCCTGTCCTTTGTCGTGTCACCTGCGGGCGATATCCAGGAATTCAGCACGGCCGAACAGGCCCGCCACTGGCTGCGGAAGAAATGGCCGGTTGCCGACCCTGCCCGTGACCGCGCGCTTTATCTGGTGGAAGCGGCCATGGACTGCATGGCCTCTGTCGGCACCGCGCGCCGGGCCTTCATCTCGGCGGCAAGGACCGCAGGGTTCGTGCCGGATGGGCTGATGACGCAGCCCGAGCGCCTGGCGGCGTGATCTGCCGCCAGGTTCCGGACTGGCCCTTCATGCGACCCTCCGGAAAGAGGGCAAGTCAGGGGCACCCAGATTGACCTTGCATCTCGGGGCAAATCGGCCGACTGAGATCATGAGCATCGGCCATCGCCGGGGCTCGCTGCATGGTTCAGAAAGCGACCATTCTGACGGCAGGCGATCATGGGCGGCAATCCGGACCGCTCGGTCGGTCCGGTGGCCTGATCCCTTGAAGTCGAAGGCGTGCAAGCCAGAGGCGCCCTGGTGCACGCCGCTCTCCGATCCTGAAAGGACGATCCGTGCAAAGAGACCTTGAGAGAACAGACGAGGAAGTCGCGCAGCTGATCCTGCACAACTGCCATCAGATGGGCGAAACGCCGCAGGCCGCGCAAAGGATGGTCGAGCGTTGCCTTGAAAACCGCCGCAAGGCCGCGCCGGACGCCACCCCCGGGTGATCCCGGCCCCGTGACCCGCCGCCCCGTCCCTTTTGCCGCCTTCCCGGCCTTTCCACAGACCAGACAAGGATGAAGATTTGAGAACCACAAAGACCAACGATCTCGCCGACCGCCGCAACGCCGCAGCCGAAGCAAAGGCTGCGCGCCTTCGCGCCTATCGGGCCACGCGGGAGGCCGCCGAGCCCACCCGCCTTGCGCGGCAGGAGGAACTGCTTGCGATCGCCGCGGCCCGCGAGGAACGGCGCGAGGAGCGGGAGCGGCTGAAATCCGAGGCAAAGGCGCGGCAGCAAGAGCAGGCGCGCGCCGAGGCCGAGGCCGCCGCCTATCAGGATGCCGCCGCTGTCGCCGCCAGAGCCAGGATCGAGGCGCAGGAAAAGGCCGACAGCGTGATCGCCCAGGTCATCAAGGATGAAGCCGCCCGCAAGGCCGAGCGCGACCGGCGCTATGCCAACCGCAAGGCGCGCAAACAGTAAGCCACGGCGGGCAGGTCGCAATAGCGCCCCCCCTCCTTTGACCGAGCATTGACTGCCCTCGATGGTTCAGCGGAGGTCCCCGGCGCCGAGGGTGGAGGAGCGAGCTGCCTGACAAGGACCCTCCTCGGCATGAAGCCTCATGGGCTGGCCCGTCGCTGGCCGGTCCGGATGACGCCGGACCGGCAATGCGGGTCCTTCCTGCCGACGGAACCCACGCGGCCAGTCCGGACAGCCCCGAGGCACATGACCCTTCACCTGCCGTCCCCAAGCGGTTAGGCCACGGGGTGGCTCAAGGAACAGGATCCCCTGCATGCTTCCCTGGATAGAACTGGCGACGGCAACCGCGCCGGACGGGGACACGCTCCGGCTTCTGCGCAGGGGCGACGAATTCTCGATCCGCCTCAAGGGCGGCAACGAGCTGATGAACAGCCGTCTCGGCCACTCGGAGGAGGCGCTGGCCGCCTTGGCGCTGGAGCGCCTGGCGGGCAGGCCCCGGCCGCGGGTGCTGATCGGAGGGCTCGGCATGGGTTTCACCCTGCGGGCGGCCCTGGCGATCTCGCCGCCCGGCGCCCGCATTGTCGTGTCGGAGATCGTGCCCGAACTTGTTGACTGGGCCGGGGATCACATGGCGGCTGTCTTCGGGAACTGCCTTGCTGACCCGAGGGTCGTGGTCGAGACACGCGATGTCGGCGCCATGATCCGTGAGGCCGCGAGCGGCTTCGACGCCATATTGCTGGACGTCGACAATGGGCCGGATGGCCTGACCCGCCCCGGCAACGACGCCCTTTACAACGAGGCGGGCCTGAAGGCGGCGCGCCGGGCGCTGGTCCCCAAAGGCGTGCTCGCCGTCTGGTCCGCCGCCCCGGCCCCGGCCTTTTCGCAACGGCTCTCGCGTTGCGGGTTCGAGGTCACCACGCGCATGGTCCGTGCCAGCGGCAGCCGGCGCGGCAACCGTCACGTGATCTGGATCGCGGCACGAACAGGCGACTGAGAGATTGAGACGACCTTATCGCAGCGCATGGGAAGGGGCGGCGGTCCGACTGTCCTGATCTGCCGCTATCCGGTCTGTCCTGTCAGGATCCGGGCCCTGGAAGTTGAAGACCTTGTCCCAAGTCAGCCAGCCCCCTACCAATCAGGCCCGTGAGGCAGCCTAGGCGGCACCATAGCGCCGACGTGCCTCGCGAAAGGATGTCAGGCGCTTCAGCTTCTCGTCCCACAGGTGCAGGTTGACCGAGCGCAGGCTCTCCCACGGCGTCAACCGCTGGGCGGCTGCAAGTTCGGCATGGTCATGCAGGATCTCGGGCAGCCGATAGAAGGGGACTCGGCTGTAGAGATGGTGGACATGGTGGATGCCGATATTGGCGGACAGCCAGCGCAAGGGCGTGGGCAGCACGTAATGCGAGGACCCCGCCAGCGCCGCCTCGTGCAACTGCCAGGCGTCGTTCCCGGCCCAGTGGGTTTCCTCGAACTGGTGCTGGACGTAGAACAGCCACACCCCGATCGTGGCCGCGACGACGACGGTGGGAATGAAGATCAGCAGCAAAGGCGTCAGCCCACCCAGCCAGACCATCGCCGCCAGAAGAATGGCGATAACGGCATTCGTCCCCATGGCCGAGATCCAGTAGCGCCGGCCCGCTTTCATCAAGCCGAGCGGCAGGCGGTTCTGCAGCAGGAACAGATAGCTCGGCGCCAGCCCGAACAGCACGAGCGGATGACGGTAAAGACGATACATCAGCCTGCCGAGGCGGCTTCGGGCATGATATTCGGCCACGGTCAGCGTCATCACGTCGCCGATGCCGCGCTGGTCCAGATTGCCGTGCTGCGCGTGGTGGATCGAGTGGGTGCGCCGCCAGACGTCATAGGGCGTCAGCGTCAGCACCCCGAGGCACCGGCCGACCCAGTCCTGCACCTTGCGGCTGTGAAAGAACGAGGCATGGCCGCAGTCATGCTGGATGCAGAAGATCCGCACAAGGAACAGGCCGTTCAGGACCGCGATCCCGAGCGTCAGCCAGTAGCTGACCGACATCGACGCCCAGGCAAGTCCCCAGAGCAGGGCAAAGGGCACAAGCGTGACAAGAAGCTCGAAGATGCTGCGGGATGTGGAGGGCTCGCGATACTTCGCCAGGACCCGGACCCAGTCCTTGGCCGAACGCACCTGCGCCACCGGCATGTTGTCGGAAGAAGTCATCATCAACGCCCTTGAGCTTGAGCCACGTATGACCATCGGCCCGCACGGCGCTTTCCTGTGCCGCATCATCTAAAGCGCAGCCTTCCCCCCGGCAAGTCACTGAGTGCCGGAAAGGCAAGCAACGGCACCAGGCTGATCCATGTCCGGCTGAAGCCCGGCGGGTCAGGGACTGGAACGGCGCGGCGCTTGCACCACGACGCGGCGCGACGGGATCAGCGATCGGGCAGCGGCGCCGAACAGAGTGTGGGTGTGGCGGCGGTGCCCCGCGCTCTGTCTGGGGGCGCGAAGGGGCAGTCAGGGGACGCGACGATCACGATTCGGCCGGACCCCTTGCCCAGCAGCAGCATGGGCAAGGTTCTTCAAGGAGTTTCGTGCCCGGGACCGCCAAGCGGCCCGTGCCTGTCAGGCGACGAGCAGGTCGCGTTCCACGTTGGTGAAGCAGAAGTTCTGCGCACTCAAGTCCTCAAGCGCATGGTTGGCAAGGCAGAGGGCCTGATCCTCGCCCAGCCGGATGATGACGTCCTCGCCCTTCTGCACGGACCAGGCGCGGACATCCTCGATGTGGCTGAAATGGAAGCCGTCAAGCTGCACCTTGTCGTCGCCTGACAGGTCCAGGATGGTGTCGTTGCCCATCCCCTTGCGGATGACGAAGACATCGACCCCGCCGCCGCCGAACAGCACGTCCTCGCCGCCCCGCCCGTCGAGTTCGTTGTACTGCGCGTCGCTGCCGCCGAGGTAGTTGTCGGCGTCGTTGCCCGTCAGCCAGCGCGCCCAGTCCCCGCCCAGCCTGGCCTTCACCTCGCCCGCGGCCATGGTGTTCGTATAGCCCCACTTGGCGGCGGCGCTCGCCCCGTCCATGCGCGAGAAGTCGAAGCTGTCAGCCTCCCACCCCCGCGGCAGGGCCACGACCGCATGGTCCAGGGGACGCTCGTAGACGCGGATATGGTCGATCCGCAGGTCGGTATGCTCGGCGTCCGAGAAGCTGTCGCGGTCGATCCCGCCATACCAGCCGCCGACGGCCACGTTGGCCAGCATGTACATCGGCCGGTGCGCATCCTCGGGCGTGGCGGCGCGGTAGACCTCGACCCCGTCGAAATACCAGACCATCTCCTCCGGGCCCCAGTCGAAGCCATAGACATGCATCCCGTCGGACATGTCGCCGACCAGCGCGCTCTGGCCCTCGGCAGTGTGCCGGCCGCTGGCGTTGCTGTGGGCGGTGGTGTGCAGGACGGTAGGATCGCTGGTCAGCACCTCGAAAATGTCCAGTTCCGGCGGCCAGCTTCCATCGATGGGCAGCAGCCACCATGCCGGCCAGAAGCCGCCTCCCTCGGGCAGTTCGGCGCGCATCTCGAAATAGCCGTACTGGACCGAGAAGCTCTGTTCCGAGGTGATCGCGCCGGAAAGATAGGGCAGGTTCTCGACCTCGGGTAGCAGGTGGTCCGAGGTCTCGCCGACGGTGATGGACAGCACACCGTCCCTGACCGCGAAAGGGTTCAGGCCGAGGTCGCGCCAGGCCGGATCGACATAGAACTGCTGCTCGTTGTTCGAGCCGAGCGTCCGGTTGCCCCAATAGTATTCCGGTCGCCATGTGCCATCAGGGTTGTCGGGCGAGCGCAGGTCGAGGCGGTCGAACTCCTCGGCGAACAGCACTGGCCTGCCCTGGGTGTCGGGTGCGAAGGCGGCGAGGTTCTCGGGCCTCAGGTCCGGCAGGCGCGTGTCCTGCAGGGTGAGGTGCTGGCCGCCCAAGTCGATCACCACGCTGGTTCCCGATTGGCGGGCCGCCGCCATGACGTCGTCGAAGCTGCGGAAGGCAAAGCCGTTCAGCCGCAGCATGTCCCCGCCCGCGCCGGTGGCGAAGTCGGTGATCACGTCGTTGCCGTCGCCCGCGTCGATGTTGAAGATGTCGCGGCCCGCGCCCCCGGTCAGGGTGTCGTTCCCGCCTTCGCCGTTCAGGCTCTGGTTGCCGGTATGGCCGCCGGTCAGGTGGTTGTCGCCCGCGTTGCCCCGCGCATACAGCATCTGCGAGCCTGCCGCGTTCGAGACCGTCAGGTTCTCGACATTCTCCTCGAGCGTCCAGCTGACCCAGGTCAGCACCGTGTCGATGCCCTCGCCGGGCCGTTCGACGATGCGCGCGCCGCGGTTCTGCGGGTAATAGGTGTCGTTCCCGGCACCGCCCACCAGCTGCTGCACCGCACCCGAGGCCTGCGCGATCCAGTCCCGTCCCGAGGTGCCATGGACCTGCGCCGGGGCGCCGCCCAGGACGATATGCGAGTCCCTCAGGCTGCCCGGATCGACGCCGCGCAGGGTGAGCTTTTCGGTCCCGTGCAGCCAGATCACCGTGTCGCGCCCGTCCTGGACCGCTTGGGCCAGCACCTCTGCCGTTGAAAGGAAGCCATAGCTCTCGATCCTCAACACGTCGCCTGCCGCCGGATCGAAGTCGAGGATGGTGTCCGAGCCGGTGCCGCGCGTGACGACAAAGCTGTCGGCGCCCTGCCCCCCGGACAGGGTGTCGTTCCCACCCAGACCGCTGAGGGTGTCGTGGCCGTCGCCCCCCGACAGGCTGTCATGGCCCGAAGTTCCCGTGACGGTCCGCCCCGCAGGCGCGGCCTGCGTAAACAAGGAGGCCAGGGTCGTCGGCGCCACCGAAGCATCGGCCTGCCCTGCCCTGTCGTCCCGCTGCGCGTCTGCCTGCCTTCGCAGTGCCGCGACATCGAACAGATCGTGCTGAAGGGCCTTGAGGTCGCCCTTGGAAAGGGAACGGATCGCTGAACGGAAAGAGGCTGCCATTGTCTCTTCTCCCGGGTTCCTGAGGAACGGCGCTTCGCACTATCGGAGGTGTATAATCAAGCCGTAATACCCGTTTGGATTGCAAGCTGTTCATGAATGATCATTGCCGCGCCCTGCCGACCCACATGATCCGCAGGGCGGGGGCAGGCGGAACACACCCACAGGTTCCGCCCTGACGCCCGATCCGGGGCACAGGCCTGTCACCCCGCCGGCGGGATCGCAGAACCGGTGCGATGATCGACCGCGTCAGGCGCGGCTGTCGCGCAGGGCGGATTGCAGCGCGCAGAAGGTGCGATAGCGGGCGTCGTGCATCACCGCGGCATCGGCGTCGGGATGATACTGCCCGCCTGCCTGCGACATCGCGGCCATCCCTTCGGTCATCGAGGCGAACTGGCCTGCGGCCACCGCACCGAGGATGGCCGAGCCCAGCAGCACGGGTTCCGCCGCCATGCTGGACAGGACCGGCTTGCCCGATCCGTCCGCCAGCAACTGCCGCACGAGATCAAGCTGCCCCGCCCCGCCCGAGATCACTACCCGGTCCACCGGCGCGCCGGCCTTGTCCTGCGTTTCGATGATCTGGCGCAGGCCATAGGCGATGCCGCAGAGCCCCGCCACGTAAAGTGCGACGAGGCTGTCGATGTCCCGCTCCATCCCCAGCCCCGCGATGATCGCGCGGGCATGGGGGTCGGCGAACGGCGCGCGGTTGCCCAGGAACTCGGGGACCACATGCAGGCCGTCGGCCAGCCTCACGGCGGCGGAAAGGTCGCCTGCCTTGCGCGCGGCCTGTTCCGCCAGCCAGACCGGCAGCGGCTGGCCCGTGGTATTGGCTTCGGCGGCGGCCTGAGGGGCGGCGGGATGGAAGGACAGAAGCTGCTCGATCGCGGCGCCGGCGGCGGACTGGCCGCCCTCGTTCAGCCACATGCCCGGCACCATCGCCTGGAAATAGGGCCCCCAGACGCCCGAGACGAAGACCGGCTCGCGCGTCGTCGTCATGGTGCAGGACGACGTGCCGAAGACATAGGCGAGGTTGCTTTCGGGCGCGCCCTGCATCCCCACGGTCCCGATCCCGCCGGCATGAGCGTCGATCAGTCCCGCGCCGACCGGAATGCCCGGCCGCAGTCCGAGGTCGGCCGCCGCCGCCTGCGTCAGCCCTGATCCCAGCGGGGTGCCGGGCGCGACGATCCTCTGGCCGATGCGGGCGAAACCGTCCTCGGCCAGATCCTCCAGCCCAATGCTGCGGAAATAGTCAGGGTCCCAGCGGTCCTCGTGGGCGAGATAGGTCCACTTGCAGGTGACGGTGCAGCTTGACCGCGAAAGATCGCCCGTCGCCCGCCAGCCGAGGTAATCCGCAAGATCGAAGAACTGCCATGCCTGCGCGTAGGTCGAGGGCAGGTTCTCGCGCAGCCAAAGAAGCTTCGGCGTCTCCATCTCGGGCGAGATGACGTCGCCGACATAGCGCAGGACGGGATGTCCAAGGGCGTTGATCCGCTCGGCCTGTCCGACGGCGCGATGGTCCATCCAGACGATGATGTTGCGCGCCTCGTCGCCCGAGGCGCTGACGGTCAGCGGCTGCCCGCCCTGCCCCAGCACGACCAGCGAGCAGGTCGCGTCGAAGCCGATCCCCGCAACCTGCGCCGGGTCGATTCCCGCCACGGCCTCACGCACCGAGGCGCAGACGGCGGCCCAGATGTCTTCGCTCGACTGCTCGGCGATGTCGCCGCCCTCGCGCCACATGGTGATGTCGCGCTTGGCGCTGGCAACCATCGTGCCGCCTGCGTCGAACAGCCCCGCGCGGGCGCTGCGGGTGCCGACATCGACGCCCAGGAAGAACGGCCCTTGCCGGTGGCTGGTCATGGCGGCTTCCTTTGTCACAGATCGACGCTGTTGGGCAGGATCACGAGGTCGCGGATCACCACGCCCCGGGGCCGCGTCAGCATGAACAGCACGGCCTCGGCCACTTCCTTCGGCTGCATCAGCGAACCGTTGGCCAGCGCCTCCTCCATCTTTTCCTTGGGCCAGTCGTCCAGCAGGGCGGTCACGACAGGCCCCGGCAGCACCGCGCCCATGCGGATGCCATGGGGTGCCACCTGCCGCCGGGTCGCGTGCAGGAAGGCCTGCACCGCGAACTTCGAGGCGGTGTAGATCGGCTCCCACACCACCGGCACGACACCCGCGACGGACGAGGTGAAGATCACGTCGCCGGTCTTGCGCTCGATCATGCCGGGCAGGACCGCGCGGACGCTGCGGAAGGCCGCGTTGATGTTGAGGTTCAGCATCCGGTCCCAGGCGTCCGGGTCGCCCTCGGCCGCGGGGCCGCCGACATAGGCCCCGGCATTGGCGTGGAAGATGTCCACGGGACCGACCAGTTCCTCGATCCGCGTGGCGATGGCGTCCACCTGCGGGCCATGCAGCAGGTCCACGACCAGCGGATGCGCCTTGGGCCCAAGTTCCTCGCACAAGGCCTCCAGCCGCTCGGCGGCGCGGTCGATCAGCACGACCTCGGCGCCCTCGGCCAGCATCGTGCGGGCGCATTCCAGCCCGATGCCCGACGCGGCGCCGGTGACGGCCGCGACCTTGCCTGAAAGTTGCTCAGCCATGATTTTCCCTTCTCAAGCGCGGCCGTGGCTCGCGCGCGATTGCCGCGCCAGAGAGTCCACGATCACCGCAATCGCCAGAACCGCGCCCGTGATCATGTAGCGCAGCGAGGAGCTGAGGTTCAGCAGCGTCAGCCCGTTTGAGATCGACTGGATCACGATGATCCCCAGCAGCGCCGACCAGGCCGAGCCGCGCCCGCCGAACAGCGACGTCCCCCCGATCACCGCCGCCGCGATGGCGTTGAGGTTCACGTCCCCCGTCCCCGCCTGCTGGCTCGACGACGCGAGCCGCGAGGCCGCGAGGATGCCGCCCAGCGCCGCCAGCGACGAACACAGCATGAAGGCCGAGATGCGGATGCGGTTGACGTTGATGCCGGACCGCCGCGCAGCCTCGCGGTTGCCTCCCACGGCAAACATCGCGCGGCCCCATTTGGTGCGGGTCAGGGCGTAGTTCATGATGACGACCAGCAGCACGAACAGCCCGAACATCCACGGGATGCCCCGCCCCTGGTTCAGGTAATGCACGGCCCCCAGCAGCACGACGGTCAGGATGCCCGCCTGCGCCAGCAGCACGGACAGTCCACCCGGGTTCGAGAGGTTGACCGCCCGGCGGCGGCGCATCCGGTCGAGGCCCAGCCACAGGATCACCGCGCCCGGCAGCACCGCCAGCAGATAGCTGAACCACGCCGGCATCACATGGATCTGCCCGAAGCGGACCATGGCCGAGGCGTAAGGAAGGTTGATCGAGCCGGTCGAGCCCAGCAGGTAGAGCTGCAAGCCCAGCATCGCCAGCAGCCCCGACAGGGTGGACACGAAGCTGGGCATCCCGAAGCGGTTGAGCAGCGTCGCATAGACGAAGCCCATGAAGGCGCCCGAGGCCAGTGCCACCAGAATCGCCAACGCGACCGGCAGCCCCATCTTGACCCAGACGACGCCCAGGATGGCCGAGGCGAGCCCGCTCATCGAACCCACGGACAGGTCGATCTCGCCCAGCATCAGGACGCAGACGATGCCGAGCGAGATGCAGCCCACAGCCGCCGCGTCGAACAGCAGGTTCGCAAGGTTGTTCGGCGCCAGGAACACGGGGTTCAGCGACCAGAAGACGGTGGCGATCAGGATCAGGCCGACGATGACCGGCAGCATCCCGAGGTCGCCCGAGCGGACGCGGTCGATGAAGCCCCGGATGGCGCCGCCGATGCCCTCGTCATGGCGGACCCGGCTGTCCGATCGGTCCAGCGCGCTTTGCGGCTCGGTCATGTCAGGCCCCCGTTTCTTCGAGCTTGCGCGCCTGCCGGCGCGAGACGGCGTTCTCGGTGGCGCCGGTGATGGCCGAGACCAGTTCGGCATTCGAGGAATCGGCCGTGAAGATGCCGTTGTTGCGGCCCAGCCGCAGGACGACGATGCGGTCGGCGACCGCGCGCACGTCCTCCATGTTGTGGGAAATCAGGATGACGCCCAAGCCCCGGTCGCGCACGCGCTCGATCAGGTTCAGCACCTCGGCGGTCTGCGCCACGCCCAGGGCGGCGGTGGGCTCGTCCAGCATGATGATCTTGGGGTCCAAGAGCAGCGAGCGCGCGATGGCGACGGTCTGGCGCTGGCCGCCCGACAGCGAGGCCACGGGTTCGCGGACCGAGGGGATGCGGGCGGCAAGCTCGCGCAGCAGGGTCCAGGCGCGGACCTCCATCTGCACCTCGTCCAGCCGCCAAGGGGACAGTTCATGCCCCAGGAACAGGTTCGAGACGACGTCCAGGTTCTCGCAGAGCGACAGGTCCTGGAAGACGGTGGCGATGCCCATTTCGAGTGCCGTGCCGGGGCTGTCCAGGGACACGGGCTTGCCCATGAACTCGATGGTGCCCGTCGTCGGCTGGTGGACGCCGGCAAGGATCTTGACCAGCGTGGACTTGCCCGCGCCGTTGTCGCCCACCAAGGCCACGACCTCGCCCGCGTGAATGTCCAGTTCGATGTCCACCAGCGCCTGGACGGCGCCGAACTGCTTGGACACTCCGCGCAGCTTCAGGATCGGCTCGGCGGATCTTCCGCTTTCGGCCATCGGCTGTTCCTTTTCGTGAAAGGCGCGCGCCGGGATGACGCGCGCCGTGGCCTGATGTTACTGCAGGATGCCCAGTTCGCGGCAGGGGTCCGCGTATTCGGCGGTGCAGACTTCCTCGGGAGTCTGGATGCCCTTGTCGAAGATCTCGGCCTTGATGTTCTCGCGCGTCACGACCGCCGGGACGAACAGCTCGGACGGCGTGTTGTACAGCGTGGTCTTCGCCTCGGGCGTCTCGCCCTTGAGGAAGGCGACCGCGATCTTGGCGGCGGCCTCGGCGACGATTTCCGAAGGCTTCGAGATGGTGTTGTACTGATCGCCCGCGATGATCAGCTGCAGCGCCGCGATGGTCGCGTCGTTGCCGGTGACGGGGGGCAGCGGATCGACGCCCGCGGCCTTCAGCGCGGCGATGGCCCCGCCCGCGGTCCCGTCGTTGGCGGCCACGACGCCCTTGATCTCGGCCCCGAAGCGGTTGATCTGGCCCGCGGTGAACTCCTGCGCCTTGGGCGGCGCCCAGTCGGGCGTGTCGTATTCGGCCAGCGTCTTGTAGGCCGAGGCGTCCAGCGCCGCGTCGATCCCGTCGCGGATCAGGCCGGCCGCCGCGTCGGTGGGCGAGCCGTTGATCTGCAGCACGCCCGCGCCGTCCGGCACGCCCGTGGCCTTCATTTGATCGACCAGCGACTGCGCGATCGCCTGGCCGATGCCCTTGTTGTCGAAGGACACGTAATAATCGGCGGGCACGTCCGGGATCGGCCGGTCATAGGCGATGACCTTGACGCCCTGCGACTGCGCCATCTGCACCAGGCCCGCAGCGGCGGCCGAGTCGACCGGGTCCAGCACGACGACCTTGGCGCCCTGGGTGACGACCGAGTTGAACTGCTGCTGCTGCAGCGACACGTCGGCATTGGCGTTCTGGTAGATCACCGTGCAGTCGGGGCACAGTTCCTTCATCGCCGCCTGGAAGCCGGGGAAGTCCTTTTCCTCGTAGCGGGTGGATGCCTGGTCGGGCATCAGGAAGGCGACGGTCGCGGCCTCCTGCGCGACGGCCGCCCCCCCCAGCAGCGCCGCCGCGATCGCTGAGGCGGCGGCAAGCGATAGTTTCGACGTCATGGTCTGTCTCCTCCACATGTCAGAAGCGCCGCCTGTCCCGCGGGCAGGCCGAAGATGATGCGCCATCGATGAAGCTTGGATGCTCAATCGGTGTAGCATAGATTGCTGCGACAGAAGTATGCTGTCAAGATTCCACGCAGGGCAGGATCACTGCGTCACTTTTCCCGACGGGTGGGACATGGCCGACGACGACGAGATCACCGCGAAGCGACCGACGATCTATGACCTGGCGCAGATCGCCGGGACCAGCGCCAGCGCGGTCAGCTCGGTGCTGAACGGGACGTGGAAGAAACGGCGGATCAGCGCGCGGTTGGCGGAACGGATCAGCCGCATCGCCGAGGAACAGGGCTATGCCGTCAACCTGCCCGCGCGGATGCTGCGGCGGGACCGTTCTCGCGTGATCGGCATGATCATCCCGAAATACGACAACCGCTATTTCGGCGCGATCGCCGAGCGTTTCGAGATCATGGCGCGGGAACGCGGGCTGTTCCCTGTCATCACCTGCACCCAGCGCGAACCCGACCTCGAACTTGAGGCCGCGCGCGAGATGCTGTCCTATCAGGTCGAATGCCTGATCGTGACGGGCGCCACCGACCCCGACCGGATCGCCGAGCTGTGCAGCGCCGCCCGCGTCCGGGTCATCAACCTGGACCTGCCGGGCAGCCGCGCGCCTTCCGTCGTGTCGGACAACTTCTCGGGCGCACTTGAACTGACGCGAGTGATCCTGTCGCGGGTGCGGGCGGACTTCGCGACTGGCTTGCCGCTGTATTTCATCGGTGGCCGGGCACAGGACAACAACACGCGCGAGCGCCTGCGCGGCTTCACCGCCGCCCATGCCGAGGCGGGCCTGCCGGTGCCCGAGGGCAACTGCCTGATGCGCGGCTATTCCGCCGCCAAGACCCTTGCCGCCATGGCGGACCTGAGGATCGCGGACGGCAGCGGCGTCTTCGTCAACTCGACCATCGCGCTTGAAGGCGTCGTCCGCTGGCTGCATGACCAGCCGAGCCCGCCGCAGATGCGCTTCGGCTGCTTCGACTGGGACCCCTTCGCGGCCTTCCTGCCGCAGAACGTGGGCATGATGCAGCAGGACGTGGCCGCGATGCTGTCCACCGCCTTCCGGCTGATCGAGACCCCGCCCGAGGGCGCCCCCACACTTCAGATCCCCTGCCGATTCCGCCCGCGCCCCTGAGACTGTGCGCCTGCCCGCATCCGTGCTAGGCTCGGGAAAACCATGCGGAGATCCGGGGATGCGGTTCCTTCTGTTGCTGCTGCCGCTTGCCGCCTGCGCGGCCGAGCCCCCCGTCCTTGTCCCCGACCTTCGCGCCCGGCAGGAGGCCGCCTGCACCGCCGCGATCGCGGGCCACATCCGCCGCCCGCTGGCCGAGGTCACCTCGCGCTGGCTGTCCGAGGCAGGGGGCACCGCCACGGTCGAGGCCCGCGACGGCAACCGCCAGCACCTGTGCCGCGTGGACGGCTCGGGCCGGGTGATCGGCTATTCCCACCCGGGCGCCTGAAACCTCAGCGTGTCACCGTGTCCACCGGATAGCCGGGCGTGGCCTTCAGCCGTTCCAGCACGAACAGCGACGAGCAGGACTTGACCTTCACCACCGTCGTCAGCCGCTTGTAGAACTCGTCAAAGGCGCCGACGTCGCGGGCGATGATCTGCAGCAGATAGTCGTAGATGCCCGCCATGCGGTACACCTCGCGCACCTCGGGCATGGCGGCCAGCGCGCGTTCGAAGCCTGCGCGCCATTCGGGGGAATGGTCGGGCGCCTCGACCCCGGCGAAGACGGTCAGGCCCAGCCCCAGCTTGGCGGGATCGGCGATGGCGACGCGGCCGGTCAGCACTCCGGCGGCCTCGAGCTTCTGGATGCGCTTCCAGCAGGGCGTCTGGGACAGGCCCACCTGATCGGCGATTCGCCCGATGGGCTGGGTCGCGTCCTGCATCAGCGCCGAAACGATCTTGCGGTCAATGAGATCCAGCGTGGTCGCAGTCATGGCGTCCTCTTGTCGCGGCCATATGGCTGGCATCTTGAACGAAGAATATCTACAAGCCAAGTCGTCTTTAGAACCTTTCTCTCGCGGTGCTTGCGAACAGGCAGGCGCCTGCCTACGGCTTGCTGATGATCACGCAGAAGATGAAATACGCGCTCAAGGCGCTGCTGGTGCTGGCCGACGAGGCCGCGTCCGAGTCCCCGCAGGCTCTGTCGATCGAGCAGGTCGCCAAGCGCGCCGGGACGCCCAAGCGCTTCCTGGAACACATCCTTCTGGAAATCCGCGACGCGGGCGTGATCTCGTCCAAGCGCGGGCGGGCGGGCGGCTACATGATGGTCAAGCGTCCCGGCGAGGTGAAGCTGTCGGAACTGCTGCGCCTGATCGACGGGCCGCTTGCGCCCCTGCCCTGCCTGTCGCGCAGCGCCTATCAGCGCTGCCCCGACTGCACGGACGAGGAAACCTGCCGCATCCGCAAGACCTTTGCGGACGTGTTCTGGACCTACCTGCTGATCATCGACTCGCTGACGCTGGCCGACCTGATGCGCTCGGGCGAGCTGGCCAGCCGGGTCATCGCGGAACCCTGACGCGCGCTTTTTTTTGCTGAAGGCCAGATTCTCCCGTGTCCTCAACGGACAAGAGGTCGGCGCCCCATGCCTGCGCCCGGCAAGGCCGGAGAATGATCTTCTACAATCACGACAAAATTCACCGATATTTTTTCCTTGATATAGACGATCTACTTACTCGATATTTCTTGCATGGCGCCCGGGCCCAAGGCCCCCCGCGCAGATCAGGAGGATCGACCAGATGACCCGCGAGACCCTTGGCTCCATCGCCCCCCGTCCTGCCCCGATGACCGCCGCCGAGATCGTGGCGCCCCTGCGGCGCGTGAAGCCGCTGCTGACTTGGGGCGCGATCATCGCCGCCTTCGCGCTGACCATCGGCGAAAGCCGCGCCGAGACGCTGCTGAACGTCAGCTACGACCCCACGCGCGAGCTTTACCGCGAGGTGAACGCAGCCTTCACCGAATACTGGACCGCGCAGGGCAACCCCGCCCCGCAGATCGAGACGAGCCACGGCGGATCGGGCGCGCAGGCGCGATCGGTGGTCGAGGGGCTGAACGCGCAGGTGGTGACGCTGGCGCTGGCGTCCGACATCGACCGCATCGCCGAGGCCGGCAAGCTGCCCGCCGACTGGCAGGGCAAGCTGCCGCACAACTCCTCGCCCTATACCTCGACCATCGTCTTCCTGGTGCGTGAAGGGAACCCCAAGAACATCAAGGACTGGGGCGATCTGGTGGCCGAGGGCGTGCAGGTGATCACGCCGAACCCCAAGACCTCGGGCGGGGCGCGCTGGAACTACCTCGCGGCCTGGGCATGGGCGGAACGGAACGGGCAGGACCCCAAGGACTTCGTGGGCAGGCTGTTCAGGAACGTGCCGGTGCTGGATTCAGGCGCGCGCGGGTCCACCACGACCTTCTCGCAGCGCGGGATCGGCGACGTGCTGCTGGCTTGGGAGAACGAGGCCTACCTCGCGCTCAAGGAACTGGGCGAGGACCAGTTCGACATCGTGGTGCCCTCGGTCTCGGTGCTGGCCGAGCCGCCGGTCGCCATTGTCGAGGCCAACATTGCCAATGACGAGCAGCGCAAGCTGGCCGAGGGCTATCTGAACTTCCTGTATTCGCCGCAGGGACAGGCGCTGGCCTACAAGCACTATTACCGCGCCTGGGACCCTTCCGCCGCGGCGCCCGAGGACGTGGCCCGCTTCCCCAAGGTCGAGCTGGTGGACATCGCCCATTTCGGCGGATGGGCCAAGGTGCAGCCCGAGCATTTCGGTGACGGCGGCATCTTCGACCAGATCTACGTGCCGAAATGACAGGGCGCATCATGGGGCGCCCCTTTGTGCAGCAATCCCCGATGCCGGGCTTCGGCCTGGCGATGGGGATCACGATGACGATGCTGTCTGTGGTCGTGCTGGTGCCCATCGGCGCCCTGCTTCTGAAGGGCGCCGACTTCGGCCTGGCCAACATCTGGGCGACGGTGAACCGGGAAAGGGTCTGGAAGGCGCTGTGGCTGTCCTTCCGGCTGTCCTTCCTGGCGGCGCTGTTCAACCTGGTCTTCGGCGTCCTGCTGGCCTGGGTGCTGGCGCGCTATCGCTTTCCGGGCCGCCGACTGCTGGACGCCGCCGTGGACCTGCCCTTCGCCCTGCCCACCGCTGTCGCGGGCATCGCGCTGACCGCGCTTTACGCGCCGAACGGGGTCTTCGGCTCGGTGCTGGCGGATGCAGGGATCAAGGTCGCCTATACCCAATGGGGCATCCTGGTCGCGCTGATCTTCGTGGGCCTGCCCTTTGTCACCCGCACCGTCCAGCCCGTCATCGAGGAGATCGACCGCGAGGTCGAGGAAGCCTCGGCCACCTTGGGTGCCTCGCGGCTTTACACCCTGCGCCACGTGGTCCTGCCCATGCTGACGCCCGCCGCACTGACGGGCTTTGCGCTGGCGCTGGCGCGGGCGGTCGGGGAATACGGTTCGGTCATCTTCATCGCCGGGAACATCCCGCTTGTGACCGAGATCGCGCCCCTGCTGATCGTGATCCAGCTTGAGGAATACAACTACAACGCCGCCGCCGCGATCGGCATCGCCATGCTGCTGATTTCCTTCGCGATGCTGCTGGCGATCAACCTCATCCAGATCTGGAGCCGCCGGAGGATTGGTTATGTCTGACATCCCCCTGCCCCCTGCCAGCCTGCGGCCCGCCGCCACGCGCCGCTTCCGCGCGCCCACGGACGAAGCCCCCGCCGTCCGGCTGGTCCTGATCCTGCTGGCGGTCCTCGGCCTGGGCGTGCTGGTGCTGGCGCCCCTGACCACGGTCTTCGCCGAGGCGCTGTCGCGCGGGATCGGCACGGCGCTTGCCAGCCTGTCCGACCCGCAGGCCTGGTCCGCGATCCGGCTGACGCTGCTGGTGGCGGCCATTGCCGTACCGCTGAACGCGGTCTTCGGGATCGCCGCCGCCTGGGCGATCACCAAGTTCGACTTTCGCGGCAAGGCCTTCCTGATCACGCTGATCGACCTGCCCTTTTCGGTCAGCCCGGTCGTCGCGGGCCTTTGCATCGTGCTGACCTTCGGGGCGAACTCGCTGATCGGCGGCTGGCTGGTGGCGCATGGCTTTCCCATCGTCTTCGCCCTGCCGGGGATCGTCATCGCCACGATGTTCGTGACCTTCCCTTTCGTCGCGCGCGAACTGATCCCCGTGATGATCGAGCAGGGCCGCGCCGAGGAGGAAGCCGCCCTGACGCTGGGCGCGTCCGGCTGGCGTGTCTTCCGGACCGTCACCCTGCCCAACATCCGCTGGGCGCTGCTGTATGGCGTGCTGCTGTGCAACGCGCGCGCCATGGGCGAGTTCGGGGCGGTCGCGGTCGTCTCGGGCAAGATCCGGGGCCAGACCGCGACGGTGCCGATCTCGATCGAGATGCTTTACAACGAATACATGACCGTCGCCGCCTTCTCGATGGCCGCGCTGCTGGCCTTTCTCGGGCTCGTGACGCTGCTGATCAAGACCGCGCTGGAAATCCGCCACGCCGACCAGCTGGCCGCCCAGCGCCGGCATTGAAAGGAACCCGATCATGGTCATCCAGATCGACGAAATCTCGAAGCTGTTCGGAACGACCGCGGCGCTGCATCCGGTGTCGCTGTCGATCCCCGGCGGCGCGCTTGTCGCGCTGCTGGGGCCGTCCGGGTCGGGCAAGACGACGCTGCTGCGCATCCTCGGGGGCTTGGAATACCCGACCTCGGGGCGGGTGCTGTTCGACGGCCATGACGCGACCGGCATGACCGTGCAGGAACGCCGCGCGGGCTTCGTCTTCCAGTCCTACGCGCTGTTCCGGCACATGACGGTCTTTGACAACATTGCCTATGGCCTGAACGCCCGCCCGCGCGCGAGCCGCCCGTCCAAGGCCGAGATCGCGCGGCGCGTGACCAAGCTGCTGGACCTGATCCAGCTGCCCCAGATCGCCGACCGCTATCCCAGCCAGCTTTCGGGCGGCCAGCGCCAGCGCGTGGCCCTGGCCCGCGCATTGGCGATCGAGCCGCGGATGCTGCTGCTGGACGAACCCTTCGGCGCGCTGGATGCCAAGGTCCGCAAGGAACTGCGCCAGGGCCTGCGCGAGATCCACGACACCACCGGCCTGACCACGGTTTTCGTGACCCACGACCAGGACGAGGCGATGGAGCTGGCCGACCTCGTGGTCGTCATGTCCATGGGCCGGATCGAGCAGATCGGCCGTCCGCAGGATATCCGCACCCGCCCCGCCACCGCTTTCGTGCGCGACTTCATCGCGGGCTGAGCGGCGGGGCGCCGGCCGGCCTATGCCTTGGCAGGGGGCAGGCCGAAGGTCCCGATGACCTTCGCCTCGAACTCCTTGTCGGACAGGCTGCGGCGCAGGGGGACGAACTGCTCGGCCTCGGTCCCGACCATGACGGCGATGTCGCTGTCCGGGTTCTCGATGATGTCCCTGACGGCGCGGGCGATCGGTTCGGGCGAGGGCCCCTCGTTGATGGCCTTGGCCACGACCGGGACGAAATGCGCGACAAGCTCGCGGTAGGGCGAGGCCTCGGCCGTGGTCGCGGCATTGGCGACCAGCCCCTTCTTGACGAAGTTCGTCCCGAACAGCCCGGCGAGGATCGAATGCACGCGGATGCCGAAGGGCCCCACCTCGAAGCGCAGCGAATCCGTCAGCCCTTCGACCGCGTATTTGCTGGCGTTGTAATGCGCCAGCAGCGGCAGCCCCATGCGGCCCAGGAAGGACGAGATGTTGATGATGACCCCGCCGCCTGCCCGGCGCATGTGCGGCAGGACCTCGCGCGTCATGCGGATCAGGCCCAGCACGTTCACGTCGAACTGCTTGAAGATTTCCTCGTCGGTGCCGTCCTCGACCGTCGCCAGCAGGCCGAAGCCCGCGTTGTTGACCAGCACGTCGATGCCGCCCGCCTGATCCACTACCTGCGCCACGGCGGCGCGGATCGAGGCGGTGTCCTGCACGTCCAGCATGACGGACGTGATGTCCAGCCCGCGCGCCCTGGCCTCGTCAAGCTCGGCGCTGTCCCCCCGGACGCCGGCAAAGACCCGATAGCCGTTTTCGGCCAGCATCAGGGCCGTCGCCAGCCCCATGCCGGATCGGGCACCCGTGATCAGAACGCTCTTGGTCATGTCATCCTCCTGTTGGGCGGTGTCTTGCGAGGCGCGCTGCGCCCCTTCGCCAACCTGCCCGAGGGGTGCCATGTTCCGCAGCCCTGCGCATTGCGCCGGCGCAATGAGGCGCGTCGTCAGGCCCCGCCGATCAGGACGCCCGCCGCCAGCACCAGCGCCCCGCCCAGAACGACCTGGAAGGTGGCGCGGAAGAAGGGCGTTTCCATGAAGCGGTTCTGGATCCAGACGATGGCCCACAGTTCGACGAAGACGACGATCAGCGCGATCGCGGTGGCGGTCCAGAAACTGGGGATCAGATAGGGCAGCGCGTGCCCCAATCCCCCCAGCGCCGTCATCACCCCCGAGGCGAGCCCCCGCTTCCAGGGCGCGCCCCGGCCCGAGAGCCTGCCGTCGTCATGCGCGGCCTCGGTGAAGCCCATCGAGATGCCTGCGCCTACCGAGGCCGACAGGCCGACAAGGAAGGTGGTCCAGGGGTCCTGCGTGGCGAAGGCCGTGGCGAAGATCGGCGCCAGCGTGGACACCGAGCCGTCCATCAGCCCCGCCAGCCCTGGCTGCACCCATGTCAGCAGGAACTGCCGCCGCGCGGCCTCGTCCTCGACGTCGCCCCGGCCCTCGCCCAGGTGCTGCTCGGCCAGGGCGGCCGCGCTTTCCTCGTGCCGACCTTCGGCGGCGGCAAGGTCGCCCAGCAGGCGGCGGGTCTCGGCATCCGTTGTGAGGGACGCCGCGCGGGCATAGAAGGCCTGCGCCTCGCGCTCCATCGAGGCGGCCTCCTCGCGGATGCGGTCCAGCGGCAGGTTGCGGACCAGCCAGACCGGGCGGCGGCTGTAGAAGTCGCGCACATGCTCGCGCCGGATGGGCAGGATCGTCTCGCCGAACCGGCGGCGATAGACATCGATCAGGCGGCGGCGGTGCACGTCCTCCTCGGCGGCCATGCCCTGGAAGACGGCGGCCGTGGCGGGATAGGCCTCGCGCAGGTTGGCGGCATAGGTGGCATAGATGCGGCCGTCCTCCTCCTCGGACGAGATCGCAAGGGCGAGGATTTCCTGCTCGTCCAGATCCGCGAAGGCGCGGCGGCCGTTGAAACCCGGGATCGAAAGTCGCGGCATCCGTCACCTCGGCGGCAAGGGCGCGGGGCGGGCCGGACCCGACCGGGCGCAGTTGTCTCCGGTTTAGCCGGGCCCGCGCGTTCCTTCCAGCCGTCCCGGAATCGCATCACCCGCGCGAGGCGCCGGGCCCCACGCGCGCCAGCAGGATGACCGGCAGGATGCCCACAAGGACGATGGCCCAGGCGGCGATGGCGGCTTCCTCGTAGGTGCCGCGCGCGGCCTCGCCGTAAAGATGGGTCGCCAGCGTCTCGAAGTTCAGGGGCCGCAGCAGCAGGGTCGCGGGCAGCTCCTTCATGCAATCCACGAAGACCAGCAGCCCGGCGGCGGCCAGCGCGGGCCGGGACAGCGGCAGGTGGACATGGCGCAGCATCCCCGTCACGCCCTGTCCCAGCGTCCGCGCGGACTGGTCGTAGCTGCGCGGGATACGCGTCAGCCCCGCCTCGACCGAACCGATGGAGATGGCAAGGAAGCGCGCGAGATAGGCATAGCCCAAGGCCAGCCCCGAGCCGATCAGGACCAGTCCCGGATCGACGCCGAACAGCGCGCGACCCGCCTGGCCGATCCAACGGTCCAGACCCGCCGCGGCGATCAGGATGCCCAACGCCAGGATCGTGCCCGGCATCGCGTAGCCGATCGAGGCCACACGATGGACAAGCTGCATCCCCCGCTGCGGAAAGACGCGGGCGGCACAGGCAACGACAAGCCCGCAGGCCAGCACCGCGACCGTCGCCAGCGCCGACAGGACAAAGGTGTTGCGCGCCTCGGCCAGCAGGCGGTCGGACAGGCCCGCGAACTGGAAGCGCGTCCAAGCCTCGGCGGCAAGATAGAGCGCAGGCAGCAGGAAGCCGAAGAACACCGGCAGGAAGCCCAAGGCCAGTGCGGCAAGGCCCTGCGCCCTCGGCAGGGGCTCGCGCGCGAAGCTGCGGGCGCGCTGGCCGCTGACCGAATATCGCTGCCGCCTGCGCGCCCAGCGTTCCAGCGAGACCAGCGCCACGACCAGCAGCAGCATCGCCAAGGCGATCTGGGCCGCACCCGGCAGGTCGGACCGCGTCACCCAGGTCGTGTAGACCGAGATCGTCAGCGACCGCACGCCCAGGAACTCGGACGCGCCGATGTCGTTCAGCGTTTCCATCAGCGCCAGGCTGACGCCGACTGCGATGGCGGGGCGGGCAAGCGGCAGGGCCACGCGGCCAAAGACCTGCCGACCGCTGGTGCCAAGGGTGCGGGCGACCTCGACCAGGTTCGCGGCCTGGGTCATGAACATGGCCCGCGTGGGCAGGTAGACGTAGGGGTAAAGGACAAGGCTCAGCAGCAGGATCGCCCCCGGCATCGAGCGGATGTCGGGCAGGCGGAACTGTCGCGGGCTGTCATAGCCGAGGATCGCGCGGACCAGCGTCTGGAACGGCCCCAGCGGGTGCAGCAGGTCCAGATAGGCATAGGCCACGATATAGGTCGGCACCGCCAGCGGCAGCAGCAGCGCCCATTCCAGGACGCGCCGCCCCGGGAAGTCATAGGCCGTCACCAGCCAGGCGGCAGAGGTGCCGATCACCGCCGTCAGCACCCCGACGCCGCCCATCAGGATGCCCGTCTGCCCCAGCGCGTGGGGCAGGACGTGCTGCGAAAGATGCGACCATAGTCCCTCGGACCCCTGCGCGGCCTGCCACAGCAGGGCCAGCACGGGGATCAGGACCAGCCCCGCGACCAGCAGGCTGGCCGCGATCCAGGCCCCTCCGCCGAAGCCGAGGGTCCGGGCGGGCCTTGCGCGGTCCGTCACCCAGGCCATGCTGCCGCCGGACCCCGGCCCACGATCAGTTGTCGAAGCCGACGCGGTCAACCAGTTCGCTGACCTGCTTGCGGTTCTTCACGATCTCGGTCAGCGGCAGGGGATCCACCTTCAGTTCCCCGAAAGAGGCGATGATCGGGTCGATGGCGGCGGCGGCCTTCACCGGATATTCATAGTTCGCCTCGCCATAGATCTTCTGCGCCTCGTCCGAGACGAGGAATTCCAGCAGCCGCACCGCCTCGTCGCGGTTGGGGGCGTTCTTCGCCACGGCCGCGCCGCTGACGTTCACATGGGTGCCGCCGTCCTCGAAGGTCGGCAGGATCACCTTGATCGCCTCGCCCCAGGCCTTCTGTTCGTCCCCGCCCTTGCCCGAGCGCATCAGCCCCACGTAGTAGGAGTTCGCAATGGCGATGTCGCAGATGCCGCCCAGGATGTCCTTGGCGCCGTCGCGGTCGCCGCCGCCCGCCTTGCGGGCAAGGTTCGCCTTGAGGCCGGTCAGCCATTCCTCGGTTTGCGCCGCGTCGTGATGGGTCATGAAGGCCGAGAACAGCGCCGTGTTGTAGGGATGCTGGCCCGAGCGGATGCAGATGCGCCCCTTCCATTCAGGGTCCGCCAGATCCTCGTAGGTGATGGAGTCAAGCTCCAGATCCTTGGCCGCATAGACGACGCGCGCGCGCATCGACAGGGGGAACCACTGGTTGCCCGGGTCGCGCAGGTTTTCCGGAATGGCGGCGGCCAGAGCCTCGGACTCGACCGGTTGGGTCAGGCCGCGTTCCACCAGATCGACAAGGTTGCCGGCGTCCACCGCCATCAGCACGTCGGCGGGCGAGCTTTCGCCTTCCGACGCAAGGCGCTCGACCAGGCCGTCCTTCAGGAAGACCGTGTTGACCTTGATCCCGGTGTCCTCGGTGAAGGCCTGCAGCAACGGCTCGACCAGTCCCGGCTCGCGCGAGGTGTAAAGGTTCAGTTCCTGGGCGGAAACGCTCGCGCCCGTGAAGATGGCGGCGCCTGCCAGAAACGCGCGCATGACGGTCGTGTCGGCTTTCATGATGACCTTAACCCCTGTGGAGAAACCTCGGGCAGGCTCATACAGCAGCCTGCGGCAGTTAGTCTATAGTTTCTCTCGGGTTTGTTCCCCGGCCATTCGCCCCCAGTCCGTCGTCGGCAAAGACGTGGATCTCGGCACCGTTCAGCTGCAGGCTGACCTTCTCGCCGACAGCCATGGGGATGCGGACATGGGAATGCATCCGCAGCGTCTCGGCCAGTGGGTGCACCATGATGTCGATCTGCTCGCTTTCGCCCATGAAGGTCTTGGCCATGACGCGGGCCGAGATGCCGTGCCCGTCCGGCCCGATCGACAGCGCCTGGGGGCGGATGCAGGCCAGCGCGAGCGCGCCGTCCGGCAGGTCGAGATCGGCGGGGAAGGTGCCGATGGGCGTCTCGATCCGCCCCCTGCTGAAGATCCCCGTCAGGCGGTTGCAGGGCCCCATGAACTCGGCCGCATAGGGCGAGGCGGGGCGGTCGTAGATCTCGAAGGGGGTACCCATCTGCTCGATCCGGCCCCCGCGCATCAGGACGATCAGGTCGCCCACGGCCAAGGCCTCCTGCGGGTCATGGGTGACGATGATGGCGGTGGTGCCGATCCGGCGCAGGGTGGACAGCGTTTCGCGACGCACCCTTTCGCGCAGCCCCTGGTCGAGGTTCGAGAAGGGCTCGTCCATCAGCAGGATGGCGGGCTGCGGGGCCAGCGCCCGGGCCAGGGCCACGCGCTGCTGCTCGCCGCCGGACAGGGAATGGGGATAGCGGTCGATCAGGTGGGCGATGCCGATCCGCCCGGCCACCTCGGCCACGCGGTCGCGCTGGGCGGCTTTCGGCAGGTGGCGCAGGCCGAAGGCCAGGTTCTCGGCCACGCTGAGATGGGGGAACAGCGCATAATCCTGAAACATGAAGCCGATCCGGCGGCTTTCCGGCTGGACGAACCGGTCGGGGCCGACGATCTCGGTCCCGCTCATCCGGATGCGGCCGCCGTCCGGGCGGTCCACGCCTGAGATGATCCTGAGCAGCGTCGATTTCCCGCAGCCGGATTCTCCCAGAAGGCAGGTGATCCGCCCCGGCGGGATGGCCAGCGTCACGTCCGACAGCACGACCCGGTCGCCGAAGCGGCGCGACACCCCTTCAAGGTCAAGAAATGCGGGCTGGCTCACGGACATGGGTCGGAATTCCCTGCTTTCGCGCCCCGGCGGGGGCCTTGGTGGGCTATCTATGCTGCCGGGCGGGCGCTCTCCAGTGTTTCTCTCGGGATTGCGGCAGGCTGGACATTCGTGCGCAGGCCCGGTCCCATGCGGACCTGACGACCACAGGGCAGAATGCGAGGACAACATGGCGCACAGCAGCCTTGAACTGAGATCGACCGTCACGGCGGACGGCACGCTGAGGATCAACCTGGAACGTGTCACGGTTCCCGACCCCGGCCCGGGCGAGTTGCTGGTCCGGGTCGAAGCGGCGCCGATCAACCCCTCGGACCTGGGGCTTCTGTTCGGGCCTGCCGACATGGCGACACTGAAGGCCGAGGGCACCGCAGAGGCGCCTGTCCTGACCGCGCAGGTTCCGCAGCAATTGCTGCCGGCCATCCGCGCCCGGCTGGATCAGTCCATGCCGGTCGGCAACGAGGGCGCGGGCACCGTGATCGCCGCCGGCCCCGACCTGCAGGACCTGGTGGGCCGGCGCGTCGCCATGATCGGCGGCGCCATGTATGCCGAGCTGCGGCTAATCCGCCCCGAGGCCTGCATCGTCCTGCCCGAGGGCGCAGGCGCCGCCGAAGGCGCGGCACTGTTCGTCAACCCGCTCACGGCGCTGGGCTTCGTCGAGACGATGCGCACCGAGGGGCACAAGGCCATCGTCCACGTGCCCGCCGCCTCGAACCTCGGGCAGATGCTGGTGCGGATCTGCAAGGCCGACGGGATCGGGCTGGTGAACATCGTCCGCAGCCCCGCGCAGGCCGAGCTTCTGCGCGGCCTCGGCGCGACCCATGTCCTCGACAGCAGCGAGCCCGACTTCCGCAGCAAGCTCGAGGAGGCCATTGCCGCCACCGGCGCGACGCTGGCCTTCGACGCCATCGGCGGCGGCGAGATGACCAGCATCATCCTGAACGCGATGGAGGCCGTGGCCGCGCGCAGCCTTGACAGCTACAACCGCTACGGCTCCTCGACGATGAAGCAGGTCTATATCTACGGGGCGCTGGACACCGGCCCCACGATCCTCAAACGCGGCTTCGGCTTCACCTGGGGGATCGGCGGCTGGCTTCTGTTCAACGCGCTGGGGCGGCTGGACCCGGCCGTCGTGCAGCGGATGCGCGAGCGGGTGGCGGCCGAGATGACCACCACCTTCGCCAGCCACTACACCGCGACGATCAGCCTGGCCGAGGCGCTGAAGCCCGAGGTCGCGATGGCCTACCAGAAAAAGGCCACGGGCGAGAAATACCTGCTCGTGCCCTGAACGCGCGAAGCGTCGGGCCTAGCGCCTGCCCTGCGAACCCAGCAAGGCAGGCAGCGACAGGGCCAGCAGGACGGCGGACAGGGGAAGGGCAAAGACGAAGCCCAGCCGGGAAAAGCCCAGCGCGCCCACCAGCCCGCCGCCTAGGAATGCTCCGACCAGCCGCAGGTGGATCATCAGCTTCCTGCGGTCGGCGGCGATGGGGCGAGCGGGAAAGGCGCGGCCGGAAATCTCGCGTCCCAGCTCGATGCCGATGTCGGTGATCATGCCGGTCGCGTGGGTCGTGCGGATGCGCGCGCCCGAGATCTTGGTGATCGTCGCGTTCTGCATCCCCATGATGAAGCACAGGCAGGCCAGCGAAAAGACGCGCCCCGGTTCCGAGGCGAAGATACCCCCGCCTGCAAAGCAGGCGAGGAACGCGCCCTGCACGGCAATGGGCAGGGCATATTGCCGCCGCGCCCGGCGCAGGCGGGCCCAGTTGATCAGGACGGTGCTGAAACCCGCGCCCGCCACGAAGGCGCCGATGGCCAGCGTCGCGATCAGCGCCATCCACAGCTGCCCCGCCACGAGGTTGTCCGCCAGCTGCGACAGGTAGCCCGTCATGTGCGAGGTATAGGCGCCCAGCGCAAAGAAGCCGCCCGCGTTCGAGGCGCCCGCAACTGCGGCCAGCACCGTCGCCAGCACGAGGTCGGTCCCGTGCGACCGGCGGTGCCCCGTCAGCAGCCGTGCCGAGGCGACCGGTCGCAGGATGCGTCTTCGGGCGCTCACGGCGGCAGGCACGTCCCTCTGGAAACTCGGGGCCAGACTAGGACCATGCCGGCCAGGACGGCAAGCGGCGTTGCCTGCGGAATATGGGCGGCGTAGGCTCGCGTGACGAACCCCGAACATTGCCCTGACCCGAAGGACGCCCCCATGACCGGCAAGACCCTGTTCATCACAGGCGCGTCCAGCGGCATCGGCGCGGCCACCGCCCGGATGGCGGTAGCGCGCGGCTGGCGCGTGGGCCTGTTCGCCCGGCGCGAGGACCGCCTGCGCGACCTGGTCAGGGAACTGGGCGCCGACAACGCGCTGGCCCTGCCCGGCGACGTCACGCAGATGGCCGACCAGCAGGCGGCGCTGCAGCGGATGACGGATGCCTTCGGCCCCCTTCACGCGGCCTTCGCCAACGCGGGGCGCGGCCTCGATGCGCCGGGAACCGAGTGGGGCGAGGTGGACGAATGGCAGGACATGATCCGCATCAACATCCTGGGCCTGCTGTTCACCGCCAAGGCCGCCCTGCCCTTTCTGAAGGAAACGCAGGGGCACCTGCTGCTGACCGGATCGGCGGCGGGGCGCATCCACATCAAGGGCTCGGTCTATGGCGCGTCCAAGTGGTTCGTCCACGGCTACGGGGGCAACCTGGCCGAGGAGATGCGCGAATGGGGCGGGCGCTGCACCGTCATCGCGCCGGGCATGGTGGACACCGAGTTCTTCGACGAGGCCAAGCCCAAGGCGATCCGCCCCGACGAGGTTGCCGGCGCCGCCCTTTACGCGCTGGAAGCCGGGGACCACGCGGCCGTGCGCGAAGTCTTCCTGATGCCGCGCTGAGGACGGACATGGCCCGCCTTTCCGTCGCCCCCCTGACGCTCGACCGCTTCGTCGCGGCGCAGCAGGACAGCTATCCCGTCGCCCTGTCCGAACTGCGGCAGGGCCGCAAGCAGAGCCACTGGATGTGGTTCATCTTCCCGCAACTGCGGGGCCTCGGACGATCCGAGATGTCCCATTTCTACGGAATCGCCGATCTGGACGAAGCCACGCGCTACCTGGCGCATCCGGTCCTGGGGCCGCGGCTGGTGGAATGCGCGGGAGCGGTCCTGACGCATCGGGGGACGCCCGCCGAGGCGATCATGGGCCCGGTCGATGCGGGCAAGCTGCGCTCCTCGGCCACGCTGTTCGGGGCCGTGGACGGCGCCCCGGACGTCTTCGACCGCGTACTGGCCGAGTTCTTCGACGCCCGCCCCTGCCGCCGCACGGCCGAGCGGCTGGGCTGAGCGCGCCCCCGGTCCGCCCGCGCGAAAGGAGCCGTTTCATGCCGATCTACGTCGATGCCGATACCTGCCCGGTGAAGGCCGAGGTCGAGCGCGTCGCCACGCGGCATCGGCTGCGCGTCCTTGTCGTGTCGAACGGCGGGATCCGGCCCTCGGCCAATCCCCTGCTGGAAACGGTGATCGTGCCCGAAGGGCCGGACGAGGCCGACAAGTGGATCGCGGAACGCGCGGGTCCGGGGGACGTGGTGATCACCGGGGACATTCCGCTGGCGGCGAAATGCGTGGCCTCCGGGGCGCAGGTCCTCAAGCATAATGGCGAGGCGCTGACGGCCGAGAACATCGGCAATGTCCTAGCGACCCGCGACCTGATGGCCGACCTGCGTTCCGCCGATCCGTTCCGGCAGGGCGGCGGGCGCGGATTCACGAAAGCGGACCGGTCGCGTTTCCTGGATGCGCTGGAAAGGGCCGCAAGGCGGATTTCCGCCGGGTGACATCACGTTTCCCGGTGAAACGGCAACAGGCCGGCACGATGGCCGGCCTGTTCCAATCCCGTGAAGGGCAGATCACTCGTAGATGTGGACGATCTGGCGGTTCTGCGGGTCCACCAGCACCGGGCGGTCCTGCACATAGACATAACCGTACTGGGCGTCCGGGATGGTCTGGATCTGCACCGCTTCCGGCACCGCCGTCCCGACCGCGACATCGCCGTCGATCACCACGGATTCAGTCTTGTGTTCCAGCACGTAGGTGCGGGTCTCGGGGGTCAGGGCATCCTCGCTGACATCGCCGATGACGGCGCCCGCAACGGCGCCCACGGCCGCACCGACCGGTCCACCGACGGCCGCACCGGCGATCGCGCCCGAAGCCGCGCCGCCCGTCGCGCCGCCGCCGGTGGTGGGGGCGTCGGTCTGGACCTCGGTCACCGTGGGGGTGGTTTCGGTGACAACGGTGGTCTGGGCGAAGGCCGTGCCGGCAATCAGCGCGGCACCGAGGGAGGTGGCGGTCAGGATCGATTTCATTTCTGATCTCCGTATTGACGATCTGTCAGACAATTCCGCCGATTGCCTTTCGGTTCCACCTGCCCTTGGCCCTCGGCAATTTCCTGAGAACAGGAACCGCACCGGCATCCAATAGCCGATCGCAGCAATGAGTTTCGCGTCGAAGTTGATTTCCAGAGATGCCTGCAATTCGCAAGAAGTCTTACCGGGAAGAAATGCGAAAATGGGCCTCCGCCGCAAAGGCAAAGGCCCTCCGTTCCACTGGAAACGCTTTCAGGATGTCAGCGGATGGCCCGGCGCGGGCGATAGCGGTCGTGGCTGCGCCGCCGCCCCAGCAGGGCCGCCGCGACCAGCGTCACGGTCGTGGCAATGGCCACCTTCTGGATCAGGCCGTCCTTGTTGTGACGCCATTCGGCGCGCATCCCCATCTCGCCCGGAACGTTCGGGACACGGCCCCGGGCGAAGTCCTCGACCAACCCCTCGACCATGTTGATGCGGTCCGCGCCCAGCAGCATCAGCCAGTGCCGCCAGTCGGATTCGCTGTAGGCAAAGGCCGAGCGCCGGACCATGCCGCTGATCCCCGAGGGTGGCGAGGAGGTGCCGAAGACCGCCGGCCTGCGCTTGTATTCGACCGACTGCAGGACCTCGACATCGGACCTCTGCGCCGGCGGCGGTTCCCAGGTCATCCCCGTCTCGGTGTCGGCGGAACGGTCGCGCATCGGATAGGTCGGATCGTTGCGGGGGTCGGCATCGACGCCCCATCCGTTCACCGTGGCCGGGTCGATCCTTTGGGAAGAGTTCTGCTGTTCCATCGTCATCCTCCTAGCGGCCGCGGTTCGGGTAAAGGACCGGCTTGATGCACTCGTCCAGCTTGGCCGAGAACATGTGATAAGCGTCCCCCACGTCCTCGAGCGGCACGCGGTGGGTGATCAGCTCCTTCGGGTTGATGCGCCCTTCGCGGACATGCTCAATCAGGCGCGGCAGCAGCCGCTTGACCGAGGCCTGGTTGGCGCGGACCGTCAGGCCCTTGTTCAGCACGTTGCCGATGGGGATCATGTTTCCGGTGGGGCCGTAGACGCCCACGATGGACACGATCCCGCCCTTTTTCACCGAGTTGATGGCCCAGTGCAGCGGGATGGACGATCCCGCCTCGAGCTTGAGCTTCTTGCCCAGCAGCGTGCGGATGGCGCTGCCCGAGGCATCGCCCCCAACGGCATCAATGCAGACATCGGCGCCGAGATGGTCGGTCAGCTTCTTGATGAAGACCGCCATGTCCTCGATTTCCTCGAAGTTGTAGACCTCGGCCGGGCAATAGCGGCGCGCGAAATCCAGACGGTATTCCTCGCGGTCGATGACGATGACGCGGCCTGCGCCGAACAGCCAGGCGCAGCGCGCGGCCATGATGCCCACCGGCCCCGCGCCGAAGACGACCACGGTGTCGCCCATCTGGATGCCGCCCATCTCGGCCGCCTGGTAGCCGGTCGGCACCACGTCGGTCAGCAGCACGGCGTCGTCGGGGTCCATCCAGTCGGGGATCAGCGTGGGTCCCACGTCGGCATAGGGCACGCGGACATATTCCGCCTGCCCCCCGTCATAGCCGCCTGCCGTGTGCGAATAACCGAAGATGCCGCCCACGGCCGTGGCCTGAGGGTTGGATTCATGGCAGTTGCCGAACAGGCCCTGCTTGCAGAAATGGCACTGGCCACAGGCGATGTTGAAGGGCACCAGCACGTGGTCGCCCGGCTTGAGGTTCTGCACCTCCGGGCCGACCTCCTCGACGATGCCGCAGAACTCGTGGCCGAAGGTCATGCCGACCCGCGTGTCCGGCACGAGGCCATGGTAAAGATGCAGGTCCGACCCGCAGATGCACGAGCGGGTGACGCGCACGATGGCATCGCGTGGATGCTGGATGACCGGATCGGGCTTCGAACTCACCCGCACACGGCCGGGGCCCCTGTAATCGGCAGCTAGCACGGCAGATCCTCCTGAACGACCTGTCGTGCAACCGCGCCGGGCTGGAGTTGTTCCCGCGGGTCATCCGAAATGCCGAAAGCCCGGGACCCGGTCCGCGCAACGGTTGTTTGAAGATGCCGGGGAATGATCCTAGACGACCGCCCCGGGCAGCGCGGCCCCCGCAGGCGGCCCGATCCCGCGAAATCCACGGAGCCCCCCATGCCCGACACGCCCCTTGCCGAACGCATCGCCGGACTGGACGCGGTGACGCTCGCCCGCAGGCTGGTCGGGGCGGAGTTGCTTGTCCGGGGCGCAGGCGGGGTCATCATCGAAACCGAGGCCTATGGGCGCGACGACCCGGCCTCGCACAGCTTCCGGGGTCCGACCCGGCGGAACGCCTCGATGTTCGGCCCGCCCGGGCACGCCTATGTCTATCGCTCCTACGGCATCCACCTCTGCCTCAACGTGGTGGCAGGCCCGGGCGAGGCCGTGCTGATCCGCGCCCTTGCCCCGACCACGGGCATCGAGATGATGCGGACGCGGCGGCGTGGCAGCCCCCTGCTGTGCAGCGGCCCCGGACGGCTGACTGAGGCGCTGGGCATCCGCATCGAGGACGATGGCGCACCCTTCGACGGAACCGGCTTCTCCCTGACCCTGCCCTCCCCGATGCCCGAGCTGCTGACAGGCCCCCGCATCGGCATCAGCAAGGCGCAGGACCTGCCCTGGCGCTTCGGGCTTGCCGGGGCCGAGGGCCTCAGCCGCCCCTTCCCGCGCTAGGTTTTCCGCCTGCCGACAGCCTCGAATTTACTGAGTCTGCGCCCTCGATGTCGCAGGGAACTGCGCTTGTGGGGAACCAAAGCTTCATGCGAGAAATACAACCATAAGAGAATCGGATATCGCGCAGTCAACCATCGCGTGCGGTTGGCGGTCCAATCGGGCCTCCGGACGAAGTTTGACCATCATGTACAGCGCTCCAAGGGATTTCAGCACGGAACTGTTGGTGGTGATCGCCGACGACGACGCCACGCAGCGCACGCTGGCAGCCGCCGTGGTGCGCCGCCTGGGCTGCAGGCCGCTGGTCGCCGACAATGGCCTGTCGGCCCTGCAGCTGATCCGCGAAAGCGGCGCCTCGATCCTGGTCTGCGATCTCGAGATGCCCGGAATGGACGGGCACGAGCTGACCCGCGAGGTCCGCCGGATGGACCTGGGCCGTTATATCCACATCATCATGCTGACCGGCCACGACCAGGTCGAGGAACGCCACCGCGCGCTGGAAGCGGGCGTGGATGATTTCATGACCAAGCCGCTGGACACGGCGCTGATGACCGTCCGCCTGCGCGCCGCCGCCCGCCTGATCCGGCACGAGCAGGTCCTGTCGGAACGCAACCGCGCGCTGGAAGAGGCCAAGTTCCGCATCGAATCCGACCTGAACGCGGCGGCCACGGCCCAGCGGCGCCTGCTGCCGGACGGGGACGGCGATATCTGCGGCTTCCGCTTCGCCTCGGCCTTCCAGCCTTCGGCCTATGTGTCGGGCGACATGTTCGGATGGTTCGCCCTGAACGACTGCCAGCTGGGCTTCTACGCGGTGGACGTGGCGGGCCATGGCGTCCACGCGGCGCTGATGTCGGTCGCCATCGGCCACATGGTCACGCCCGAGTATTTCTCGGGGCTGGTCCTTTCGTCGGGCGACCGGCCGGACCCGGCCCTGCTGGTCCAGGACCTCAACCGCCACTTCTTCCGCGAGGACAGCAGCGACTATTTCGCAATGCTCTGCGGCATCGTGGATGCCCGCTGCGGGACCGTGCGCTTCTGCCAGGCCGGCTATCCCCATCCCGTTCTGGCCGGTGGCGAGGGTCGGCCCGCGCTGGTCGGCGACGGCGGGCTGCCGGTCGGGCTGCTGTCCGGCGCCACCTTCGAGAACCAGGAGATCGCCATCCGGCCCGGGGACCGGCTGGTCATCTGCTCGGACGGCGTGACCGAGGCCGAAAGCTCGGCAGGCGTGCATTTCGGGTCCGAGCGGCTTTGCGCCCTGATCCGCGACCGCAGCCCGCGCGAGGCCACGGAACTTCCGCGGGCGATCGTCTCCTCGCTGGACGACTGGCGCGGAGGGCTGCCGCTGGAGGACGACCTCACGGTTCTTGTTCTGGAAAGGAGTGACCGCCCATGATCCGAACCGATTTCCACGAAGGCGGCGTTTGCGTGATCACTCCCGAAAGCGCGCGCCTGACGGCGGCGGTGGCCGGGACCTTCCGCGACGAGGCGACCCGGATCATCGAGGGCGGCCACAGCCGGCTGGTCATCGACCTGTCGGATGTCAGCTTCGTCGATTCGTCGGGTCTGGGCGCGCTGGTGGCGCTGCTCAAGCGCGTGGGCAACCGGGGCGAGGTCGTGGTCTGCGGCCTGGGCGAGGCGGTGGCGCAGATGTTCCGCATCACCCGGATGGAACGCGTGTTCCAGTCTTTCCCCGGTCCGCGAGAGGCGGTTCTGCATCTGGCGCAATAGCCATGAGCAGGACCGAGTTCACCATCCGCGCCACGCTGGAGGAGGTGGACAGGCTGTCGCGCAGCCTGGCCGACCTCGCCCGCGCCTGCCTGCCGGCCGAAAAACTGGTCGGGCTGGAAATCGCCGTGGCCGAGGCGCTGAACAACGTCGTGCTGCATGGCTACAAGGGCCGCGATGGCATCATCTCGGCCGCGCTGGTCATCCGGGAGACCGCCGTGACGGTCGAGATCCGCGACCGGGGCCAGCGGGTGCCCGAGGGCGCGCTTGCCGCCGCGCGCAGTCTCGATGACCTGGACCCGCTGGCGGAAAGCGGGCGCGGGCTGGGCCTGATCGTAGGGCTGTCGGACCGGCTCGACTATGCCTCGGGGCCGGACGGCAACTGCCTGACGCTGGAATTCGACCGGCAGGGCGCGACGGCATGAGGGCGCCGTCCATCCCGCCCTGGCAGACCCGGCTGCTGCAGGTGAGCCTTGCGGCGATCGTCCTTGCGGTGCTTGCGGCGCTGGTGATCGCGCCCTCGGTGCTGCGGCGGAACATGGAAACGGTGGACACCTCGGCGCTGCGCAGCGAGCTGTTCGACCTGCACCTGGGGATCGACGCCTTCGGCGTGGCGGTGGTGGAATGGCAGGACGCGCAGCTGAAGGGCACGTCCGAGGATCGCGCGGCGCTGCAGCTCGAGGAACGGGGTCAGCTTCTGCTGCACCGGCTGGGGGTGCTGCTGGCCCATCCCGGACTGGAAAAGCTGATCCCCGAAAGCGCCGACACGATCCGGCGGACCCGCGAGCGGCTTGATGTCGCCATGTCGCGCCTGACGGGGCCGGAGCCGCGGGCGGCGGCCGCGCTGTCGCAACTGGCACGGATGCGGACCACCGACATCCTGAGCCTGGACCGCGACGTGATCGACGGCTTCACGCGCCTGGGGCGGATCCTGTCCGGCGAACGCTGGCGGGTCACGCAGGCGGGCATCATCGGCCAGCGTCTGTCGGCCTTCCTGATCGTCATCAGCATCCTGACGCTGGTGATCCTGTGGATGCAGCGGCGGGTGCTGCGGCAGGCGTCCTCCTCGCTGGAGACGGCGATGGAAGACCTGGCCGAGGCGCAGCGCATCGCCCATATCGGCAACCTGCGCAGGAATCACACCCGCGACGAGATCACCTGGTCGGACGAATTCGCGCGCATCTTCGGCCTTGCCCCGGGCGGGCGCATGACGGTCGCGGAATTCGACGCCCTGATCCATCCCGCCGACCGGGACAAGGTGGCCGCCGCGGAAGCTGAGGCGGCGGCCCGTTCGGCCGAAAGCGGGCGGCCCGAGCCGATGGACATGACCTTCAGCGCCTATCGCAGCGACGGCGCGGTGATCGAATTGGAAGCCCATTCCGAGATCGTGGCCGACGCCGAGGGAAAGCCCGTCTCGGCCGTGGCCACGCTGAGGGACATCACCGAGGAGGCGCGCGCCCGCCGGGCGCTGCGCGACAGCCAGCGCAACCTCGCGGCGGCGCAGCGGATCGCCCGGCTGGGAAGCTTCCGGCGCAACTACAAGACCGAGCGGGTCGTCTGGTCGCATGAGCTTTATTTCCTGCTGGGGCGCGATCCCGCGAACGGCCCAGTGCCGCTCAGGCGCATCGTCCACCCCGACGACCACGCGCGCATCGAGGAACTGTTCGCGGACCTGCTGGAGAACGGCGTCCAGGGCGGGCAGCGCCAGCTGAACTATGAATGCCGCGTGCTGCGTCAGGACGGCACCCAGCGCTGGGTCCGGGGCACGGCCGAGATGTCCTATGACGACCAGGGCCAGCCCGAGGTGCTGACCGGCTCGCTGCAGGACGTCACAAAGGAGATCGCCCAGCAGCGCGCCCTGCGCGACGCCCTGGACCGGGCCGAACGCGCCAACAGTGCCAAGTCCGAGTTCCTGGCGATCATGAGCCACGAACTGCGCACGCCCATGAACGGCATCCTGGGAATGCTGGCCGCGGTCGAGGCGCAGCTTGAGGACGGCACCCGGCGCGAACAGATCCGCATCGCCCAGTCCAGCGCCAAGGCGCTGCTGGTCATTCTGAACGACGTGCTCGATATGTCGAAGATCGAGGCGGGGCGGCTCGAGCTTGAGCCCGCGCCCTTCGACCTGGTCGCGCTGGTCAGGGGCACCATCGATCTTTACGCCGAAACCGCCCGCAGCAAGGGCATCGCCCTGTCCGCCCGCATGGACGAGGCGCTGCCCCGCTGGCTTCACGGCGACGGGCCGCGCATCCGGCAGATCCTGGCCAACATCGTCAGCAACGCCGTCAAGTTCACGCAGGACGGCCGGGTCGAGCTTTCCGTCACCCGCCAGGACGTGGACAAGGGCGAGGCCGCGCCGGGCAGCATGGTCGCCCTGCGCTTTCGCGTGACCGATGACGGCATCGGCATCCCGCTGGACAAGCAGGACCAGCTTTTCGGCCGCTTCAACCAGCTCGACGCCAGCTACAGCCGCCGCTTCGGGGGCACGGGGCTGGGGCTTGCGATCTCGCGCAGCCTGTCCGAGCTGATGGGCGGGCGCATGGATTTCAGCAGCAAGCCCGGGGCCGGGTCCTCCTTCTGGCTGGACGTCGTGCTGCCCGTGGCCGAGCCGCTTGCGGACACCGACCGGGTCGGGACCGAGGCACCGCTGCCCTCGATGCGCATCCTTGTGGCCGAGGACAACGCGACGAACCGGGTCGTGGCCCGCGTCCTTCTGGAACAGCTCGGCCAGCGCCTCACCTTTGCCGCGAACGGGGCCGAGGCGGTGCGCGCAGTGCAGGCCGAGAGCTTCGACCTGATCCTGATGGACATCTCGATGCCCGTCATGGACGGGATGGAGGCGACGCGGCAGATCCGCGCGCTGAAGGGCGCACCCGCCCGCCTGCCGATCCTGGCTTTGACCGCCCATGCGGGCCGGGCCGAACAGGACGCTTGCCTTGCCGCCGGCTGCGACGAGGTGCTCACCAAGCCCCTGGACCCCGCCGCGCTGCGGGCCGCGCTGCACCGCTGGTCTGGGCAGCTGCCCTCCTCTGCCCTGCCCGCCCCTGCCACGTGCGGCGGTGACGCGGCCCCGGCAGAAGCAGCCGACGGCGAACTCGACATGCGCCTGGCCGAGCTTGCCAGCCAGATCGGGGAAGAGGCGCTGCCCGACCTGATCGCAGCGAGCCTTGAAGACCTCGCGCGCCACCGGGGCGTGCTGGACGCCCTGTCGCGCGGCGAGGCGGTCGCGCCGGACGCGGCGCGGCGCAGCTTCCATTCGCTGGCCGGCATCGCCGCGACCTTCGGCGCGGCCGAACTGACCGCTCTGGCCCGCGCGCAGGAACGGGACGCGCAGGCCGATCCAGGCTCGGCCGCCTTCCAGAACCTGCGCGACGGCGTCCGCCTGTTCGAGCAGGCGCTGCGCCAGCGCTCTGCCATCTCGTCCACCACATCGCCCCTAGTCCAGGAGGGTTCATGACGCGCCGTCTTTCGTCCGCGGCCATGCTGGCGCTTGCCGGCTCGGCGTCCCTTGCGGTGGTCCTGACGATGACCGGGACCGTCCCGGCCATCTCTCAGCCCGCGCCGCCGCAAGCGGCTGCCCCCGCAACCCAGGCGGCAGCCGAGGCGCCTGCGGTGCCTGCGATGCCAACCGGAAACGCACCGGCCACCGCGGCCACCCCCGCGCCTGCGACTGCACCCGCGCCGGCCGAGGCGCAGCCCGCGGCCCTCCCCGACGATCTGAGTGCCAGCATCGCCCGGCCCTTCGGACGGCACGGCCCCCTGACCGAACGGGAGCGCGCGATGGCCGAGACGGCCTGGCAGTATTTCGTGAAAAGCTACCAGCCCGACACGGGGCTGGTGAACGCGGTGGGCAGCTATCCCTCGACCACGCTTTGGGACACGGGCTCATACGTCAGCGCGCTGGTTGCCGCGCGCGAGCTGGGGATCATCGACAAGCGCGAATTCGACCTGCGCGCGAACTTGCTGATCAAGACCCTGCGCAACCTCGACCTGTTCCGGGGCGAGATGCCGAACAAGGTCTACAACACCAAGACCGGGCAGAAGGTGGATTATGCCAACAAGCCCGGCGAGGTCGGCCATTCGGTGCTGGACATCGGCCGGATGCTGGTCTGGCTGAAGATCCTGAAGGAGCGCTATCCCTATCTGGCGCCGGGGGTCGACTCGGTGGTCCTGCGCTGGAACTTCTGCAACACGGTCAAGCCCGACGGCAGCCTGTTCGGCTCGGTCCTCAGCAAGGGCGAGACGCGCTATGTCCAGGAAGGGCGGCTGGGATACGAACAATACGCCGCCAAGGGCTTCGAGCTGTGGGGCTTCGAGGCCCCCGCCGCGCTGTCGCCCGACCCTGTGGAATACACCGAGATCTTCGGCGTCCGCGTGCCCATCGATGGGCGCGACCCGCGCATCTTCGGCAACATGAACTATGTCCTGACCGAAAGCTACCTGCTGGACGGGCTGGAACTGGGCTGGAAGCTGCCGGGCGACATGTCGAACGACAGCCCCGGCCTTGCCACGCAGGGCTGGCGGGCCGAGTTCGCCAACCGCATCTACCTGGTCCAGCAGCGCCGCTTCGAGGAAACCGGGATCATGACCGCCCGGTCCGAGCACCAGGTCGATGGCGCCCCGTTCTTCGTCTATGACTCGATCTGGGCCAACGGCTTCGCCTGGAGCACGCTGGACCCCAGCGACGTCTATCGCCCCGAACGCGCCGCCATCGCCGCCAAGGCCGCGATCGGCATGTGGGCGCTGTGGGAAACCCCCTATACCGACCTGCTGCTGGAGGCCGTGGGCGACCTGTCCACCGAGGACAGCGGCTTCTACGAGGGGCTTTACGAGAACGGCAACGGCTACATCCCACTGCAGACCGCCAACAACAACGGCATCATCCTGGCCTCGCTGCTCTACAAGGAACAGGGGCCGATCCTGAAGAAGCTGAACGGGAACACCCAGGTCTGGGACACGGCCTTCACGCATCAGGACACCCGCGCCAACCGCTGCCTGCCGCAGCCCAAACCCGTGCAGGACTGCTGCAACTGCCAGGCCACCCCCGCCGCCGAGGCCGGGGTGTCGACGGTTGACTTCCTGTATTGCCACCCGGTCGTGCAGGCCGACGGCAGCATCGCCGCGACCGCCTGCGGACTGGAACCGCACGGCCTGCCCACACCGGCGCCCGTGACCGTCGCCGCCGCCACCTCTGCCCAGATGTGCCCCCTGCCCCAGCGAGTGCAGCCATGACCCCCAAGAAGAACCGCCTCGTCTGGTTCGACGCCAACCGCGTCTGCGCGGCGCTGGGCGTCGTCCTGATCCATTCGACCACCGACTTCTCGGGCGGCGTCTTCCCCAACGCCACGCCCGAGGAACGCATCGTCCCCGTGCTGCTGCGCTCGGTGGCCGAGTTCTCGGGGTCCGAGATGTTCTTCTTCTTCTCGCTGTTCCTGATGGCGATGCGGGTGGACCGGCGCGACCCCTCCTATGGCGCGGCCATCGCGGAACAGGCGCGGCGGCTGCTGATACCCTTCGCCGTCTGGACGCTGTTCTACGCCTTCTTCCGGCTGATGAAGGCCGACGCGCTGAACTATGCCCCCTAGATCTGGGAGCAACTGCGCGACCCCGGTGTCTGGCTGGGATATTTCGTGCTGGGCAAGTCGCAGTACCACATGCACTTCCTGCCGACGCTGTTCCTGATCTTCATGTTCTACCCGGTCATGAAGCTGGCCATGCGCTATCCCGTGCTGGGCATTGCGCTGTTTGCCACGCTGGGCGCGATGCAGCACATCCAAGGCTATATCTGGGGCCTCGGGCTGGACCCCTCGGTCCGCGACTACCTGATCCGCGCGACCAAGGTGCTGGGCTACGTGGGCTATGGCCTTGCGGCCTTCGCGCTTTACGGGCTGTGGAAGGACGGCATCCCGCGCGGGGAATCCCGCCTGATCCGGCGCGGCGGGCTTTACTTCGCCGCCGTGGCCTACATGGCGACGATCCCCTTCTTCGGGCAGGCGCTGGTGACCGGCAGCTGGGGCGTGCGCCAGGGCTGGGCCTTCTACGGCCATTTCCTGATGCCGCTGATGATGTTCGCGCTGTTCCTGGGCGGGCAGCACCTCGAATGGTCGCCAAGGTGGAGCTGGCTCGCCCGGTTCACCTTCGGCGTCTACCTGATCCACCCGATGATCATCGACATCTATGACGTGGCGATCCTTTCCATGGGCCTGGGGCAGGTCATGCAGCCCTGGATGATCGTGGTGTCGCGCTTCGTGGTGGTCCTGCCCCTGGCCTTCCTGACGGCCTATGGCCTGTCGCGGTTCCGGCCACTGGCCTGGACCATCGGGCTCGGCCCTGCGCCTTGGGAATGGAGCAAGCCGCAGCGGGCGGCGCAGGGGTCGTGATGGACGACTACTTCCGCCGGTTCGAGGACCGGACGCCGCCGCCTCCCCTGCCCTACTCGCCATGGCGCGAAAGCCTGTGGCAGTTCCTGGCCACGCTGACGGTGCTGGTCGGCGGCTGGTACCTGTGGTGGCGCTGGACCCATTCGCTGAACCCCGACGCCATGTGGTTCGCGGTGCCGATGGTGCTGGCGGAAACGCTGGCCTTCGTCGGGCTGCTTTTGTTCATCTACAACCTGTGGCAGGACCAGCCCGTCCGCATCCCCGATCCTCCCGCCACGGTCGGGGAAACCGCCGGACAGGGCGCCGTGATCGAGGACCCCGGGCGTCCCATCGCCGTGGACCTGTTCTTCGCCACCTACAACGAGGACCCGGAACTGGTCCGCCTCGGCATCCTCGACGCCAAGGCGATCCGCTATCCCCATCCGATCGACATCCGCATCCATGTCTGCGACGACGGCCGCCGCCCGGCCATGCGCGAGGTCTGCGCGCAGGAAGGCGTCAACTACCTGACCCGGCCCACCAACGAGGGCTTCAAGGCCGGCAACCTGCGCCACGCCATGGAACAGACCTCGGGCGACTTCCTCGTCATTCTGGACGCCGACACCCGGCCCTTTCCGACGATCCTGGAACACACGCTCGGGCATTTCCGCGACCCGCGCATGGCCTGGGTGCAGACCCCGCAATGGTTCTATGACCTGCCGGAAGGCGAGCGGCTGCAGGACCGGTTGGGCCGCCGCCTCGGCCGCTTCGGGCAAAGGCTGGGCCGCGGGTTCGAACGGCTGGTCGGAGAGATCCGGCTGGGCCAAGACCCTTTCGTCAACGACCCGCAGATGTTCTACGACCTGATCCTGCGCCGCCGGAACCGCGCCAACGCGGCCTTCTGCTGCGGGGCCGCGTCCATCCACCGGCGCGAGGCCGTGATGGAGGCCGCGCTGCGGTCCTTCGGCGACAGCGTGGAACGCCGCGTGATCGCCGCCGAGGAACGCATCACGCTGACCACGCGCGAACGCCAAGTGGACCCCGATCTGATGTCCGCGATCCGCACCGAGGCCGTCGTGCAGGAGGTCCTGACCCCCTACCGCTTCCACGTGTCTGAAGACATCTATACCTCGATCGTCCTGCATTCCGACCGCGAGCGCGGCTGGAAGTCCGTCCTTCACCCGACCATCGAATCCCGGATGCTGTCGCCGCAGGACCTGCTGTCCTGGACCATCCAGCGCTTCAAGTATGCGGGCGGCAGCCTCGACATCCTGTTCAATGACAACCCGCTGTTCCGTCGCGGGCTGACGCTGCCGCAGCGGCTGATGTATGGCGCGACCTTCTGGTCCTATCTCGCGCCCCTCTGGAACGTCATCTTCCTGTCGGCGCCGATCGTCTATCTGGCCACCGGCATCGCGCCGGTCTCGGCCTATACGCTGCCCTTCTTCGCCCATTCGATCCCGTTCCTGATCCTGCTGGAACTGGCGATGATGGTCGGGACCTGGGGCATCCCGGGCTATGCCGGCAAGACGAACTACCTCGCCTTCTTCCCGGTCGGGCTCAGGGCGCTGGCGACCGTGCTGCGGGGGCGCAAGATCTCGTTTCCGGTCACGCCCAAGAACCGGCAGGCAGGCCGCCACCTGCGGCTGGTCCTGCCGCAGATCGCCGTGGTCGTGCTGACCGGGGGCGCCGCCCTCTGGGCGCTGGCCGCCCTGGGCCTGGGCGGGACCGGGCACACGCTGCCCGGCGTGATCACCAATGCCCTCTGGGGGCTGAACAACTGCCTCGCCATGGCGGGGATGATCGGGGCCGCGCTCTGGCAGCCCCAGGACAATCTCGATGAAGGAGCCAGCACGGCATGAGTTTTCGCAGCAATCTTGTCCGCGCCCGCAGCCATATCGTCTTTGTCCTGGCGCTGGTCTGCGGTGCCGCCCTGATCCTGTATCTGGAAGGTGTCGGTTCCATGGCCACCGAGCGGCGCGATCCCCTGAAACCCTTCGAGAAGGTCGTGCCCCTGCCCGTCGCGGCCGGCATCCGCCCCGACGGCGCGGATGACGAAGCCGCGCGCATTGCCTGGACCTATTTCCGCAACAACACCGATCCGACGACGGGGCTCGCGGGCTCGGTGGACGGCTATCCGTCCACCACGATGTGGGAAACGGCCTCGTACCTCGTCGCCATCATCTCGGCCGAGCGGCTGGCGATCATCGACCGCGCCGAGGCGGCGGAACGCACGGCCAAGGTCGTCGACTCCCTGTCGCGGCTGGTGCTGTTCGAGGACAGCCTGCCCCACAAGGCCTACGACACCCGCACGCTGCAGATGGTGGATTATGCCAACCGCCCCACCACCGTGGGCCTGGGCTGGTCGGCGCTGGACATCGCGCGGCTGATGTCGGCGCTGAAGATCGTGCAGCGCCATCACCCCGAACAGGCCGAGCCGATCGAGCGGATGGTTTCGGGGTGGGACCTCGACCGCGTCGTGCGCGACGGCTGGCTGAACGGCGCGAATGTCGTGGACGGCGCGGTGCGCCAGAACCAGGAAGGCCGCATCGGCTATGAACGCTATGGCGCCAAGGGCATGATGCTGTGGGGTTTCGACGCGACCGCCGCGATGGACGTGCGCCCGAACCTGCAGGTGGTCGAGGTCGAGGGCGTGCCGATCCCCGTGGACACCCGCCTGAACCGCAACAAGACTCCGGCGCTCACCACCAGCGAGCCCTATGTCTTCGACGGGCTGGAATACGGCTTCGACAGCCTGACGCACCTCTTCGCGACCGTGGTCTATCGCGCGCAGGAGATGCGCTATCGCCGCACCGGCGCCCTGACGGGCGTCACCGAGGGGCACCTGAACGTGGAGCCCTATTTCGCCTATGCCTCGGTCTGGGGCGGCGGCCAGCCCTGGGCGGTCCTGACCTTCGGGGGCGACCGCATCGACAGCCGCCGCACCCTGTCCACCAAGGCCGCTTTCGGCTGGGACGCGCTGTTCGCGACCGAATACACGGGCGAACTGATGAAGGCGATCCGCCCCATCGCCGACCCCGCGCGCGGCTGGCCCGAGGGCATCTACGAACAGGACGGCGCGGTCAACGGCTCGATCACCGCCAACACCAACTCGACCGTGCTGTCGGCCGAGGCGTTCCGGCGCTTCGGCCCGTTGATGCAGGCGCCGCGGTGAAACGGACCGGTGCTGCGGTTCTTGCGATCTGCGGCACCCTCGGCGGCCCGGCGGCCGCCGCCCCTTGCGTGGGTGCGGATGGGGAAACCCCGCTGCCCGGCGCGACCGGGGTCGAGGTCCGCCACGCCGACGTCCCCTCGGCCCTGTTCGGCGGCAGCTGGCAGCAGGGGATGGTGGACGGGTTCGCCTACCAGATCCACGCGAACGGCAGCGCCATCATCGGCGACGCGCCCGCCATGGCGCGCTGGCGGGTGGACCTGACCTGCGATACGACCGCACGCCGCTGCGAGCGCGTGTCCACGGGGGACGAGCCGCCCGACGTGGCGCAGGTCGCCGCCCGCATCGAGGCCTGCCTGCTGGGTCCTCCCCCCGCTCCGCCACCTGCCCCGGCCGCGGCGGTTGCCGATGCGCCTGCTCCGGCTGCCCCCAAGACGCCCCAGGCATCCGCCGAGACATCCCAAGACGCCCAGGCGCCCGAGGCGCAGCCGGCGCCCGCTCCGTCGCCCGACGCAGAGCCGCGCCAGCCAGCCGCACCAGCTACGCCGCCCGAGACAGACAAGCTCTCTCGACCCGAGGAAGCGACCAAGCCACGCGCGGTCCGCACACCAGACACCGCCCAGCGGAACGAGCCCGCACCTGACGCTGAACCCCAGCCACACGCGGCAGGGCCGAGCGAGAGGGCAAAGCCGGGCAACTCCCCCTCTGCCCGGCGGCAGGAGGAGGCTTCCGAGCGAGACCAGCGCCGCGATCAGCGGCCATGGCAGACGGAGCAGGAGCAGGAGCAGGAGCAGGAGCAGGAGCAGGAGCAGGCAACTGCCCGGCCCGGACAGCCGCAAGCGGCCAATCCGCCTCTTCCCCCGCGGCAGCCCGCCTCCGGGCAAACCACGCGCCATGCGCCGCAGGAACGGGCGACGGCGCAGCCTGAACGAGCGCCAGCAGCCGCCACCGCGACGGCACGTCAGGACGCTTCCGGGCAGGTGTCGCAGCGCGAGCCACCGCGTCAGCAGCAGCCCGCCCCGCCTGCGCAGACACAAGAAGCAAGGGCACCGGCCGGCCCTGACACCGCGCCTGCCCCGCAGCGACAATCGGCGCCTGAGGCAGAGCGGGACCACGCGGCACCGCAGGCCCCCCTCGCACCCGCTCGGGACCGACAGCCCTCTGCCGAGGAGACATCCCCGCCATCCGACGCGCCGCCCGAAAACAAGGGAACCGTGGCGGTCGAGCCGATGCGGCTTCTCGAAAGCGAGGGTGCCTCGGACCCGGCCGTGAACGATGCTCCATTGGCCGAACCCGACAGGACCGTCCAGCGCCCCCGGCCGAAGCCTGCCCGCCGACAGGCCCCTGAGCCCACGCCAGAACGCCCGTCCCCGGCAAGCCTTCCGGCGGAACGGTCTTCTCGCGCCCGGCCCCTGCCCGACCCACCGGTTGCCCGAGCCACGCGCCCCCGCCGCGATCCGCCATCCGCTCTGCCCGCAGCAGAGCCGCGCCTTGCCGGGGCGGCCCAGCCGCGCGCCCTTGCCCCTGCCGCGCCACCACAGCCTCAACCTGCGCCTGTGGAACGCGCCTCACCCGTGCCCGCCAGTCTCAGGACGAGCTGCACGCTGGGCGCCTCGGTTGCGCTTGAAACGGGCAAGCTGTCGTCCACGCTGGGATGCACGCTGAACTTTCGCAACCGGCTGACCTTCAGCGCCTCGATGATCGGCTATCCCCTAGACGGGCAGAAAAGCCACGGCGATGCCGAATACACCTATGCGTTGACCTGGCGGATGACCAAGGACCTGACGCTGACCTATGCCAACTACACCGCCGCCTTTACCGGCGGGCGCAGCCTTGCAGGCTTGGGCGAGGGACGACTGCAACTGTCGCGACGGCTGCCGCCGATCAGCCTGCCCGGCACGACGCGGAAGCTCGGCTGCTCGGCCTTCGCCAGCGCGGCGGCGCGAGGCACCGAGAACGCCGGGCTCAGTTGCGGCCTGCCGCTGGGCGACAAGGTGTCCCTGCGGATGACGGGCTACCTGTACCTGCCGGGCGACCAGCGCGACAGCGATCCCGACTACAGCTACTCGCTCAGCTGGACCGTGGCGCCGCAGGTGACGCTGACCTGGTCGAACTATGCCAACAACCGCTGGTTCTGGAACCGCTCGGACCAGTCCGAGAAGTTCCTGCGCGGCGGCTCGCTGGGCCTCACCTACAGCTTCCGCTTCTGACAGGGGCGGGAAGGAAACACTGATGACGCACCTGACACGCCGCCACCTGATCGGACTGACCGCCGCTGCCCTTGTCGCGCCCCTGCGCGTCCGGGCGGCCGATCGCGCGGGCACCCTGCGCGAAAGCAACGTGCTGGCCAGCAAGCTGCTGGGGCATCCGGTGGAATATGCCCTTTACCTTCCGCCGGGCTATGAAGCCGACAGCCGCCGTTATCCCGTCATCTACCTGCTGCATGGCGCGGGCGACGGCCAGCCCGCCGACTGGTTCCGCATGGCGGGGATCGAACTCATGCTGGACCGGCTGATCCTTGCGGGCGAGATCCCCCCGGTCATTGCGGTCGCCCCCGATGGCCGCCGCGCTTCGGGCGACCCGCGCGCGACCTATTTCCTGGACGATGCCGACGGGCGCTACCCTTGGGCCGAGATGTTCCTTCAGGAGTTCATTCCCCAGGTCGAGGGCCGCTATCGCACCACGGGCGACCCGAGGACGCGGGGCCTCATGGGCATCTCGATGGGGGGCTTCGCCGCCGTTCTGCACCAGCTTCGCCATCCCGACCTGTTTGGCGGCGCCTCGGCGCTGAGCGCGGCCTTCCGCACGCCCGGGCAGTTCATCGCGATGAAGCAGGAGGACTATGACCTGCGCTTTGGCGGCGCCTTCGGGGCGGGCCTCGTTGCAGAGGAACGGCTGACCGAGGCGTGGAAGCGTGCGGATGTCCTGTCCCTGCTCGGTCAGGTCGAGCCCCGCCCCTTCGCGCGCTGGCCCCGGCTTTACCTGACGCTGGCCGCCGACGATCCCTTCTTCGCCGGCAACGCCGCCGTCCACCTGGCCCTGAACGACGCGGGCATCCGCCACCGCTTCACGGTGACCGAAGGAAAGCACGACTGGATCTTCTGGCGACAGGCGCTGCCCGAGGCGCTGCGCCACCTAGGCGCGGTGATGACCCGGCAATACGGGGAATAGGCCGCGCGGCCGCAAGGAAGCCGCGCGGACCCCGAACGGCAGCCCCGCTCAGACGGCGGCCCGGGCCGTCCCCTGCCCGACATAGCTGTCGGTATCCGTGACCGTCGCATAGGCGAAGCCCAGCGCCGACATCATCGCCGCATGGACCGAGGCCGCGGGCACGGTCATGCCCCCGTATTCGAGATCGCGCGTCGCGCAGGCGTCCTGCACCACCGTGGTCTTGTAGCCATAGTCGCTGGCGGCGCGGGCGGTCGCGTCGATGCACATGTGGCTCATGGCGCCGACGACCACGACCTCCTCGATTCCGCCGTCGTCGAGGATCTTCTTGAGGTCGGTCTTCAGAAACGGGTTGGGCGCGTTCTTCACGACAACGGTCTCGCCCGCCTTCGGGGCCGCGACCGGGTTGATCTCGCTGCCGGGCGAGCCGGGGGTGAAGAAGGGTGCCTCCTGGCTGGGGAAGACGTGCTGGACATGGATGACGCGGTCGCCCTGCTCGCGCGCGGCCTCGATCACGCGGGCGGCGTTGGCGGCGGCCTTCTCGATGCCGACAAGCTCGTAGCGACCGTCCGGGAAATAGTCGTTCTGGATGTCGATGACCACGACGGCGCGCTTGCTCATGGCGTGTCCTCCCCTGTGCTGTTGATGGTGCCGATGCCCGGACGATAGCCGCGAGGGCATGCGGCGCCTATCGGCAAAATGGGGCACCCCAAGCGAAAGGGCGGCGAGGCCCGTAGCCCGCCGCCCTTGAAGGCGTTCCCGGAAGTCCGGCCCCGGGCAGCCTGCGCGTCAGCGCTTGCCCGGCTTCGAGGGCTTGCCGCTCGCACCCTTGGGCTTGAACTTGGCGCGGGGCGCAGCGCCAGCCGGGGCGTTCCCGGTCCGGGGGGCGCGGGGTTCGCGCGGGGCGCCCTCCCACGCGGCCGACCCGGCTTTCCCGGCGGCCTTCTTGCGGCCAGCCTCGGCGGAACGCGAAGCCGGGCGGGTGTCGGAGAAACCACCCGGCTCATCGCCCGCACCGCGGCGGGCGCGCGGCGCCTTGCCCGGGACGGCGCGACCTGCGGGCTTGGACCCGGCCCGGAAGGGACGACCGCGCTCGGTCCCGTGCTCGGGGCGCTCGAGGTTCGGCTCGCCGGACAGGCGGCGCATCGAAAGGCCCGGTTCCAGTTCGACCTCCTGCCCGAAGCGGCCCGCCGAGGCCGTCGCGATCTGGACAAAGGTCTCGTCCTGCCGCACCCGGATCGCGCCGATGGCGTCGCGGGTGATCCCGCCCGTTTCGCAGATCTTGGGCAGAAGCCAGCGCGCCTCGGCGCGGCCGGCATGGCCCACGGACAGCGTGAACCACACGGCATCGCCGAAATCGCCCCGCTCGCGCGGCGCGGGCCGGGCGTCGGGCGCGGCGGGCAGGTCCGCCAGTTCCTCGGGGACGGGGCGCCCTTCGCGCCACAGCCGCACGAAGGCTGCGGCGACGCCTTCGGCGCCGAAGCGTTCCAGCAGCAGGGCGGCGGTCGCCACCTCGTCGCCGGTCTCGGCGGTCAGCACCGGATGCTCCAGCACCCGCATGTCGTCCTTTGCGCGCACGTCGTCGGCGGAAGGCGCGCGGCCCCATTCGGCCTCGACCTTGGCGCCCTGCAGCAGCCGCTGCGCCTTCTTGGTATCGGCCGAGGTGACGATCAGCGCCGACACCCCCTTTGCCCCCGCCCGGCCCGTCCGGCCCGAACGGTGCAGCAGCGTTTCCGAATTCGTCGGCAGGTCGGCGTGGATCACCAGTTCCAGCCCCGGCAGGTCGATGCCGCGCGCAGCCACGTCCGTCGCGATGCAGACGCGCGCGCGCCCGTCGCGCAGCGCCTGCAGCGCATGGGTGCGTTCCGCTTGGCTGAGTTCGCCCGACAGCGCCACGGCCTTGAAGCCGCGGTTGCCCATGCGGGCCAGCAGGTGGTTCACGTTGGCCCGCGTCTTGCAGAAGACGATGGCCGTCTGCGCCTCGTAGAAGCGCAGCAGGTTGAAGATCGCGTTCTCGCGGTCCCGACCCGTCACGCTGATCGCGCGATAGGCGATGTCGCCGTGCTGGCGTGCCTCGCCCTGGGCCACGATCCGCAGCGCGTCCTTCTGGAACTCGGTGGCAAGCTTCACGATGGCGGGTGGCACGGTGGCCGAGAACATCAGCGTGCGGCGCTCGGCGGGCGCGGATTGCAGGATGAACTCGAGATCCTCGCGGAAGCCCAGGTCCAGCATCTCGTCGGCCTCGTCCAGCACGCAGGCGCGCAGGGACGACAGGTCCAGGCTGCCGCGTTCCAGGTGGTCGCGCAGGCGGCCCGGCGTGCCCACGACGATCTGCGCACCCCGCGCCAGCGCGCGGCGCTCCGTGCGATAGTCCATGCCGCCCACGCAGGTCGCGATCTGCGCGCCCGCGTCGGCGTAAAGCCAGTCCAGCTCTCGCGCGACCTGCAGCGCCAGTTCGCGCGTGGGCGCGATGGCCAGCGCCTGCGGCAGCGGAATCTCGGGCAGGCGGTCGCCGTCCAGGATGTCGCCGGCCATGGCCAGCCCGAAGGCCACGGTCTTGCCCGAGCCGGTCTGCGCCGACACCAGGATGTCGCGCCCGGCGGCCTCGGGGGCCAGCACGGCTTGCTGGACGGAGGTGAGGCTGTCATAGCCCTTGGAGGCCAGGGCCGCAGCCAGCGGCGCGGCGAGATCGAGATCTGTCATTGATACTTTACCAGAAGGGGATGCGGCGCACCCGGTGAGTGGCGCCATGTCCCTTGCGGCCGGGCTGCCACGACCCGCCGCCCAAGGTTCTTCGGGCCAAGGGTGCGCCCATAAGCCATCGCGGCCCCGCTGGCAAGCGTCATGCGGCGCGAAAACCCGCTCGGCCCTTGCGTCCGCCGCGCCGCGGGCGTAGCCAGCGTTAACAATGAAGAAACAAATCAAGAACGGGACCAGCCGTTCGACAAGGATCGGCTGGTTCGATTTCCGGGCACCCGCGGGCACCGTCTACCTGATGCAGCCGGACAACGATCCGAGGCTGTTCAAGCTGGGCTTCACCAGCCGTCCCACGCTGGAACGCCGGCGCGAGTTGCAGCGTCCGGGCGACGGCAGGCTGAGGATCGTCTGCTCGGTGACCATGCCCCATGCCTATGCGCTGGAACAGCGCCTTCTGGCCCGGATGCGGGGCGGCTGGCGCCTGTTCCGCCGCCGCCCGTCGCCGCGCGGCACGGAATGGTTCTACCTTCGCCGCGGCGAGCAGATCGACGACATCCAGTCGCTGGTGGAACGCGAGGCGCGTCGGGTGCGCCGTGCCGCCGTTCTGCGGCTGTCCTGGCCTCCCTTGGGTCGGATCACGCTGTTCGAGGCCCGGCACAGCCGCATCGACGGGCTGCTCGGCTCGGTCTTCCGGCGCGGGTGACCGGAACCCCTCCGGGTGCCTCGCGCGACAGCGTGATTGTCCGCCTGCTCCGAACTGTGGCAGCGTGATGCCCGACAGCAGGGGCAAAGAGACGACGATCATGGCGCAAGTGACGGGACAAGGCTGGCGCGGGATCGTGGCGGCGCTGGGGCTGGCGGTGCTGGCCGGGCCTGCGTGGGCGCAGGTCGCGCCGCAGGATGTGCTGCCCCCCGCCCGCGTCGTGCTGCAATCCGACACCGACCTGCCGGGCAACGACCTGTCCATGATCCGCCAGATCGGGCAGGACGCCTGCGTGCAGGCCTGCCTTGCCAATGACGGCTGCGCGGCGCTGACCTGGAACGCCCGCTCGCGCGCCTGTTTCCTCAAGTCCCGGCCCGGCGAGCCGCAGCCCTTCGCGGGCGCGCAGTCGGGTGTCGTGGTACCCGGCGATCCGGCCGTGCTGGACCGCGCGGCGAACCGCCTGGCCCAGGCCGACTGGATCGGGCCCGAGGACCGGCGGCAGCTTGCCGATCAGGCGGCGCGGCTATCCACGCTTTATCCCGGCGACGGCAGCGACACGGCGGGGCTGCGGGCGCAGGCGGCCTCGGCCCCTGATGCCGAGACCCGCATCCGCTGGCTGGGCGCGGCCGCCGCGCTGACGGACGCGTCCGGGGACTGGGCCGCGCTTGCCGCCGCCATGGACGAGGCGGCCGGTCCCCCCGGCGGTCAGCGCGACGACCAGTTGCGCCGGTCCGCCGGGCTTGCCGCGCTGAACGCCTGGCTGCGCGATCCGGGCGCGGGCACGGGGATGCTGCGGCTTTGGGCGCGGCTGGCCGAGGAGGAGGGGCGCGGCCGCGAGGCCCTGCGCGCGATCCGCGCCGCCGCCGAGGCCGAGCCCGGCAACCCTGAGCTTGCCGCCGAGCGCGAGGGCTATGAGGAGCGCCACGGCTTCCGCGTGACCGGCAGCCGCGCCGACACGGATGGTCCCGAACCCCGCGTCTGCGCCAGTTTCTCGGAGCCATTGGCGCGGGAGATCGACCTGCGGCCCTTTGTCCAGCTTCCCGATCCCGCGCTGGCGGTCGAGGCCGAGGGCTATGACCTCTGCATCACCGGAGCCCCGCGCGGCGAGGTGCTGCGCTTTGCCCTGCGTGCAGGCCTGCCGTCCGACGAGGGCGAGACGCTGCGCCGCACCGTCGAGCAGTCGCAGTATGTCCGCGATCGCGCCCCGCTCGCGCGCTTCGCCGGGCGGGCCTATGTGCTGCCCGCGACGGGCGACCAGGGGCTGACGCTGACCACGGTCAACACCGACCGCGTGGACCTGACGCTCTACCGCATGTCCGACCGCAACATCGTGCAGGCCCTACGCGAGAACCTGTTTGCGACGCCCTTGGACGACTGGAAGGAAAGCCGCTTCGAGGATGGCCTCGGCAGCGAGATCTGGCAGGGAAAGATGGACGTGACCCCGCCCACAGGCGGCGGCGAACGGCCGGTCAATGCCGAGATCGCATCCCGCATCGACCTGCGGCAGGCGGGGCTGACGCTCGATCCCGGCGTCTATGTCCTGAACGCCGCCGTGCCGGGGCAGTCCACCGACCGCAGCCCACGCGCCTCGCAGTGGTTCATGATCTCGGACCTCGGCCTGACCACATGGCAGGGCAGCGACGGGCTGACCGTGGCCGTCCGTGGCCTCGGCGACGCGGCTGCGCGGGCGGGCGTCGAGGTGCAGCTTGTCTCGCTCGGCAACGCCGTGCTGGGAACGGCGGTGACGGATGCCGAGGGGATCGCCCGCTTCGACGCGGGGCTGACGCGCGGCAGCGGCGCGGCCGCGCCCGGCATCGTAATCGCCGCCCGGCGCGAGGGCGAGCGGATCGCCGACCTCGCCTTCCTGTCGCTGATCGACCCCGAGTTCGACCTGTCGGACCGTGGCGTCGAGGGCGCGCCCCCTGCCCCGCCCATCGACCTTTTCGTGGCGCTGGACCGCGGCGCCTATCGCGCAGGGGAAACCGCGCACGCGACGATCCTTGCCCGTGACGGCCGCGCGCAGGCGCTGGACGGGCTGCCGGTGCAGGCCCGCGTGATCCGCCCCGACGGCGTCGAACACGCCCGGCTGACGCCCCAAGCTGCGGGTGCGGGCGGCCATGTGCTGGACTTCCCCATTCCCGCCAACGCCCCGCGGGGCGCGTGGCGCATCGACCTGCGGGTCGAGGAGGACGGCCCCGCCCTCGCCTCGGCCCGGCTGCTGGTCGAGGACTTCCGCCCCGAGCGCATCGACTTCGACCTGACCCTGCCCGAGGGCGCCCTGCCCGCAGGCCAGCCGGTCGAGGCCGCTTTCGACGCCCGCTGGCTCTTCGGCGCCCCAGCCGCCGACCTGCCCGTCGAGGGGGAGTTGCGCCTGTCGCCTGCCCGCAGCCTGCCCGGCTGGGACGGCTATGTCTTCGGCCGCCACGACGAGGCCAGCGAGCCCGAGGTCGTCGGCATGCCCGCGGGACGCACCGACGCGGCGGGCCACTTCGCCGCCCGGATCGACCTGCCTCCGGGGATCGAGGCTGCGGCCCGGCCTTGGGACGCCACGCTCTCGCTTTCGGTGCGCGAAGGCGCGGGCCGCCCGGTCGAACGGCGCGTGACGCGCGTGCTCGCGCCGGGTCGCACCGCCCTGGGCATCCGTCCCGACTTCGAGGGCGGCAGCGTGGCCGAGGGCAGCGCGGCGGGCTTCCGCGTCGTGGCGCTGGGCCGCGATCTCGCGCCCGTTGCCGCTGGCCTCGACTGGGTGCTGAACCGCGTCCAGACCGACTACCAGTGGTTCGCCATCGGCGGCGACTGGAGCTGGGAGCCGGTGACCCGCCGCAGCCGGGTGGACTCCGGCACTCTGTCCACCACCGCTGAAGGCCCTGCCGCCCTGTCGGTGCCGGTGGACTGGGGCAGCTACGAACTGGTCCTGCGCACGCAGGATGGCGCGGAAAGCTCGATCCCCTTCGATGCGGGCTGGGGGGCTGCGGGCGCGGGCAGTGACACGCCCGACCGTCTGCGGGTGACGCTGGACAAGCCCGCCTATCGCCCCGGCGAGACCGCCCGGCTGACCATCGAGGCCGCCGCCGACGGCGTCGCGCTGGTGTCGGTCATGTCGAACCGTCTGATCTCGCTGCAGTCGGTTCCCGTGACGGCGGGCCGCAACGAGGTCGAACTGCCCGTCACCGACGACTGGGACGCGGGCGTCTATGTCGCCGCCAGCGCGATCCGGCCGCTTGCGGCGGATGCGGGCCATGCGCCGATCCGGGCCCTCGGCATCGCGCCCGCCGCCGTCGATCCGGGCGAGCGGGTGCTGGCCGCGACCCTGACCGCCCCGGCCGAGGCCGACCCGCGCGGGGCAGCGCCCGTGACGCTGGCCGTGACCGGCGCACAGCCGGGGCAGACCGTCCATGCGACAGTCTGGGCGGTGGACCAGGGCATCCTGAACCTGACCGGCTACAAGCCGCCTTCTGCGACCGGCCACTATTTCGGCCAGCGCCGTCTGGGCGTCGGCCTGCGCGACCTTTACGGACGGCTGATCCTGCCCTCGGGCGCGGCCGACGGGGCGCTTCGCACCGGGGGCGACGCGGGGTCCATGCAGGCGCAGGCGCCGCCTCCGACGGAAAAGCTGATGGCGTGGTTCTCCGGGCCGCTGGCGCTGGACGCCGAGGGACGCGCCACGGTCGAGGTGCCCCTGCCCGACTTCAACGGCGAGGTGCGGGTGATGGCCGTCGCCTGGACCGAAGGCGCGGTGGGCCAGACCGACACGGCGATGCTGGTGCGCGACCCGGTGGTGGTAACAGCCACCGTGCCCGCCTTCCTCGCCCCCGGCGACCGGGCCGAGGCGCAGGTCCGCCTGACCCATGCCGCCGGGCCTGCGGGTCCGGTCGGACTGGCGCTGGAGAACACCGCCGAGGTCGCCCTGACCACCGAGCTTGCGTCCGAGGCCGCGTTGGCCGAGGGGCAGAGTGCCGACCTGCCGCTGGTTCTGTCCGCGCCCGAAACGCAGGGGCTTTCGCAATTGCGGCTGTCGGCCAGCCTGCCGGACGGCCGGACCGTGACCAAGGACCTGTCGATCCCGGTCGAGCGGCTGGACCCGCCCGTGACCCGCGCCATGCGACTGACGCTCGCGCCGGGCGAAGAAATGCCGCTCGACCTGTCCCCCTTGGGCGCCTTCCGTCCCGGCACCGGACGGGTGACGCTGTCCAGCGGCGCCTTCGCCGCGCTGGACGTACCCGCCGCCATCGCCCAGCTCGCCGCTTGGCCCTACGGCTGCAGCGAACAACTCGCCTCGGCGGCAATGCCGCTGCTTTACGCGGCAAACCTTGCGCCGGAAGGGGCGCCGCCCCGGACCGGCGACGCCGGGGCCGTGGAAGAAGCCATCGCCCGGATCCTGACCCGGCAGACGCCCGAGGGCGGCTTCGGCCTGTGGACGGCGGAATCGGGCGACCGCTGGCTGGATGCCTATGTCACGGACTTCCTGTCGCGCGCCCGCGCGGCGGGCCATTCCGTGCCGGATACCGCCTTCCGCAATGCGCTGTCCGCGCTGCAGAACGGGCTGAACGCGGCCAGTGACCCGCAATTTGCGGATGCGACCGAGAACGCCGCCACCGCCTATGCCGCCTATGTGCTGGCACGCGAGCGGGCGGCGGTGGTCAGCGACCTGCGCTATTACGCCGACACGGGGGCCGAGCATTTCGCGACGCCCCTTGCCGCCGCCCATTTGGGGGCCGCGCTGGCGGCGCTTGGCGACCAGACCCGTGCCGACGCCATGTTCCGCCGCGCACAGGCGGTGTCGGATGGAGGAAAAGAGCCGACGCAGGGCTTCCGCGCGGATTACGGCACGCTGCTGCGCGACCGCGCGGGGATGCTGGCGCTGGCTGCCGAGGCAGGCAGCCAGGCCGTGGACCGCGAGGGCGCCGTCGCCGCCATCTCGGCCGGGATCGAGGCGGCCGAAGGGCGGCTTTCCACGCAGGAGGCCGCCTGGATCGTGCTGGCCGGGCAGGCGCTGAGCGGCGCGGGCGAGGGGCTGGCGCTGAACGGTGTGCCCCTCGCCTCTCCCTCGGCCGACCTGGGCGATGCGGGCGCGGTGCCGGCGCTGACGCTGGCCAACACGGGCAGCGCGCCGCTGGCGGTCACGATCAGCGCCACCGCCGTCCCGGTCGAGGCCGAGCCTGCGGGCGGCACGGCCTTCTCGATCAGCCGCAGCTACTACACGCCGGAAGGCGAGCCGGTGGACCCCGCGCAGGTGGCGCGCGGCACCCGACTTGTCGCGGTGGTTGAGGTCCGGCCCTTCGATGCGAGCGGCGGGCGGCTGATCGTCACCGACCCGCTGCCCGCGGGCTTCGAGATTGACAACCCGAACCTGCTGACGCAGGGCGAACTTGGCGGCCTCGACTGGCTGCAGGTGACGGAATGGGCCGACATGACCGAGTTCCGGCAGGACCGCTTTGCCGCCGCGCTGACCACCCATGACGACCAGCCGATCCGGCTGGCCTATCGGCTGCGGGCGGTGACGGCAGGGGACTTCGCCCATCCGGCGGCGACCGTGGCCGACATGTACCGCCCGGAACGCCGGGGCTGGACCGACAGTGGCCGAACGATCGTCACGCCTTGACCCCGAGCGCCGCCTCGGCCGCCGCCTGATCGCGCTGGCCGCCGCGCTGGGACTGGCAGCCCACGGCGGCGACCGGGCGCGCACCGTCTGGGACCGCTGGATCGACGCGACCGAACTGCCGCCTCTGACCGTGCCGGTCGGGACCGAGGTGCTGGCCCGCGACGGCACGCTGCTGCGGGCCTTTCCGGTGGAGAACGGGCTGTGGCGGCTCGCGCCCCCGCAGGAGGGCGTGGACCCGCGCTTCCTGTCGATGCTGGTCGGTTGGGAGGACCGGCGCTTCCACCACCACGACGGTGTGGACCGCCGCGCCGTCCTGCGCGCGGCATGGCAGGCGGTCACGCATGGGCGGATCGTGTCCGGCGCCTCGACGCTGTCGATGCAGACCGCACGGCTGCTGGAACGCGGCAAGACCGGCGACTGGCGCGCCAAGCTGCGGCAGGCGCGGGTCGCGCTGGCGCTGGAGCGGCGGCTGGGCAAGGACCGCATCCTCGACCTCTACCTGCGGCTCGCGCCCTATGGCGGCAACACCGAAGGCGTGCGGGCGGCGAGCTTGATGTGGTTCGGCAAGGAGCCGCGCCGCTTGACCTCGGCTGAATCCGCCCTGCTGGTCGCCCTGCCGCAGTCGCCCGAAACCCGCCGCCCCGATCTGCCGCAGGCGCGGGCGGCCGCGAAGGCTGCGCGGGACCGCGTGATCGACCGGGCGCTTGCGCTGGGGATCATCGACGCCGAGGCGGCCCAGACCGCCCGCGCCACGCCCCTGCCCGACCACCGCCGCGCCTTCCCCGCCCATGCCGCGCTGCTGGCCGACCGGCTGCGGCGGGAAAACCCCGGTGCGCCGCGCATCGAAACGACCCTCGACGCCCGCCTGCAAGCCGCGGCCGAAAGGCTCGCCGCCCGCGCCGTCGCCGGTCAGGCCGAGCAGGTGTCCGCCGCGATCCTTCTGGCCGACCACCGCAGCGGGGACATCCTCGCGCAGGTGGGAACGGCGCAGTTCGCCGCAGGCGCCTCGGGCGGCTTCGTGGACATGACCCGGGCGCTGCGCTCACCGGGCTCGACGCTGAAGCCCTTTGTCTATGCGCTGGGCTTCGACGAGGGGCTGATCCACCCCGAGACGCTGATCGAGGACCGCCCCGCCGCCTTCGGCCGCTGGCAGCCGCAGAACTTCGACAACCGCTTCCGCGGCACGGTGACGATCCGGCAGGCGCTGGTGGAATCGCTGAACCTGCCCGTCGTGCGCGTGGCCGAGGCGCTGGGACCCGCCCGCGTCATGGCGGCCTTCCGCCGCGCCGGGATGGACGTGACGGTGCAGGGCGACGCGCCGGGCCTTGCAGTGGTGCTGGGCGGCGCGGGCGTGAGCCTTGCCGACCTGGTCGAAGGCTATGCGACGCTTGCGCGCGGCGGACGGCCCGTGAGGCTGCACGACCGCCCCGGCATGGATAAGGCGCCAGGCCACCCTGCCTTCGGCCCGGTCGCAGCCTGGCAGGTGGCGAACGTGCTTTCGGGCATCCAGCCGCCGGGAGGCCGCGCGGCAGGGCGCGTGGCCTACAAGACGGGCACGAGCTACGGCCATCGCGATGCGCTGGCGGTCGGCTTCGACGGGCGCTTCGTCGCGGGCGTCTGGATGGGGCGCCCGGACGGGACGCCCGTGCCCGGCGCCTTCGGGGGCGACTACGCGGCGCCGGTGCTGTTCGACCTGTTCGACGCCCTCGGACCCCGCACCGTACCCCTGCCACCTCCACCCGAGGCGGCGCTGACGGTTCCGAACGCGGCGCTTCCCCGGCCCCTGCGCCGCTTCGTCCCCGCAGGCGAGTTGCCGCCCCCGGGTCCAGCCCTCCGGGCACCCGAACCGCTGACGATCCAGTTTCCCCCCGACGGCGCCGAAGTCGAGTTGTCCGCCGCCGCGCTGGTCGTGCGGGCGAAGGGCGGCACCCCGCCCTACAACTGGCTGCTGAACGGCGCCCCCGTGGCGATCGGCCGATCCGATCCGGTGGCCGAATTGCCTGCGCCGCAGGGCTTTTCCGCGCTGACGGTGGTCGATGCCAGGGGACGATCGGCGCGCGTGCAGTTCAGGGCGACCGGCGGCAGCTAGCAGACCCGCCCCGCAATCCCTCGGATCTGTCACCTGATCTTCACGATCACCTCCTAAGCCCCTCGGCACGCGGAGAACCGCGTGACGCCACGGAGCGCGCCGACAGGCGCTCACGCAGGAGACAGCCATGACGAACCAGACCCCATTCCGCACCACGCGGCTCGAGGAAGCCGACGGGCCGGGCACCAACCCGACCGCGAACCGCACGATGGGAGAGATCATCGCGGCCCGCTTTTCCCGGCGTGGCTTCCTGAAGGGCTCGATGGCGACGGCGGCCATCGCCGCGACCGTCAGCCCGATGGCGATGCTGGCGGCGTCCGAGGCAAAGGCGCAGACCGGATCGGCCTTCAGCTTCCCCGAGGTCGAGGCGGGCGTGGATGCCGACCACCACGTGGCCGAGGGCTATGACGCCGACGTCCTGCTGCGCTGGGGCGACCGGCTGTTCCCCGATGCGCCGGAATTCGATCCCACTGCCCAGACCGCCGAGGCGCAGCGCCGCCAGTTCGGCTACAACAACGACTTCGTGGGCTTCGTGCCGCTGGAGGGCAGCGCCGACCGCGGGCTGCTGTGCGTCAACCACGAATACACCAACGAACACCTGATGTTCCCCGGCATAGTCACGGTGAAGGACGGCGAGATCACCGTCTCCGAGGCGGACCGGGCGCGCGTGGACATCGAGATGGCGGCCCATGGCGGCACCGTGGTCGAGATCCGCAGGAACGCGGGCGGCAAGTGGGAGGTCGTGCTGGACGGCCCGATGAACCGCCGCATCACCGCCGACACGCCGATGGAGATCCGCGGCCCCGCCGCAGGCCACGCCCGGATGCAGACCCCGGACGACCCGACCGGCACGAAGGTGCTCGGCACGATCAACAACTGCGCCGGGGGCATCACCCCTTGGGGCACCTACATCATGGCCGAGGAAAACATCCACGGCTATTTCCTGGGCGAACTGCCCCAGGGCCACCCCGAGGCCGCCAACTACGAGCGCCTGGGCATCCCCGAATCCACCTATGCCTGGGGCAGGTTCCACGACCGCTTCGACGTCTCGAAGCAGCCGAACGAGCCGAACCGCTTCGGCTGGATCGTCGAGGTCGATGTCATGGACCCGAACTCGGTCCCGAAGAAGCGCACGGCGCTGGGCCGCTTCAAGCACGAGGGCGCGGAAAGCGTCGTGGCGAAGGACGGGCGGGTCGTCTTCTACCTCGGCGACGACGAGCGTTTCGACTATGTCTACAAGTTCGTGACGGCGGGCCGCTACAACCCCGATGACCGCGCCGCCAACATGGACCTGCTGGACGAAGGCACGCTGTATGTCGCGCGCTTCCACGAGGACGGCTCGCTGGAATGGCTGCCGCTGGTCCAGGGCCAGGGCCCGCTGACCGCCGCGAACGGCTTTCAGTCCCAGGCCGACGTGCTGATCGAGACCCGCCGCGCCGCCGACCTGCTGGAGGCGACGCCCATGGACCGCCCCGAGGACATCCAGCCCAACCCCGCGAACGGCCGCGCCTATGTGATGCTGACCAACAACACCAAGCGCGAGGAGGCGAACGCCGCCAACCCGCGCGTGAAGAACGCCTTCGGCCATATCATCGAGATCATCGAGGAGGGCGAGGACTTCACCGCCACCACCGGCCGCTGGGAAATCCTGCTTCAGTGCGGCGATCCCTCGGTGGCCGAGGTGGGCGCGACCTTCTCGACCGAGACGACGGCGAACGGCTGGTTCGGGATGCCCGACAACGCCGCCGTGGATGCCGAGGGGCGGCTGTGGGTCTCGACCGACGGCAACTCGCCCTCGGACACGGGCCGCACGGACGGGCTGTGGGCGGTGGACACCGACGGGGACGCCCGCGGCACCTCGCGGCTGTTCTACCGCGTTCCGGTCGGGGGCGAGCTTTGCGGTCCCTGCCCGACCGAGGACATGACGACCTTCTTCGTCGCGGTCCAGCATCCCGGCGACGGCGGCGAGGACTGGGAGGGCCACGGGCGGCCTTCGTATTACGAGGACCTGTCCACCCGCTGGCCCGACTTCGACGATGCCATGCCGGTCCGCCCGGCCGTTGTCGCGATCACCCGCCAAGGCGGCGGCCGGATCGGCAGTGCCTGACGATCCCGGGGCCGGCCCCGGTCGGCCCCGTCCTTCCGACAGCCTGCTTGCTGATCTCTGGCCGCCTTCCGGGGTCCCGAGGATGTGCGACGCTGGCAAGCTCTGGCGGATGCCCAGCCTCGCCTGCCCTTTCCCGCAGCCATTGACAGAGACGCTGGACCTGCTTTCCGGCAAGGCTGACCCGCTGCAAGGGGCAGACCCAGAAGGCGCCCTAAGACTAAAGCAGTAGCCCGGAAGACCAGATCACACGAAACCCCGGCAGTCTGCGCTGGTTGATGAACAGACGGTCACGAAGTGACCCATTTCCGGGCAGGATCGAAACCCCTGCCTGTTCATGCAACTGCCGGGGGACATCATGCTTGACCACGACCAGATCGAAGCGCCTCAGTTCCACGAAGACGTGGATGCCGGATACGGGGCAGGCTCGCAGGCGCGCGCGGACCTTGAACCTGCCGCCCATTCTCCCCTTCCGATGCAGGCCGCAGGAGCCGCCCTTTATCTTGGCACCATGATGTGCATGCCGCTGCAGATCGCGATGGCGATGCCGCAGGTTGCCGTCGCGCAGAGCCGGACCTCGCCCATCCTGCGCCACCTGGAGTGGCAGCGCAGCCGCGAGCGCGCGCAGCAGTGATCGTCCGGCCAGCCGAGACCGGCCACGGGTGACGAGGAACGACAAGAACCTTCATGCCCGCGGCGGCACGATCCACCGGTAACAGGTGGAGCGGATCACACGCCCGGCGCCTTGTCCTGAGGCTGAGGGCTTGCCGCATCGCGGACGGCCAGGACCTCCCTGATGACCCCGGCGATGTAGTCGCGGGCGCTGGGAAGCGGGACGTCGTTCGAGGGCAGGATGGCCGTGAACGAGAACGGGATCATGGGCAACAGGGGACGAACCACAAGATCCCGGTGAGCCCCTGTCCTTGCCGTGAAAGGGTCCGAGATCGACACGCCCAGGCCCGATGCGACCATGCCGCAGACGATCTCCGAAAGCGGGCTTTCGGCGCGGCTGCGGATCGAGACGCCATGGGCGTTCATGACGGCGCGGATCCGCCGCATGCTCACCGACTCTGCGGGCAGGGCAATGAAATCCTCGCCGTTGAAATCGGTGATGTGGATGACCTCCTTCTCGGCCAGACGATGGCCCCGGTACAGGACGGCCACGCGCGGCACGGCGGGTATCTGGATGGTCCGCAGGGAAAATGTCGGCGTGCTGCTTTCGATGAACCCTAGGTCGCACTGGTTGTTGACCATCCAGTCCAGGATGACCGGGGTGATGACGCCGAAAAGCGCGACATGGAGGCCCTCATTGGCCTTGAGGAACCTGCCGGTGAAGCGCGGCAGGAGATCGTTCGTCAGCGCGGGCATCGCGGCGACCCGCAACACTCTTGCCCGTTTTTCACGCAGGTTGTCGGCCACAGCGGCAATGCGCTGAAGCCCGCTGAACGACCGCTCGACTTCTGCAAACAGTGTATAGGCAGCCGGCGTCGGGTGCAGCCGGTTTCCGCTGCGTTCGAACAGGTCCAGCCGCAGGTTGTGCTCGAGATCGCGCAGCAGGCGGCTTGCCGCGGGCTGGGTGATGCCCAGCCGGGCAGCCGCATCACTGACCGATCCCACCTGCATCATGGCCTGGAAGGCTTCGACCTGGCGATGATTGATGCGCATGCAGGCATATAACAATCGTGCATGCGACTGTGTCAATTATGCATTGGACATCATCAAGCTGCGACCTTCATCTTCAGCCATGGCAGCAGAAGACTGTCGGCACATCAGGGAGAAAGCCATGCGGCTAGCCATCTGTTCCGTTTCCTTCACCGCTCTAGTGCTGTCCGCCGGCAGCGTGATGGCCCAGCAATCGACTCTTTACGTCGCGGGCTATGGCGGCACCTTCGAGCAGATCATGCGCAGCAAGGTCATCCCGGCGTTCGAGCAGGAGCACGGCGTCAAGATCGAATATGTCGCCGGCAACTCGACTGACTCGCTGGCCAAGCTGCAGGCGCAGAAGGGCAACCAGCAGATCGACGTCGCCATCCTGGATGACGGCCCCATGTACCAGGCGATCGAGCTTGGCTTCTGCGCGCCGATCGAGGGCCTCGACAAAGCCAACCTGTTCGAACAGGCGCTTTATCCCGAGGACAAGGCCGTCGCGACCGGAATCGTCGCGACCGGCCTGTTCTACAACACCGAGTATTTCGAGAAGCAGGGGTGGGAGCCCCCGACCTCGTGGAACGACCTGAAGGACCCCAAGTACAAGGGCATGGTCGTCATCCCGCCGATCAACAACACCTACGGGCTGTACACGCTGGTCCAGTTCGCCCGCATGAACGGCGGTTCCGAAAAGGACATCGAGCCGGGTTTCGCCACGATGATCGACGAGGTGAACGACAACGTGCTGGCCTATGAGCCCTCGCCGGGCAAGATGACCGAGCTGTTCCAGTCGGGCCAGGCGGTGCTGGGCGTCTGGGGCTCGTCCCGCGTGCAGGCGCTGGCGGATACCGGCTTCCCGGCCGCCTTCGTCTATCCCGAGGAAGGTGCGGTCACGCTTCTCGCCTCGGCCTGCCCGGTGGCCAAGGAAGGCGCCTCGTCGCTGGCGTCGGCCTTCGTCAATGCCCTTCTGGACCCCGAGGTGCAGAGCACCATGGCGGTCGAATACGGCTATGGCCCGGTCCACAGGCAGGTCGAGGTCCCCGAGGCGATGAGGGCCACGATGCCGACCGGCGAGCGCATCGCCGAGATGTACAACTCGGACTGGGTGACCATCAACCAGAACCGCGAGGACTGGACCAAGCGCTGGAACCGCGAGGTCGAGCGCTAAGCACCGCCTGCCTGCTGCCGCAGGCCAGAAAGCCCAGGGAAGGCGAACGTTGCCTTCCCTGTCAGTCCGCAACCGAACCGTCCAAGGGTTCCCTTCGGAAGGGCCGACATGGCGTTCCTTGAACTATCCGATCTCCGCAAGACCTACGGCCACGTCGTCGCGTTGGAAAACTTCAACCTTTCGGTCGAGAAGGGCGAGTTCATCTCGCTGCTGGGACCCTCGGGCTGCGGCAAGACCACCACGCTGCAGATGATCGCGGGCTTCACCGAACCCACCTCGGGGCGCATCGTCCTAGGCGGGCGCGACCTCGTGTCGGTGCCGCCAGCCAAGCGGGGCCTCGGGATCGTCTTCCAGAGCTATGCGCTGTTCCCGCACCTGACGGCCGCCGAGAACGTGGCCTTCGGCTTGGAGATGCGCGGCATCGACCGGGCCTCGCGCGAGGAGCGCGTGCGCGAGGCGCTGGCGATGGTCGGGCTCAAGGGCTACGAGGACCGCTATCCCCGCCGGATGTCGGGCGGCCAGCAGCAGCGCGTCGCCGTGGCCCGGGCGCTGGTGATCCGCCCCGAGATCCTGCTGCTTGACGAGCCGCTGTCCAACCTCGACGCCAAGATGCGCGAAGAGATGCAGAGCGAGCTTCTGTCGATCCAGCGGCGGCTGGGGACCACGACCATCCTCGTGACCCATGACCAGCAGGAGGCCATGGCGCTGTCCAACCGCGTCGTGGTGATGAGCAAGGGCCGCATCGAGCAGATCGCGACCCCGGTCGAGGCCTACAACAATCCGGCCAGTTCTTTCGTCGCCTCGTTCCTCGGCAAGACCAACACGCTGTCGGGCGAGATCCGGGGCGGGACGCTGGCGGTGGGCGAGTTCCGCGCCGCGGTGCCGGGCGCCGACGGCCCGGTGGTGGTGACACTGCGTCCCGAGAAGATGCGCTTCGACAGCACCGGCCTGCGCGGAACGGTTGCCGCGCGCGTGTTCCAGGGCAACTGCTGGTCCTATCAGGTGCAGACCGCGCAGGGCGAGGTCCTGGTGCTGCGCCAGAACGACGGCCAGCCGCTGCCGGTCGAAGGCGACGCGGTGTTCCTGAGCTGGTCGCCCGCCGACATGGGCCTGCGCCGCGAAGGCCTGTCCCATGGCTGAGGGGCGCAATCCCGCCGCCGTGGCCTCGCTGCTGCTGCCGGCGACGCTGCTGTTCATCGCCGTTCTCGTGATCCCGCTGATCATGACGGTGCTGCTGTCCTTCTACAGCTGGGGCCAGTACACGGGCATCGTCGAGGAGTTCACGGCCGAGAACTGGATCGAGGTCTTCACCGACCCCTATTTCGGCGAGATCTTCCTGCGCACGCTGCGCATCTCGTTCCTTGCCACACTACTTGCGGCGCTGTTCGGCGCCCCCGAGGCGTATATCCTCAAGCGCATGAACCCGCGCTGGCGGGGCCTGTTCATGCTGGTCATCCTCGGCCCCCTTCTGATGTCGGTCGTGGCCCGGACGCTGGGCTGGGCGCTGCTGTTCGGCGGCAACAACGGGGTCGCCAACCAGTTCCTGATGGGGATCGGCCTGATCGACGCGCCCCTGCCCTTCATGTTCACCGAAACCGGCGTCGTGATCGCGCTGGCCCATGTGATGATGCCCTTCATGGTGCTGTCGGTCTGGGCCTCGCTGCAGCGGCTGGACCCGCAGGTCGAAAACGCGGCCCGTTCGCTGGGGGCCAGCCAGTTCACCGTGGTCCGGCGCGTGCTGCTGCCGCAGATCATGCCCGGCATCCTGTCGGGGTCGATCATCGTCTTCGCGCTCAGCGCCTCGGCCTTCGCCACCCCGGCCATCATCGGCGGGCGGCGGCTCAAGGTCGCCTCGACGCTGGCCTATGACGAGTTTCTCAACACGCTGGACTGGCCGCTCGGCGCGGCCGTGGCGGTGCTGCTGCTGATCGGGATCGTCCTGATCATCGTGGCCTCGAACGCGCTGGTCGAGCGTCGCTATGCCGAGGTGTTCAGATGAAGAAGAACGGTTTCCTCGCCCTGGCCTTCCACACGGTTTTCGTGATCTTCATGGTCGCGCCGATCCTGGTGGTCTGCGTGGTGGCGTTCACCCCGGAAGGCTTCCTGTCGCTTCCGACCAAGGGCCTGTCGCTGCGCTGGTTCAGGGCGATCGCGGATTACCCCGAGTTCATCCGCGCCTTCTGGACCTCGGTCTACCTGGGGGCGGTCTCCTCGACCATCGCCGTGATCCTGGCGGTGCCTGCGGCGCTGGCCTTCAGCCGCTATGCCTTTCCGGGCAAGGGCGCGCTGTCGGCCTTCTTCCTGTCGCCCCTGATGATCCCGCATGTGGTCCTTGGCATCGCCTTCCTGCGCTTCTTCACGCAGGGCGGGATCTCGGGAACCATGACGGCGCTGATCATCGCCCATGTCGTGGTGGTGTTCCCCTTCGCGCTGCGGCTGACGCTGTCGGCGGCCACGGGCATGGACCGCTCGATCGAATCCGCGGCGATCTCGCTGGGGGCCAGCAACTTCAAGCTGTTCCGCCGGGTGACCCTGCCGCTGATCCTGCCGGGCGTCATCAGCGGCTGGGCGCTGTCCTTCATCCAGTCCTTCGACGAGGTGACGATGACGGTCTTCCTGGCCGCGCCCGGAACCGAGACGCTGCCGGTGCGGATGTTCCTTTACGTGCAGGACAACATCGACCCGCTCGTCACCTCGGTCTCGGCCGTCGTGATCGCCATCACCATGGCCGTGCTGATCATCCTCGACCGGCTCTATGGCCTGGACGCCGTCCTGTCCGGTCACAGCGACCGCAACTCATAGGTACACGCAGATGTCTCGAGTTCATGATGTCGCCGTCGTCGGTGGCGGGTTGCTTGGTGCGTCCATCGCCTGGGGACTGGCGCGCCTCGGCCAGAAGGTCATCGTCCTGGACGAGGGCGATGCCGCCCGCCGGGCCAGCCGCGCGAACTTCGCGCTGGTCTGGGTTCAGGGAAAGGGCCTCGGCCTGCCCCCCTATGCCCGCTGGTCGGTCGAGGCCTCGCGCCAGTGGCCCGCGCTGGCCAAGGCGCTGCGCGAGCAGACCGGACTCGATGTCCACTACCAGCGTCCGGGCGGCTTCCACATCTGCCTGAGCGAGGCCGAACTGGACGCGCGCAGGCAGCTTATCGAGCAGATGTATGCACAGGGCGCGCCGAACGACTACGGCTTGGGAATGGTCGATCGCAGCGAGCTTGAAAAAGCGCTGCCCGAGATCGGCCCGGATGTCGCCGGCGCCAGCTACAGTCCCCACGATGGGCATGTGAACTCATTGCGCACCTTTCGCGCCTTCCACGCGGGGCTGCGCGATTTCGGCGCCGATTACCGCGCCAGCCATGACGTGGACCGGATCGAGCCGCAGTCGGGCGGGGGCTTTGTCCTGCACACCTCGGGCGGACGGATCGAGGCCGCGAAGGTCGTGCTGGCGGCAGGCAACGGCAACGAGCGGCTTGCCCCGCAGGTCGGCCTTTTCGCGCCGATGATGCCGACGCGCGGCCAGATCATCGTGACCGAACGTGTCAAGCCCTTCCTGCACTATCCGCTGGGCACCCTGCGCCAGACCGACGAGGGCACGGTGATGATCGGGGACAGCAAGGAAGAGATGCTGGACGACCGGGAAACCCGCGTGCCCGTCACTACCGTGATGGCCGACCGCGCCCGCCGCACCTTCCCGCTGCTGAACCGGCTGAACGTCGTGCGGACCTGGTCGGGCATCCGGGTGATGACCCGCGACGGCTTCCCCATCTACGACCAGTCGGCCAGCGCGCCGGGCGCCTTTGTCGCCTGCTGCCATTCCGGCGTGACGCTGGCCTCGATGCACGCGCTCGAGCTGGCGCCCCGCATCCGGGACGGCGGCCTCGGCGGGGCGCCCGCCTCCTTCTCGGCCCGGCGCTTCGCCGATGCCCCCCAAACCCTGCTCAACGCGGACGATGCCGTATGACACCGATGTTCTCACATATTCCCGCCGACCAGCGGCCGACGCTGGAGATCTTCGTGGACGGGCAGAGCGTGCAGGCCCGCCGGGGCGACACGGTGGCGGCGGCGCTGCTGGCCTCGGGGCTGGACGTGCGGCGCGACAGCGCCGTCTCGGGTGTGCCGCGGCTGCCCTATTGCATGATGGGCGTCTGCTTCGAGTGCCTCGTCACCATCAACGGCGTCGGCAACCGGCAGGGCTGCCTGATCCCGGTCGAGCCGGGGATGCAGGTCGAAATCCAGCGCGGCAAGAGAGAGCTTGGGAAATGAGCGTGTTGCATTCGGACAGCTACGACCTGGTCGTCGTCGGCGCGGGACCGGCGGGCATCGCGGCCGCGGCTGCCGCGGCGGCGGCGGGCGCCTCGACCCTGCTGCTGGACGAGAACGCCGGGCCCGGCGGACAGGTCTGGCGCGGCCTGACCACCACCCCCCTGACCAACCGCGAGATGCTGGGCAAGGACTACTGGGACGGTGAGGCCGAGCTGCAGAAGCTGCGCGCCAGCGGCGCCGAGGTCATCCAGCGCGCGACCGTCTGGAGCATCGATCCATCGCTGCAGGTCGGCGTCTCGCATGGCGGGTCCTCGCGGATCGTGCAGGCCGGCAGGATCGTGGTCGCCACGGGCGCGATGGAACGGCCCTTCCCGATCCCCGGCTGGACGCTGCCCGGCGTGATGACGGCGGGCGCGGCGCAGACCATGCTGAAATCCTCGGGGCTGGTCCCCAGCGAGCCCACGGTGATCGCCGGACAGGGACCGCTGTTCTGGCTGCTGGCCGGGCAGATCCTGCGGATGGGCGGGCGCATCGACGTAATGCTGGACACGACGCCCAAGGGGCAGCTGGCCGCGGCGCTGCCCAAGGCCTTCGGCTTCCTGACCACGCCCTATTTCCGCAAGGGCCTGAAGATGCTGGCCGAGGTGCGGTCCAAGGTCCGCATCGTCAAGCACGTCACCCGCATCGAGGCGCATGGCGAGGGCCAGCTTGACCGGGTCACATGGGAAACCGCCAGGGGCAAGCGGGGCGAGATGGCCAGCCGCCTTCTGCTGCTGCACCAGGGTGTCGTGCCGAACGTCAACCTCGCCATGTCGGTGGGCGCGGCGCATGACTGGGACAAGCAGCAGCTCTGCTGGCGTCCCCGCCTGGACGAGGACGGGCAATCGACGGTGCCCGGTCTTTACATCGCGGGCGACGGGGCGGGCATCGGCGGGGTCGGCGTGGCGCTTGCCCGTGGCCGGGTCGCCGCCCGTGCCGCGCTGGCGGCGATGGGGCGCAAGGCCCCGGCCAGCGGCCTTTCGGCCGCGCGGGCCGAGCTTGCCAGGGCCAATCGCGGGCGCGAGTTCCTCGACCTGCTCTACAGGCCGGCCGAGCAGTTCCGCATCCCCGAGGGCGACACGGTCGTCTGCCGCTGCGAGGAGGTGCGCGCACGCGACATCCTTTCCGCGGTCGAGATCGGCGCATCCGGGCCGAACCAGCTCAAGGCCTATCTGCGCACCGGAATGGGGCCGTGCCAGGGCCGCCTCTGCGGGCTGACGGTAACCGAGTTGATGGCCAGGGCGCGCGGCACGACGCCCGAGCAGATCGGCTATTATCGCCTGCGCGCCCCCGTGAAGCCCCTGACGCTGAGCGAACTGGCCGACCTTCCGCAGGAGCCGGCAGCGGTCAAGGCGGTGGTGCGCTGATGATCCTGCGCGATGTCCTGATCATCGGCGGCGGCATCCACGGCTGCGCGACGGCGCTGAACCTGCGCCATGCGGGGGCGTCGGTCACGCTGTTCGAAAAGGACTATGCCGGCCGCCATGCCTCGGGCGTCAATGCCGGGGGCGTGCGGATGCTGTCGCGCCATGTGGCCGAGATCCCGCTGTCGCTGCGCTCGATGTCGATCTGGGAACGCATCGGTGATCTCATCGACGATGACTGCGCGCTGGACTGCCACGGGCAGGTGCTGGTGGCGGAATCCGCCGCCGATTTCGAGACCTGCAAGGCGCGGGTGGCCGAGCTGAACCGGCTGGGCTTCACGCACGAGGAACTGCTGGACGCGGCCGAGGTCCGCAGGATCCTGCCAGCCGTCGCCGACACCTGCACCGGGGGCATCATCTCGCGCCGCGACGGCGCGGCCCAGCCCGCCCGGGCGACCACGGCCTATCGCCGCAAGGCCGCCTCTCTCGGGGCCGACATCCGCGAGGGCGTCGCCGCCGGTCTTCCCCGGTTCGAGAACGGTCTGTGGCACGTGGACGCGGGCGGCGAGAGCTTTGCCGCGCCAAGGCTGGTGATCGCCGCCGGGGCCTGGTCGGGCCGCATCGCCGCCCATCTTGGCGAGCCGATCCCGCTGGTGCCGGTCGCGCCGATGCTGATGATCACCTCGCGCGTGCCCCGCTTCATCGACCCCGTGGTGATCCTCCGCTCGCGCATCCTGTCCTTCAAGCAGTTCCCGAACGGGACGCTGCTGATCGGCGGCGGCCACCTGGGGCAGGCCGACATCGACACGAACAGCACCGTGCTGGACTGGCGCAAGCTGCAGATCAGCGCCCGCACCGTGTCCGAGCTGTTCCCGGTCATGCGCAGCGCCACCATCGTCCGCGCCTGGGCCGGGATCGAGGGCAAGCTTGCGGACGACCTGCCCATCGTCGGGCCGAGCCTCCGCCACAGGGGGCTGTTCTATCAATGCGGCTTCTCGCTGCACGGGTTCCAGCTTGGCCCGGCCGCAGGCGCGGTCATGGCCGAGCTTGTCACCGAGGGGCGCACGCCCGTCGACATCTCGGGCCTGTCCATGGCCCGGTTCAATGCCGCATAGGAAAGGGATTCCAATGGCAATCAAACGCGACATCCGCACCCCCATCATGCACCGCGCCGTGACCGCCGGAAATCTCGTGTTCATCGGCGGCTGCGTGGCCGATGACACCAGCGCCCCGATGGCGGACCAGACCCGCAACATCCTCAAGAAGATCGGCGAGTACCTGGAACAGGCCGGCTCGGGGCTGGACCGGGTGGTCTCGGCCACGATCTTCGTCACCGACCTGTCGAAGAAGAAGGAAATGGACGCTGTCTGGACCGAGGTCTTCGGGGACGACCTGCCCGCGCGCGCGACCGTCGGGGTCAGCGATCTTGGGGGCGGCGCGATGATCGAGGTCGTGACGACCGCGCAGGTCTGATCCGCAAGGACTTGGGTGAGCGGCCCGGCGTCATGCCGGGCCGCTTGCCGTTCAGGCTGCCCGGCGGGAAAAGCGGCGGGCGCTGAAGGGGGCGACGTCGATCTCGGGCGTTTCGCCCGTGGCCAGCTGGGCCGCCAACCGCCCCGTGCGGGCCGAGCCGACCAGCCCCACATGTCCATGGCCGAAGGCATGGATCACGCCCCCGATCCCCGAGGCGGCCCCGATGACCGGCATTCCGTCCGGGGTCGAGGGGCGATGCCCCATCCAGACCTTCGCCCTTGTGGTGTCCAGTGACGGCACGATCTCGGCCAGATGCCTGCGCAGGATCTCGGCCCGCCGCCAGTCCGGCGCCGCCTCGAGGCCGCCGATCTCGACCTGCCCGGCGCAGCGGACGCCCTGCGCCAACCGGGTCACGATCACCTTGCGATCCCCCACCATGACAGGGATCTCCGGCCCCGGCACGTCGCCCTCGACGGTGACGTGGTATCCGCGTTCACTTTCCAGCGGCACCTTGTCTCCGGCCAGCGCGGCGAGCGGGCGGGACCGGGCACCGGCCGCGATCACGGCGGCTCCGCAGGCGACCGTCCCGTCCGAGGTCCGTACGCCGGTCAGCCGGCCGCCCGACTGCGTGAAACCCAAGGCGCGCGCCTTGATCCGGCGCAGGCCCTTGCGTTCCGCATGGTTCACCAGCCCGGCGACATAGGCCCCGGGATTGCGGCAATGGCCCGCTTCCGGGACAAACAGGCCGAAGCGGTAATCCCTTGAGAGTTCCGGCTGCATAGCGGCGATCTCCTCGCCGTTGAGTTCGCGCCATTCCACGCCGACCTCGCGGCGGATCTTCCACCCGAAGGCGTCACCTTCGAAGGCGTCCCGATCGCGCCACACATGCATCAACCCGCTGGTCGCATTGATCAGATGGGACAGCCCTGCCCGCTCGGCGACTTCCGCATGCAGGCGCGGGGCATCGATCAGCAGAGCCCGGAGATTGCGGGCGATTGCCGCGACCTTGGCTGCGGTCGAGGCCGAGGCAAGATAACGCCAAAGCCACCCCGCCGACCTGGGCAGATACAGCGGACGCACCGCCAGCGGCCCAAGCGGATCGGCGATCCATCCGGGAACCTGCTTCCAGACGCCGGGTGTCGCCGGTGGGATGACCGAATGCGACGACAGCCAGGCCGCGTTGCCATAGCTCGCCGCATGATCCGCCCCTGCCGTCCCCGGCTCGATCAGCACGACGTCCAGGCCACCCTCGACCAGTTGCACCGCCGTCTGGGCGCCGATCGCGCCAGCGCCGATGACTGCCACATCCGCCTTCATGTCGGCTCTCCCTGCGTTGCCTCCGGTTGGGGGTTCCTAGCAAAGCCGAGCGGCGTTGTCGCGAGGGTCTGAATGGCAACCTTGCCAGACCCGCGCTGCTGCCTCGTCGCCCATTCTTCAGAAAAGGGAGCGATCATGCGCGTGTGTCGGGACGGCACCGGGGAACGACGTTTCCCGGCTTGCGGCAGCAGCACAACAGGCCGCCCGACGCCTGCCCGTGCACTCAGACCGGACGGTGCCAGAACTGCGCCCGAAAGGATGCGCCGGCGGCCACCAGGGGCGGTCGGCTCTCCGGTCGCCTTAGGCGCGATCCTCCGCTTCAGCCACTTCTGCCGCGCCGGCGCTCTTGCGCCGGGCAATGATGTTGAGTCCCTCGACAAAGGCCGAGAAGCCCATCGCGGCATAGATGTAGCCCTTGGGCACATGGAACCCCATGCCGTCTGCGATCAGGGACATACCGATCATCAGCAGGAAGCTGAGCGCCAGCATCACAATCGTCGGGTTTCTTTCGATGAAGTTGGCAAGCGGAGTGGCCGCGACCAGCATCACGGTGATCGAGACAAGGACCGCGATATACATGATCGCGAGATGGTCGGTCATGCCGACGGCGGTGATGATCGAGTCCACCGAGAAGACCAGATCCAGCAGCAGGATCTGGAAGATGGCACCGCCCAGCGAGGCGCTGACGGCGCCACCCACGACGTTGTCCTTGTGATCGACTGGATCGACGGTGTGGTGGATTTCCTTCGTGGCCTTCCAGACCAGGAAGAGGCCGCCCGCGATCAGGATCAGGTCGCGCCACGAGAAGGCATGCCCGAAGGCCGTGAAGACCGGCGTTGTCATTCCCACGATCCAGGCGATGGTCGCCAGCAGGATCAGCCGCATGATCAGCGCGGCCCCGATTCCCAGCCTGCGGGCCCTTGCCCGGTGTTCCGCCGGCAGCTTGTTGGTCAGGATCGAGATGAAGATCAGGTTGTCGATCCCGAGCACGACCTCCATCGCGATCAGCGCGGCCATCGCGATCCAGCCCTCGGCCGTGAACAGGAAATCGAAACTGAGTTCGGGCATGGGGCTTCTCCTTCAGGGACAACTCGACAATTGCCGCTGGCGACATATCGTTCCGAAACGGCACAAGGGTGCCGGCAAGGCCAGATGACACCTCCCTGTCCGGGACGCCATCGAAGATCGGAGCGGATCAGTGGATCGCTGGCACCATGGCCGCTTCTTCGTTCAGGCTGGCGAAAGGGTCCGACCTTCCGCGACAAGGCGTTCCACCAGCCGGGTTCACCAGCTTTAGGCAAGTTTGCGGATGCGGTTCAGGATTGTGGGGGGACCCGCCGATCGGCGCGATGCAGCGACCGTCCCACCGGCACGGGAAAGATCGCGCGGAAGAACCAGCGCGATCTCCGGTCGTCTGCCGACCCTTCGGGATCACGACCCCGGCTGCTCCTCCTCGCCCGAGAGCAGGTCGCGCAAGCCCGTTACCAGGGTCTCGCGGCAGGCAGCGTCATCCTGACCTGCCAAGGCACGCGCCTCATCGACCTTGGCACGCAGTTGCTGCACCCTGTCGCCTGCCTCGGCGACGGGCGCATGGCCCGCCGCCTGCGTCGGCTGGGGTTCATCCGGGGGCGTGTCGGTCGCGGTCTCGTCGTTGCCGGGCGCTTCGGTGCCGGTCATGGCACGCGCCTCGCGCGCGCCCGCGACCCCTTGGCCGCCCGAGGATGCGGCGATGGATTCCCGGGATGCCTGGTCCAGCACCTCGTCCATGAGGGCCAGATGGTCGGCGCAATCGGCTGCGGCCAAGGTTGTCGATGCAGCGACGAAAGCGGCGCTCAGGGCTAGACGGAAGCGGATCATGTCACTCTCCTAGCTGCTCAGCTGGTTGCCGACCGGCAGGCGGCGGATCCGCTGGCCCGTGGCGGCGAAGATGGCGTTGATGATGGCGGGCGTGACCGGCGGCAGGCCGGGCTCTCCCACGCCGCCGAGCGGCTGGCCGTAATCCTCGCCCCCGACAAGATGCACATGGATCTCGCGCGGGGCGGTATCCATGCGGGGCACCGGGTAGGTGTCGAAGTTGTTCTGCTGTGCCCGGCCCTGCGCGAAGGTGATCTGCGACATCAGCGCCTGACCCGAGCCCATGATCACCGCGCCTTCCATCTGGGACCGGATGCGGTCGGGGTTCACATGCGGGCCGCAGTCGATGGCGATATGGGCCGCGGGGATGCGGACGCTGCCGGCCTCGTCCACCTCGACCTCGGCCACCACGGCGACATAGCTGACGAAGCTGTAATGCGCGGCAAGCCCCAGCCCGCGCCGCGCGGGCATCTCGCGGCCCCAGCCGGCCGCCTCGGTGGCGGTCTCGATCACCCGGCGCAGTCGGCCGGTATCAACCGGATAGCGTGCCGGGTCCTCGCCATAGTTCCAGACGTCGCCAAGCTCGGTCGGGTCGATCTTGCGGGCGGGCCCGATCACGTCGAGCAGGTAGTCGCGGTGGTCGCGCCCTGCCTCATGCGCCAGTTCGGCGATGAAGGACTGGATCGCAAAGGCATGCGGGATGTTCGAGACCGAGCGGTACCAGCCGATCCGCGTATGCGCCTGCGCATTGGGATTCTCGGCCCGTACGTTGGGAATGTCCAAGGGCATGTTCGTCAGGCCCATGCCCAGCTCCAAGGGCAGCTTCTGCATGGGATCGGGCGCGAAGATCGACCCGATGGTCGGCGCCGCCGTGCGGTGAAGCCAGGCGACGGGACGGCCGCTGTCATCCAGCGCCGTTTCCAGCCGCTCGACCGAAACGGTGTGATAGAAGCTGTGATGCAGGTCGTCGTCGCGGGTCCAGACCACCTTGACCGGCGCGCCGTCCATCTCGCGGCTGAGAAGGGCGGCCTCGATCGCGAAGTCGGGCTTGGACTTGCGGCCGAAGCCGCCGCCCAGCAGGGTGACGTGCACGGTGACGGCCTCGGGCGGCAGGCCCAGCTTCTCGGCGACGCGCACGCGCGTCACCTGCGGCGCCTGCACGCAGGCCCAGACCTCGCAGCGCCCGTCGCGGATCATGGCCAGCGCCGCCGGAGGTTCCATCGGCGCCTGCGCGAGATGGGGGATGTAGTATTCCGCCTCGACCTTGCGCTGCGCCTGCTGCAACGCCGCAAGGGCATCGCCCTGGTTGCGCACGACGGTTCCGTCGGTGCTGCGGGCGGCCTGCTCAAGCTCGGCCTTGAAGGCCTCGCTGTCATAGGCGCCGTGGGGCCCGTCCTCCCACTGGATGTTCAGCGCATCGCGCCCCCGCATGGCGGCCCAGGTGTTGGTGGCGATCACGGCCACGCCGCCCAGCGGCTGGAACTCGGAGGGCTGCGGCGGCGGGTCGATCCTCACGACGCGCTGCACGCCGGGCACCTTCATGGCTGCCTCGGCATCATGGCTGACGACACGGCCGCCCAGGACCGGAGGCCGCGCCACAACCGCGAACAGCATCCCTTCGGCCTTCGCGTCCATGCCGTAGATGGCGGTGCCGGTGACGATGCCGGGATTGTCGATCAGCCCGACATCGGTGCGGCCAATGTAGCGGAACTTGTCCGGCGATTTCAGCACCAGCGTCTCGCGCGCCGGGATCTCGCCCTCGGCCGCACGCGCGGCCATGTCGCCATAGCCGGCCTGCTTGCCCGAGGCGGCATGGCTGAGGACATGGTTCTCGGCCGTGACCTCGTCCACCGGCACGCCCCATTCCGCGGCCGCGGCCTCGCGCAGCATCTGGCGCGCGGCGGCACCGGCGCGGCGCATCGGCTCGAAGAAGTGCCGCAGGCTGCGCGAGCCGTCGGTATCCTGGTTGCCGAAGGTCGGCTCGTCCCCCGGCGCTTGGGCAACGCGCACCCGGCTCCAATCCGCTTCGAGCTCATCGGCGACGGCCATGGCGATCGAGGTGCGGACCCCTTGCCCCATTTCCGAACGATGGACGGTGACTGTTACCGTGCCGTCGGGAGCGATGACGACGAAGATGCGCGGGTCGTCACGCCAGCCATGCGGCATGGCGTCCGCACCGAACTTCAGCGACTCCTCGGGTTCCTGCGCGGCAGAGGGGAGGCCGAGCGAGAGCACCAGTGCGCCTGCTCCCATCCCCAGAAGGACTGCGCGGCGGCTGACATTGTGCAGAGTGGTCATCAGCGAACCTCCTGCCCGGCGGCGCGCTTGATCGCGGCGCGAATGCGGGGATAGGTGCCGCAGCGGCAGATGTTCTGGCTCATCGCGGCATCGATGTCTTCGTCGGTCGGATCGGGGGTCGCTGCCAGAAGCGCTGCGGCCTGCATGATCTGCCCGGTCTGGCAATAGCCGCATTGCGCGACGTTCAGTTCCCGCCATGCCGCCTGCACCGGATGAGTCCCGTCGGGCGACAGGCCCTCGATGGTGACCACCTCGGTACCCTCGGCAACCGACATCGGGGTGACGCAGGAGAAGCTGGCAATTCCATCGATATGGACGACACAGGCGCCGCAAAGCCCCGTGCCACAGCCGAATTTCGCGCCGGTGAGCCCCAGTTCGTCGCGCAGATACCACAGCAGCGGCATTTCAGGATCGCCCTCGAAACTGCGCGCCTGCCCGTTTATCACGATGTCCATGGTGCCCTCCCTCTTCGGCTCGTGCGACTGGCTGATCCAGTCAGTCCGTGCCGGGCATCCCGCCACTGGCTTCGCCTGGCAAGAACATCAAGCAACCCACTGCAACGCCGCAGGCGACAAGATGTTCCACGTTCAGAATCGGAGTTGGCGGCCCTTCTGCCGGGTCCCTGTTCCGTCGAACCGCTTCGCTCTGACGGCAGGTTCCTGGACCCTCGGCGAGAGCGGTTGCGGAGAGAAAGCCCATCGGCACCTGCCGCGGCAGGCTGCCCTGCGCATCCGTAGTGCTGCCGCAAGCTTCCCGAGCCTCGATCATTTCGGACAGAACGGCGTCCGCCTTTTGCTCAGGCAAGCTGGCTGTAAGCCTGCAAGACCATCTGGACGAACTTGCGAGGGTTGATAACGTGATGTCACACAGAGACCCGGCTGCAGAGCGACAGCTTGCCGCCCGAGCCTCGCACCTTGACCGCCAGGATGTATCACCCTCTTGCGGAGGTGAATGTAGCCTGTGTGCAGCGAATGCTGAACAGAGCGCGGGCCACATGCAGACAGATCAGCTTAGAACAACGGGTGAAGCTGAAACTGAAGAGGAGATCTGGCGGAGAGTGAGTCCTGCCAGTGTCATGTTTTATCCGCAACATAGTGTTGTAGGCGCGCGACTACAGCGCGCAAATGGGCAGTCTGAAGCGCTATCGCAGCAAGGGACAGCAGCCCGTCCGCGTCGAGCGCGTCAACGTCAAGAACGGCGGGCAGGCGGCTGTGGGGAACGTCACCAGGAGAGACTGACCACCTGGTGCCGACTACCGTCCTAAAAGCCTGTTCATCAGCCGGCTGATCATAGATCTGCCTTCCCTTGCAGGTGGCGTTGGGGCTGAACCCCGCTGCGGCACGGGGGATACCTTTGGTGCTGCTTCAGCGGGCGCTGGGGATGCGTTCTGCCTTGCCGCCGCGGGCGCAGGCTTTGCCTGACGATTGGCTGCATGGGTCGCGATGGCGTCCATCAGCGGCGGTGACAATGTGTCATAGGGAGGTAGCCCGAGCTCACGCAGCCGCGCCCGGATGGCATCCATCCGGTCTGGATTGACGCCAGCCTCGATGACCGAACTGACAAAGGCTGCGAATTCCGGCGCAGACCACCCTTCGTCTTCCGACAGTTCGGTGTGGACGAAGTCCAACCCGTAGAACGGATGGTCCCTGTTCTCGATCCGGCCATACATGTGCACGCCGCAGTCGCGGCAGGCATAGCGCTGGATGACCGCGTCCTTGTCGACGATCTGCAGCTTGTCGCCATTCTCCAAGACCTTGATCGCGTCGCGCGAGACGACGGCCACCTGGCTGAAGATCGCACCCTCCGGCTTCCAGCACTTGGTGCAGCCACAGACATGGTTATGGGCAGTCTGCGCACCCACACGAATCTTCACCGGTCTATTCGTGCAATGGCAGGTCAGAACGCCTCCGGAAAATTCCGGATTGCCCTGCTTCACGCCATTGTCGACTGCAGGATGAATGCGCACGCGCTGTGTGGTTGCCATGGTCCTCCCCTCCAATGACTGGATTTCCCCAGGTTCTGCCAGGTCGCAGGTATTGGTAAGCTACCAGAAAGTGGCAGATGAAAGTTCTAAAAATGGCGCTGTGCAGCGCAGGAGGGCGGGTGGATGACGAAAAGAGACGCTAATCCCATGGACCGGGCCAGTGCGGCACCCGGTGCCTGGCGGCAGTCAAGCGGACCAGTCAACCCTGCCGCACCCCTGCCGTCAACGGTTGGAACGGAAGCCGGTTTCGTGGCGCTTACGGGCGTGCCCCGCCCGGCCCCGGCGCATCCGAACTGGCGCTACATTAAACGCTCACGCGACGCGGTACAGCTACGTTCCCAGATCAACGGACTGGTAAAGAACTGCCGCGACCAACTGTCCAGTCTTGAGTGACCAGCTGTTGCGGCAGGCGACTGACCTGCCACGGGTCTTTCATCCAGCCGCGACCGGAGCCCGGTTTGTGTTTACGGTGGTCGG